>DATLEB010000161.1:0-41466 GCA_035525615.1 Kofleriaceae bacterium | reverse complement strand
GGCGCGGCCGGTGCGGCCGGCGGCGTGAGCTCCGCCGGTGGTCGCGCGGGCGGCGGCGCGTCGGTCGGCGCGGGTGCGCCCGGCCTCGACGGTGCGGCCGGCGCCGCGGCGTCCGGCGATCTCGCCGGCGCGGCCGGCGGTGGCACCGCTGGCGCGGTCGCGTCCGGCGACACGAGCGTCGCGACAGGCCAGGTTCCCGACGCGCCTGATCCGGCCTCCGAGGTCGCGCGCGCTCAGTCGCGCGCCGAGGGCTCGTCCGGTCTGAACGAAGCGCAGGGCATCCAGTCGAGCGCGGAGTCGCGCGCGTCCGGCGCCCAGGCCAACGCCGAGGGCCGCATCTCCGGAGCGACCGACGTCGAGGGCCACGCCCGCGGCGCCGCGGCGCCCGTCGAGGGCAACCTGCGCGGCGCGGAGGGCGACCTCCGCAACCAGCAGCGCGAGGTGCAGCAGTTCGACTCGGCCGGCGACTACTACGAGCAGCGCGCGACCGTCGACGCACAGGTCGAGGCGGTCGAGGCCGCACCCGACACGGCCGCGGCCGCGGCCACCGAGCCGGCGCTCGAGAAGACGCGTGGCATCCGCGACGCCGACGGCGCTGCCGACCGGGCCAAGCAAGACGCCATCGATCGCGTCGGCGATGGGGATTTCTATGATGCGCGCGCCACGGTCGACGTGAACGAGACCGGCGTGACGGCTGAAGCCGACGGCGAAGTGAAGAAGCCCTGATCGCAGGGTTCGACCGGTGCCGCCGCGCGCACGCGCCAGGCTACTCCCGCGCGCTCACCATTCGCAGGTGAACTCCTCATGTCGGGGTGTGGATCGATCTGCGAACAGCCGTGTTTTTCCGCCGGATTCCACCTAGCGAATCGGTGTCCCATCGCGTTGACCAAGATGCTTCTGCGTCCGTAGGATTGGGCCGCGTTCGGACAGTTCCCGGCGCGAAAGGATCCAGCGGTGGATGAGGAAGCGCTGATCGTCTGGCAGGACGTGCTCGATCAGATCATGGCGGGTCGTCCGGGTGATCTTTCGTGTCCTCACTGTCAGACCCGTCCCATGGTCGTCGCCGAACAACCGGACGGAACCACGCGCGTGTCCTGCTCGAAGTGCGGCAAGTACATCGAGGGACGCTTCCAGCCCTGATCTCGGTTTCGGTTCGGTTTCGGTTTCGGCTCGTCACGTCTGCAACAACCAAGTCTCTATGTCCGGCGTTCGGGGGAGCGCACCGGTGAACCAGTCTCGTAACCACACGACAAGGACCGTCTGATGGCCGACCGCCCGTTTCTCGGCAAGGGGTGGCGATTCCCCGTGGCTATCAACCTCACCGGGGGCCTGTCGTCGTCGCAGCTCGAGGAGAGCGTGCGCGAGTCGATCTTCATCATCCTCGGAACCGCGCCGGGCGAGCGCGTGCAGCGCCCGCAGTTCGGCTGCCGGATCCACGACCTGATGTTCGATCCCAACAACAGCATCACGGCGGCGCGCGCCGAGTACTTCTGCGAGGAAGCGCTCTACAAGTACGAGCCTCGCCTCAAGGACGTCACCGTCAAGGCCGAGCCCAACGCGGTCGAGCCCAACCGCCTCGACATCCGCATCACGTACGTGATCGCCACCGAGAGCGCGAAGAAGAACCTGGTCTATCCCTTCTACCTGCGTAGCCCCGACGAGGCGGCCACATGATTCCAAGTCCGAAGCTCGACGACCGCACCTACCAGGACATCGTGGACGAGGCCGTGAGCCTCATCCCGCGCTACGCCCCGGAGTGGACCAACCACAACCCGTCCGATCCTGGCATCACGCTGCTGGAGCTCGCGGCGTGGATGAGCGACCTGCTCATCTTCCGTCTCAACCAGGTTCCCGAGAAGAACTACGTCGCGTTCCTCAACCTGCTCGGCATCAAGCTCCATGCGCCGCGCGCCGCCAAGGCGCTGCTCCAGTTCAAGCTCGTGGAAGGCACCGCCAAGCAGCGCGTCCCGCGCGGCACGCAGGTGTCGACGCCTCAGGCCGGTGACGACTCGACCGTCACGTTCGAGACCGCGCGCGACCTCACCGTCACCAACGTCGCGCTCGATCGCGCGTTCTCGTACTTCGACGACAACTACTCCGACAACTCGCGCTACATCAACCAGTCGGCCGACGGCAGCTTCGAGGTGTTCGGCGGCGCGCAGCGGGTCGATCGCTTCCTCTATCTCTCCGACGCGCGCTTCGCCGGCGTCGGCGACTCGTCCGTGCTCCGCGTGTTCCTCGGGTGTCCCGAGCGCGGCACGCGCGATCTCGCGCGCATGCTCGAGTGGGAGTACTGGAACGGCGAGCGCTGGAAGGAAATGATCCAGGCGCCGATCGAGGTCGATCGCGGCGAGGTCGCGTTCTTCGGTCCGCTGACCTTCATCCCGACCACGGTCCACGACGTCGAGGGCCTGTGGCTGCGCGGCCGCCTCTCGGAGGTGCCGAGCGATCCGTCCGAGACCGAGATCGACACCGTACGCACGCGCGTCGAGATCTCCGGCGAGGGTCTGCTCCCCGAGAAGGCCTTCGCCAACCTCGACAACGGCGCGTTCATCCCGCTCGACCTCGGCAAGAACACGTACCCGTTCGGCAAGGAGCCGAAGGCGGACTGCGTGCTCTACCTCGCGTGCGACGAGCTGCTCCAGACCGCCGACGCGTACATCTCGATCGATCTCCAGCTCGCCGATCAGGCCGTGTTCCCGCGTCCCAACCCGAGCGACCAGCTCGTGATGGCGTGGGAGTACTTCGACGGCAAGCGCTGGCGCTTCATCGGCCGCTCGAGCCCCCGTGGCGGTCTGCCCGGCGCCGGCGACGAGCTCGGCTTCCACGACGACACGCGCGCCGTGACCCAGTCGGGCCTCGTGACGTTCCGCCGCCCCAAGGACATGGAGTCGGTCGAGGTCAACGGCGATGCCAAGAAGTGGATTCGCGTCCGCATCGAGAAGGGCGACTACGGCATCGCGCCGGAGTACGCGCTCGACGGCGACAAGTGGGTGACCAAGGACGAGCGCCCGCTGCGTCCCCCCGCGCTCAAGTCGATCAGCCTCAAGTACCGCGAGGACTATCGCGACGTCCGCCACGCGTTGACGTTCAACGACTTCACGTACACCGACATCACCGAGGTCGCGAAGACCGAGTACACGATCTTCCAGCCGTTCTCGGCGCGCAGCGACGAGTCACCGTCGCTTTACCTCGGGTTCGCGGACAAGCTGCCCAACGACCACGTCGGCATCTACTTCCAGATGGACGAGGAGCTGGGCCTCGGCTCGGTTCCCGGCGACGAGGCCGAGGTGGTCACGCCCGAGCTCACCAAGTACGAGGGCATCAAGAAGGCCGCGTGGGAGAACGAGCAGCGCGTGGTCTGGGAATACTGGCGTGGCAAGCAGTGGGAGCCGCTGGCGGTGCAGGACGAGACCGTGGGCTTCACCGGCTCGGGCTTCGTCAGCTTCATCGCGCCCGACGACGCCGCCAAGAGCTTGAAGTTCACCGAGGAGCGCTTCTGGATCCGCGCGCGCCTCGAGATGGGCGGCTACGTCAAGTTCCCGCGCATCCGCCGCGTCCTCACGAACGTGGTCGAGGGCTATCACCAGGCCACGGTCACCGACGAGATCCTCGGCAGCTCCGACGCCTCGCCGCTGCAGTCGTACAAGCTGCTGCACGGTCCCGTGCTCGAGGGCGAGGTGATCGAGATCCGCGAGAAGCAGCGGCCCAAGGACAGCGAGGTGATCGACCTCGGCCCTGACGCCGTGCGCATGGTCGACGCCGAGTCCAAGGAGTCGCAGGAGTGCTGGGTGCGCTGGAAGCGCGTCGACAGCTTCTTCGAGTCGGGACCGACCAGCCGGCACTACACCCTCGACTTCCTCACCGGCCAGATCGCGTTCGGCGACGGCCGCCGCGGCATGTATCCGCCCGAGGGTCGCAACAACATCGTCGTCCGCAGCTACTGCATCGGCGGCGGCGCGTCCGGCAACGTCAACCCGAACACGGTGACGTCGCTGGTGCGCGCGCTCTCGTACATCGACGCGGTGAACAATCCGCTGATGGCGCAGGGCGGGGCGGATCGCGAGAGCGTCGAGGAAGCCAAGCAGCGCGCGCCGTACACCATCAAGAGCCGCGACCGCGCCGTCACCTCCGAGGACTTCGAGATGCTCGCGCTGCGCGCGTCGACGTCGCTGGCCCGCGCCAAGTGCGTGCCCGATCGCTCGAACCGCGGCGAGGTCACGCTCGTGGTCATCCCCAAGGCCGAGACTCGCGGCGATCGCCTCGACGACCTGTCGCGCCGGCTGCTGCCGTCGAACGAGATCATGCGCTACGTGAAGCGCTACCTCGACGACCGCCGCCTGGTCGGCACGGTCGTCAACGTGGTGAAGCCGCGCTTCAAGGACCTCTCGCTCAAGATCACGCTGCTCCGCCGCTCGATCGGCACGTCCGATCGTCTGCGCCGCGAGATCGAGCACAAGCTGCGCCGCTTCCTGCACCCGCTCGTGGGCGGCAAGGACGGCCGCGGCTGGGAGTTCGGTCGCCCGGTCCTGAAGAGCGACCTGGTCCACCACATCGAGGAGATCCCCGGCGTCGACGGCGTCGACACGCTCGAGATGCGCGACGAGCTCCGCGACGTCGGCGTCGAGCATGTCCGCGTGGACGACGACGAGCTCCCCTTCCTGATCAACGTCCACATCGCGGAAAAGGTCCGCGACGACATCCGCTGACGTATGGTCGCCGAGCTCGTGAATCGTAAGGTCGTACGCGTCCCCGAGACCCTCGGGCAGCCGCTCGAGAAGGCGCGCATCCTCATGGAGGATGCGGGCCTGGCGCGGATCGTCGTCCTCTTCCGCGAAGGCTACGAGGATCCCGACACGGTGGTCGATCAGCGTCCGGCGCGCGGACAGATGGTCTACGAGAACACCGAGGTCACGATCTGGGTGGCGCGGCGCGGGTACATGCAGCACCTGCCCGCGCTCTACCGTCGCTCCGACGCCGTGGGCCACAACGTGGTCCGCGACATCTGCTTCCTCTTCGAGCACATCTTCGGGTCGCTCGAGAAGAAGATCGACGAGAACCACAAGTATTACGACCCGCACACCACGCCGCCCGACTTCCTGACCTGGCTGGCGTCGTGGACCGCGTTCACCGTCGATCTCGACTGGCCGGAGGCCCGCAAGCGCGCGCTCATCAAGCGCGCCGTCGACCTCTACCGCATCCGCGGCACCAAGCGCGCGCTGGCGCTCTTCCTCAAGCTGTTCACCGGCTACGAGCCGGACATCGAGGAGAACGTCTGGCCGTTCAAGGGCTTCCGCGTCGAGTCAGAGGCGCGCATCGGCATCGACTCGGTGATCCTGCCGCCGGTCAACCTGGCGCACTGCTACATCATCACGATTCCGGTGAAGTTCGACGAGGTCACGCCCGAGCTGGTGTTCCGTATCCACCAGATCGTGCAGCTCGAGAAGCCGAGCCACACGCACTACTATCTGAGGTTCCTCGAGGAGCAAGGCGAGGTCGAGCTCCGCGAGTTCTTCGCGATCGGAATGCGCTCCGGCATCGGCATCGGCGCCGAGGTCGTTGGAGCGACGGGAGAGGAATAGTCCTATGAGCACCGAGCAGAATGGCTTCAAGCGCATCAACTTCTTCAAGGGGTTCCTCACCACCGAGAAGGACTGGAACGACGCCGAGAAGTACCACATCGACAAGCGCATGGTTCACAACCGGATGTTCCACTCCCCCGGAGTGGCGTTCGGTCACGGTGGCGACCTGCGCGTCGGCGCGCGCGCCCGCGGCGATCTCTCCGTCGAGATCCAGCCCGGCTACGCGGTCGACGGCTCCGGCCACGACATGCTCGTGTTCGACGCGCAGATCAAGAACATCAACCCCGAGGAGTTCCGGCTCCCGCAGACGGTCTACATCGTCCTCCGCTTCTACGAGGAGATGACCGACTTCATCGCGTACAAGGAGAACCTCGAATACAAGGGTCACCGTCGCGTGATGGAGACCTTCAAGATCGAGGTCTCGCAGACCGAGCCGGACATCACCCGCGAGGTCGAGCTCGGCCGCATCTACCTCGAGAAGGGCGCCAACCGCATCCGCGACGCCCGCGATCCCGCGGACCCGCGCGCCAACGAGATCGACCTCCGCTTCGTGCCGCGCGCCGGCCGTGCCGGCTCGTTCATGGCGCCGGCGCAGCGCCTGCGCATGCAGAATCTGTTGTGGCAGATCCGCCGCTCGTCGCTCGAGTACGCGCGCCGCGGCGTGAACAGCTCGAACAACGTGGTGCAGTGCTGCAACACGGCGCTCATGCTCGACGCCTCGAACATGGTCGACATGCGCAACATCTTCGACATCTTCTACTTGCTCATCGAGAGCGAGGGCGAGATGGCGCTCGACGTCGACGCGCACCACCCGCAGATCGCGCAGAAGAAGGAATTCTCCGAGTTCCGCCGTCACGTCGAGATCCTCCGTGGCCTCCTCGCCGAGGGGAAGTTCAACCAGGAGGCGTTCAACAACATGATCGCCTACCAGTCGAAGCTGAACGAGATCGCGACGGCCGCCGTGGCCGGCGAGAAGCTCCTGGTCGACGTCAAGGCCGAGCCCAAGGAGGAGGCGCCCAAGGCCGCCGACATCAAGGACTGGGAAGGCGTCAAGGTCATGCCCAATCCCAAGGACTCGATGGATCTCGACGGGCTCACCTGGGTGCTCGTCGACGAGATCAAGATCCTCGACACCGACTCCGAGACCAAGCACGCCTTCAACATCAAGGAGGCGCGCGACAGCTACCGCTCGCGCCAGAAGCTGAAGTACCCGGACGGCACGGTGCTCGAAGGCGTCGGTCGCGCCCACGTCGGCGGCTATGCCGAGTTCAAGATCATGAACATCACGCCGGGTCGCCCGGTCGTGATCCTGCGCCGCATGGACTACGTCTACGGCGACTACGAGCTCGAGATCCAGGTGAACGGCAAGTCGATCGGCGTGGTCGCGTGCTCCGGCACCGACCGCGTGCACCGCTGGCGCAACTGGCCGGCGATGATCACGGCCGATCAGGTCACCGACTCGACGCTCAACATCAAGCAGATGGCGCTCACCGCCGGACGCGACGTAAACATGTTCCACATCTGGGTTTACCAGCCCAAGTGAACAGCCACCGCGCTCACGCCGAGTGCTAGGATCAGCCCGCCACCATGTTCTTCAAGCAGCTCGAACCGCTCTTCAAGCCGTTCCGCGCCATCAAGAACAAGTGGGTCGGAACGCAGAGCAAGGCCGGCCAGCTGAAGTTCGACGCCAAGCGAGTCAAGAACCTGGGCTCGCAAGGGGCGGGTTACGCCAAGCAGGGCCAGGCGTTGGCCGGCCAGGGCCAGCAGGCCGCGCAAGGAGCACAAGGAGCTATGCAGCCACCAGGAATGCCACCAGGGATGCCGCCGGGAATGCCGCCGGGATTTCCGGGGGCACCGCCGGGCGCGCCGCCGGGCGCGCCACCCGGAGCGGGCGGTCCCATCAATCCCAATCCGCCGCTCGTCTCGCGCGGCTTCTGGCCCTTCGCCAAGAAGTTCTGCTCGCAGTGCGATCAGCAGATGGACAAGCTGTGGTTCCAGTGCCCGCACTGCGCGCAGGCGGCCGGGGCACAGGCCGCGGCGGCTGCTGCGGCGGCCGCGAAGCCCGCGCCCAAGACGATGGCGTTCATGCTCAACCAGGGCGGCGGTCCCGCCGCGCAGGGAGGCATGCAGGTCATCGGCTGGCTCGTGCCGCTCCAGGGTCCGCAACGCGGTGAGCTGTTCACGCTCGGCTCGGCGACCCTCATCGGCACCGATCCCGGCTCGTGCAACCTGGTCCTGCAGGACAAGTTCATGTCGTCCAAGCACGCCGAGATCAAGGTCGAGGCCGGGCTGTGGATGCTGAAGGATCTCGGCTCGACCAACGGCACGTACGTGAACGACAAGCGCGTCGACAAGCAGGAGCTCGTCGACAACGACTTCGTCAAGTTCGGCCAGGCCCTCTGCAGGTTCAAGAGTCTATGAGTCGCGTCCGTGTCCTCCAGCTCGCGGCGCTCGCGACGGTGTTTGCCGTCGTCGCGCTGCCTCGCGTCGCGCGCGCGCAGATCTCGTCGTGGCAGATCGTCGAGACCGCCCCGGGCGAGCCGACCGAAAAGGTGAAGAACCCGCCGCCCGTCATCAAGGTGAAGGTGGTGGGCGAGCCCGCTCCCAAGGAAGATGAGAAGGGCAAGTTCAAGCTCGAGGACACCGACCAGAAGAAGAAGATGAAGGGGGTCGCGCCGACCACCGTCATCCCGTTCCACAAGTCGAGCGACTCGCTCGCGATCGTGGTCCTCGTCGAGGGCCACCAGTACTACTTCGGCAACGACAAGTACACGCAGGCGCCCCCGCCTCCCGCCGAGGGAGCGACCGAGCAGATCCGCATCATCACCAAGGTCTCGAAGGGCGTCTACGACGTCATCGTGAACGCGCTCGACGCGCCTGCCGGCAAGGAAGACGAGACGCCGACGACGATCTCGAGCGCCGGCAACCCGAGCGGCTCGAAGGGCTCGCTCATCGTCTACTCGGTCGGCGCCGACGTGCGGTACCCGATGGGACCGCTCAAGGACCTCACCGGGGAGAAGCTGGGTGCGCAGGAGCTGCAGAAGGGCAAGACCAGCCGCGAGCTCGCCGAGGGCCTGCGCGAGTCGCTCGCGCAGCTCAAGAAGGCGTCGGCCACGCGCCGCGTGCTCTTCGTGATCTCCGACGGTTTCGACGCGAACCCCGAGGAGATCAAGAACATCCGCAAGCAGTTCGACAACGAGAAGATCGACATCTTCGCGTTCCACCTCGAGGCCGGCAGCGACTTCATCGCCGGCGATGATCCGCAGAAGAACGCCGGGGTCATGAAGTCGCTCGGGCAGGGCGGCGACGGCAACTACTTCAAGATCAAGGACGCCGCCGACCTCACGACCAAGCTCACGACGGCGGTCACCAGCATCAACAGCCGCTTCTACATGATCTTCCCGGGCCAGCTCATGGACGCGAAGACCAAGCTGAAGAGCGGCTTCGACTGGGACGGCAAGGAGCACGAGCTCGTCCTCATGAAGGACGACGAGCCCGTCACCGAGAAGAACCAGTCGGTCGTGTTGATGCCGGTGTGGGGCCAGTCGAAGGGCGGCTCGCTGTGGTGGCTGTGGATCGCCATCCCCGGCGGTCTGGTCGTCCTCATCGGTCTGGTCGCGCTGCTCACGCGCAAGAAGCCGCAGCCCGCGCCGATGCCGATGCCGATGATGGCGCCTCCGCCGCAGCAGCAGGCCGCGGCTCCCCCTCCGCAGATCCAGGCCGCGCCCGCCCAGGCGAACAAGACGATGGCGATCAACATCTCCAGCGGAGATGGCGTCCCCGTCGTGGGCTGGATCGTGCCGATCAACGGCCCGCAGCAGTACCAGACGTTCAAGCTGTTCGCGGGCGTCACCAAGGTCGGCAACACGCACGGCGCGCACATCGTCATCAACGACGGCTTCATGAGCAGCGAGCACGCGCAGATCGCGATGTCGCCCAACGGCTTCACGCTCATCGACAACAACTCGACCAACGGCACGTTCGTCAACGAGCGTCGCGTCCAGCGCCACGAGCTGATCGACAACGACGTGATCAAGTTCGGCAAGACCGACTGCAAGTTCAAGACGATCAACACCTGAGACCGCCCGGAAGCTTGCTGTGTCCACCGGGGCCGTGGTCGGGATCGTCGTCGGCTCGGTGGTGGGCCTGGTGCTCTTGCTGCTGCTCGTCACGTGGCTCGCGCGCCGCGGCAAGCGCGGCGGGCAGCGCTTCTGCGGCAACTGCCGTCAGCCACAGCTGCCGCAGTGGGATCGCTGCTACTTTTGCGGCTGGGCGCCGGCCGCGCGCCTCGAGTTCATCCTCGGGCCGATGGCCGGCCACGTCGTCGAGCTGCGCGACGAGGTGACCACCGTCGGCTCGGTCGCCGGTAACACGGTCGTGCTGGCCGACCCCGCGGTATCGCGCAAGCACGCCGGCATCCGGCGCGTCGACGGCGGGTACGAGCTGGCAGACTTCGGATCGACCAACGGGATCTACGTGAACGGGCACCGGATGCCCAAGAAGCTGCTGACCGGCGGAGACGTGATCCGTGTCGGGAACAGCGAGCTGATCTTCCGACGAGAGTAAGATGCCACCCATGCGTTCCCTCACGCGCGCGCTCTGCGTGGTAGCGACCATCGCCGTCGGCCTCAGCCTCGGGCGCGTGGCGATCGCCGCGCCCGAGCTGAAGTTCGAGACCAAGGCCGGCGAGAAGACCGACAAGGTCACGAATCCCGCGCCGCAGATCACCGTCACCGTGATCGGCGGGACGGCGCTCGCGCCCGACGCGTTCGTGTTGCGGCAGACCGACAGCAAGCTCGCCGGCATGAAGGCGGCGAAGGTGACGCCGTACGTCGAGGGACCGGAGCCGGTCGCCATCGCGGTGCTCGTCTTCGGTGACGCCAACTGGCTCAACGGGCGCAAGGAGCTCGTGACCGCGCTCGAGACGTCGCTGGCGACCATCGCCACGTCCGGCCCGCCCGGGTCGCAGGGCATGGTGCTGATGTACCGGGGCGACGTCGAGGTGCGGAAGCCGATCGGACCGCTCGCCGAGCTCGCCAGCGTGAAGCTGGCGCCCAAGGACGCGGCCGGACCCAAGACCGAGCGCGACCTCACCGCCGCCGTGAAGCGCGCCATCGCCGAGCTCGACAAGGTGCAGGCGCCGCGCAAGGCGCTCTACATCGTCGGCGACGGCATCGACGGCGCCGGCTCGAAGACGCCTTCGGGCTCGATGCGCGATCTGCAGAAGCAGCTCGCAGAGAAGAACATCATCGCGTTCGCGGCCGCGTTCCAGATCGACGCGCCGCCGCTCGGCGCGCCGCAGCCACCGCCCACGACCATCGACCCCAAGACCGGCGAGGAGACGAGCGATCCGGCGGCCGAGGAAGCGTTCGGCGCGCTCGACAGCGACTGGCGCAAGGTGAAGGAGCAAGCGGTCGCCGACCTCAAGATCCTCGTCGGCGGACAGGTCCAGAAGGTGACCTCGGCCGGCAGCCTCGACAGCGCCGCCAGCGGTTTCACCACTCTCCTCGACGATCGCTATTACGTCACGTTCAACGGTTTCGACGGGAAGCTCCGTGCCGGGTTCACGTGGGACGGCAAGGAGCACCCGCTCATGCTGCGCATCGACGGCCAGGACACCACGTCCACGCCGGTCGCGCTCACGCCGAGCTGGTCACCGCCGGGCGGCGGCTCGATGTGGTGGATCTGGCTGATCATCGGCGGCGGCGCGGTCGTCGTCGTCGGCGGCGTGGTCGCCACCCGCAAGAAGCCGGTCCCTCCGCCTCCGCCGCCGCAGCCCGTCGCCGCGCCCGTGGGTCCGCCCGTGCCTGCGGGTCCGGCGCCCAAGCAGAAGACCATGTTCGTCGGCATGGGCGACGACTCGGTGTTCCCGCAGGTCGCGTGGATGGTCTACATGACCGGGCCCAAGAAGCACCGCTTCGTGAAGCTCCACCCCGGCACCAACAAGATCGGGACGGGCGGCAGCTGCGAGGTCGTGGTCGACGACGGCTTCATGAGCACCGAGCACACGCTCGTCTTCATGCTGCCCGACGGCTTCTATATCCAGGACAACAACTCGACCAACGGCACGTTTCTCAACGACGCCAAGCTCGCATCGAAGCAGGACCTCTACGACAACGACCTGATCCTCGTCGGAAAGACCGTCCTCAAGTTCAAGTCGGTGACGTGATTCCAGCCTGATCTTGCCTGCGGTTGCGGCCGATGGCGGCCGGTTGCAGGGTCAGGTACGATGAGGCCATCCATGGGCGGTCGGCTCCTGTTCCGCGATAGCCAAGGGCGCGATGGCGCTGTCGATCTCACGCCGACCGAGACGGTGTTCGTCGGGCGCGGCCTCGAGTGCGCCATCCGCACCGACGACGCGATGGTGTCGCGCCGTCATTCGCAGGTGCGCATGGAAGGCGGCCGGTTCCTCGTCGAGGATCTCGGCTCGGCCAACGGCACGCTCGTCAACAACAGCCGCATCCAGAAGCAGATCCTCAACCACAACGACGTCGTGCAGTGCGGCTCGATGTGGATCCGCTACATCGAGGACGGCCCGCTCTTTCCGCAGCATCAGGTGCGTCCGCCCGTCGCTGGCCCCGGCGGTGATCCGCCGCCGAAGAAGGGCGGCACGATGCGCATCGACGCGAACGACGTGCCCGGCTTGCCGCAGGCGCAAGGGCAGCCGCCGCGCCCGAACCCGATGGGCTACGCCGGCACGCTCGCGCAGCCGCCTGGATCATCGCCGCAGCCGGCGCCGTCGCCGTACGGTCAGCCGCCTGGAGCGCCCGGCGGTGGCTACGGTGCGGCGCCCGTGATGCCGCAGCCGGGCTACGGTCAGCCGCCCGGGATGCCCGGGATGGGCGCGGGTGGTCCGCCGGCGATGCCCAGCATGGGCGGTGGTGGTCCACCGGGGATTCCCGGCGCGTTCGGCGGCGGTGGTTTCGGCGGAAGCGCCGCCGGTGCCGCGCGTCCTGGTGCGCCCGCGATGCCGTCGCAGGTCGGTGGCCCTCCGGCGATGCCGGGCATGGGCGGTCCTCCGGCGATGCCGGGCATGGGCGGTCCCCCGGCGATGCCGGGCATGGGTGGTCCTCCGGCGATGCCGGGTGGTCCGCCTCCGATGCCGGGTGCCGGCGGCATCTTCGGCGGTGGCGCGCCCGCGATCGGCGGTCCTCCGGGGATGCCCGGCGCCGCCGGCAAGGAGCCGTCGATCGTCGTCGACATGGACGGGCTCCAGGACGGCGCGAACCGCGAGCAGATGACCAAGCTCGCGCTCGAGCTGAAGCGGCAGCAGAAGGCCTTCGACGATCTGCAGGCCAACCACGACCGCGAGGTCGCCGACGGCAAGCGCATCCGCGCCGAGGCTGCGACGCTGCGCGATCGCATCGAGGAGATGCGCGCGACCATCAAGGATCGCGAGGATCAGGCCGGCGCGCACGGCCGCGTCGCCGACGAGCTGCGCGACGAGCTCCAGCAGACGCGCAACGAGCTCACCGGTGTTCGCGGTGAGATGACCCAGATGGCCGAGTCGATGGCGACGCGCGAGCGCCAGCTCGGTCGCTCGCAAGACGACATCACGAAGCTCAAGGACGACCTCGAGGACATGAGCCGTCAGCTCGCCGAGGTGTCGCGCACCAAGGACGAGGGCTGGAAGAAGCTGAACGAGCAGCTCTCCGAGATCGAGCACCTGCGCGAGGTCATCAACGAGCAGGAGCGCATGCTCGAGGAGCGGCGCGTCGGCCTCATCTCGCAGGAAGAGGTCATCAAGGAGCTGCGCGCCGAGAAGGAGCGCAGCCTCAAGAACCTCCACCAGGTGAAGGCCGAGCGCGACGAGGTGAAGATGGGCGCCTCGCGTCGCGACGCGCAGGTGGGCGCGCTCGAGGAAGAGAACAAGCGCCTCTCGCGCATGCTCGTCGAGTCGCAGACGGGCGGCGCCGGCGGTGCCAGCGGTGACGCTGTCATGCGCCTGACCAACGAGCTGAAGGATCTCAAGGTCGAGTACCGCAAGGTCGAGGCCGATCGCGATCGCCTGCAGGAGTCGCACGACAAGAACACGCGCGACCTCGACAAGCTCGAGGGCCGGGTGGCGCAGCTCGAGGTCGAGCTGCAGGAGTCGACGCACGGCAAGATGGCCGCGGAGAGCGCGCGCAGCGTCGCCGAGGAGGCGCTCGCCAGGTCCGAGGTCGCGCGTCACAAGGCGGCCGAGGAAGCGATCGCCTCGGCGCGCGCGCGTGATCAGGCGTCGACGGGCGGCGATGCGCAGGTGCGCGAGATCGAGAAGCTGAAGAAGAAGCTCGCCGACGCCGAGAAGGCGACGGCCGGCGCGACGGCGGCGGACGTCAGCGCGCTGCAGGCGGAGATCGAGACGCTCAAGCTGAAGGTGAAGGAGGCCGACGGCAAGGCACAGGTCGCCGAGCGCGCCACCAAGGGCCTCGAGGCGCAGCTCGACGCGGCGCGGGTCGAGGCCCAGACCGCCAAGGGTGCGGCCGAGCGTGCGCAGGCGGCGGCGGCCAATGCCGGTGCTGCGGCCGCGGCGGCGGCGAGCGAGGGCGGGGGAGGTGGCGGCGGCGGCGGCGCTCCCAACGGCGAGATCGCCTCGCGCGCGCGCGAGGTCTACGACGCGATCAACGACATCCTCTCGGAACTACGAAACAACCTGAACCTGGTCAAGGACGAGCTGCCCAACCTCGGGGGAGGAAACCCCGACAGCGTCCGTATCATCCAGGAGACGGTCGAGACCTTGGTCGGCTCCGCCGAGGATGCGAAGGGCTCGCTGCGCGGCCTGCGCGACCTCGCCGAGGGCTCCTGATGCGAATGCCTGAACCCGCGAAAGACCACGCATGATCTCCGACACGTCGAAACGCAGCTCGAAGGGTGAGATCGAGGATCTCATCCGCGCACGCTACTCCCTCATCTGGGTGGTCTCACCCGAGGAGACACGCGTCGAGGAGTCGCTCAAGAAGCTCTGCGTCGAGCGCGAGATGCGCCTCGAGGTGTGGTCGATCACCGAGGGCTTCAAGGTCATCGCCAACGGGCAGGGCACGCGCGACGTGAAGGACCCGATGAAGGCGCTCGATCACGTGCTGCGCGGTGAAGGCCGCGCGCTGTACGTGCTGCGCGACTTCCATCCCTTCCTGAAGGAGCCGGCCGTCGTGCGCCGCCTCCGCGACGCGGCGACCGAGCTGCGCAAGACCAAGAAGAGCCTCATCGTCCTGTCGCCGCTCTCGAAGTTCCCGCCCGAGCTCGAGAAGTCGATCTCGGCGCTCGTCGACTGGGACCTGCCCAACCGGCAGGAGGTCGAGGTCGCCGCGCGCAAGCTCCTGCCCAACGCGCCGCCGGCGACGCAGCAGATGGTCGAGAGCGATCCGACGTACATGGAGAACGTCGTCGAGGCCGCGCTCGGCCTCACGCTCGTCGAGGCCGAGAACGTGTTCGCCAAGGCGATGGTGCGCACGCACACCTTCGACCTCGAGACCATCCTCGAGGAGAAGAAGCAGATCATCCGCAAGTCGGGGTTGCTCGAGTACTACGAGCACCGCGAGGAGTTCTCCGACGTCGGCGGCATGGACACGCTCAAGGACTGGCTGGTCAAGCGGCGCAACGCGTTCAACTCGCGCGCGCGTGACTTCGGGCTGCCGCTGCCCAAGGGCATCCTGCTCATCGGCGTGCCCGGCACCGGTAAGTCGCTCACCGCGAAGGCGGTCGGCGCGCTGTGGAAGATGCCGCTCCTCCGCCTCGACGTCGGCAAGGTCTTCGCCGGCCTGGTCGGTAGCTCCGAGGAGAACATCCGCACCGTCATCAAGACGTCGGAGGCGGTCGCCCCCGCCATCCTCTGGATCGACGAGCTCGAGAAGGGCTTCTCGGGCACCGGCAGCTCGGGTCAGACCGACGGCGGCACCACGTCGCGCGTCTTCGGCTCGTTCATCACGTGGCTCCAGGAGAAGACCACGCCGGTGTTCGTGATCGCGACCGCCAACAACGTGAACGCGCTGCCGCCCGAGCTCCTGCGCAAGGGTCGCTTCGACGAGATCTTCTTCTGCGATCTGCCCGATCGCGAGGATCGCCGTTCGATCATCGACATCCACATCCGCAAGAAGAAGCGGGACCCGGGTCAGTTCGACATGGAGAAGCTGATCGACGCCACCGTCGATTACTCGGGCGCCGAGATCGAGCAGGCCGTGGTCGCCGCGCTGTACGACGCGTTCGACACCGGCAACGATCTCAGCTCCGACGGGCTCCTCCACACGCTCAAGGAGATCGTGCCGCTCGCCATCACCATGCGCGAACAGATCGACACGATGCGTGAGTGGGCCCGCACGCGCGCGCGCCTTGCGTCGTCGCGCGGACGTGGTCAAGTGCAGAAGCCGCAGGGTGGCTGGATGGCCAAGTACGGCGCCGCCAAGGGCGGCCTCGGCGACAAGGCTGGCGAGAACACCAGCGACGACGGCGAACGCAAGCTCGAGCTGTAACGGAGGTAGTCAGAGGACCATGTCGCACTTCACCAAATGCGAGCTGAAGATGACGAACCTCGCGGCCATCAAGGCCGCGCTGGAAGACCTCAAGATGCAGTTCGACGCCGCCGAGGAGAACCAGCAGGTCACCGTCCGCGGCTATCGCGGTGACACGCTGAAGGCGGCCATCAAGGTCGACATGGGGCAGTACGACATCGGCGTGATCGCCAACGAGCACGGCACGTACGACCTCGTCGCCGACTGGTGGGGCGTCGAGACCACTAAGGGCGTCAGCGAGGCCGAGTTCAAGGACCAGCTCTCGCAGCGGTACCAGTATCACAACGTGAAACAGGCCTGCGAAGACAAGGGCTGGGCGCTCGAGGAAGAGGTCAACGAAGAGGACGGCTCGATTCGTCTCGTCGTCCGGAAGTGGGTGAACGAATAATGCGCAAGCAAGACATCGAAATCGTCATCGCGCCGAACGGCGAGGTCACGTTCACCGTGAAGGGCGTGAAGGGCGGCAGCTGCCTGAGCGAGACCAAGTTCCTCGAGGACGCGCTGGGCGGCGCCTCGGCGGTCGTCGATCAGCAGAAGACCAGCGAATTCTATGAGCAATCAGAGGGTTACGTGTCGACGTGGGCAGGGGAAGGGAAGGACGAGTAACTCCGTACAATGAGTAACCGTGGCTTCCTCCGACGATCCTGAAGTCGACCAGCTCGCCGAGCTTGCCCCCGAGCAGCTCTCCGACGAGCTCGCGCGCGACATCGCCAAGCGCTGGGATCCCGAGCGGCTCCTGAAGCTCGTCGCGGCGCGCGCCGGCAAGGGCGAGGCGCTCGATGCGACGCTGCGCCAGCGCTACGAAGAGCGCCTCGGCATCGACCTCGGTCACGTGCGCGTCTACACCGGCGCGTTCGCCGAGGAGTTCAACAAGCAGCGCAACGCCGACGCCGTGACCATCGGCGGCACCGGCATGATTCTGATGGGCGGCACCACCGACCGCCCCATGGAGTCGGCGGCCGGCCAGGCGCTCCTCGCCCACGAGCTGACGCACGTGGCGCAGGCCGAGCGTGGCATCCATCGCAAGGGCCACGGCGTCGACATGGAGCTCGCGACGGAGGAGCACGAGGCGGAGGCCGAGCAGGCCGAAGCTGAGGAAATGGAGCGTCAGAAGGGCGAGCAGGCGGCGGCGAAGGAAAACGCCAAGGAGCGCGCCGGCAAGGAAGCCGAGCAGCTGAGCGAGCAGGTCAAAGAGAAGGTTATCGCGATGCTGGGCGACTCGATGCGCGTGCTGATCCAGCGCTCCGGCTCGTCGATGCGTCGGCCCTGACGAGCCCGAATCGGCCCCCGCCGCGGCGTTTCGCGGTAGTCTCGAAGACCGCATGAGCGATACCAGTGCCGACGCTGGCGTGGTGCAGTCGCGGCGACAGCTCGAGCGGCTCGTCGCCGACGACGAGCTCGCCGGCCGCACCATCTCCGGCTTCGCGGCGAACGGCGTGTTGTTGCGTTCCCTCGACCTCGACGGCATCACCGTCGAGCGCGTCGACTTCCAGGACGCCGATGGTGAGGACAGCCGCCTCGAGCGCGCCGAGATTCGCCAGAGCGACCTGCGCCGCTCGCGCTGGGTCGGCGGCCTGTGGAACCGCGTGAAGGCGGTCGAGTCGGACCTCACGCAGATCGACTTCACGGGCGCGCAGGTCCTGCGCTGCGAGCTCGGTCCGGTGCGCATGGCGAAGGCCAGCTTCGGACGTGCGTGCATCATGAACACCACCTTCAAGTCGACCGAGCTCTACAGCGCCGACTTCAATCACGCCGTGCTCACCAAGGTGGTGTTCGACGGCTACGACGGCTCGACCGTGTCGCTGTCGCGCACCGACTGGAGCGGCGCCGCGCTGTTCGAGGTCGACTTCAAGCGCGCCAACGTCTACGGCGCCAATTTCCGCGAGGCGCTGCTCTTCAAGTGCGACCTGCGCGGCGTCAACCTCTCGTCGGCTGACCTGCGCGGCGCGCGCCTCGTCGGCTGCCAGACCCACGGCGTCGATCTCGACGACGCGCAGCTCTAGTCCAGTACTCGAGGAAGCCGAAGCCATGCCCACCCGTCCCGACCTTCGCGACATCACCACCGGCGTCAAGGACGCGCTGGCCGACAGCGATCGCGACGCGCTCCTCGAGATGCTGACGTTCCTCATCAAGGAGTACGTCGTCGACGGGCCGCCGCCGATGCTCGTGCACCAGACCGAGAACGTCGCCGATCTCGGCCGCCTCAGCTTCGCGCAGCTCATCAGCGCGCTGCAGACGCGCCTCGACATCCCCGAGCTCTCGCTCTTCACCGTCGACGGCGAGCAGGTCTCGGTGCGCGTCGGTGGTGCGATGCACGCGCTCACCGGCGGTCGCGTCGCGACGCTACCGTCTGCGGCCGCCGACCTGCCGCGCCCCGCCGCCGGCGTTCGCGTCGTCGAGGCCAACGTCGCGCAGCCTCCACGTCCCGCCGCGCCCGCACAACCGGCGCCCGGCGGGAGCGCCGCCGAACGTCCTGCCGCGCCGCCGCCGTCGCGCGGTCTCTCCGTCTCGAGCCGCGCGCCCGCCCCTGAAGGCGGACAGGCTCCGACGCCGCCGGCGCCCGCCGCGCCGGCCCAGCCGTCCAGCGACAAACCCGACGCCGGCGGCGACGACGCCTCCGCGCGCTTCAGCCTGCTGGAGCTGGACTAGTTCATGTCCGGTGTCTCTCGCCGCTACTACGAGCGCGGCATGCAGTTCCTCGCGTCGAACGACGTGCAGCAGGCCGTCGAGCAGCTGCAGGCCGCCGTCGATCTCACGCCCAGCTACGGCAACGCGCGCATGGCGTTCGCCGTCGCGCTCGCGAAGTTCGGCGACTGCCCGCGCGCCGCGTCCGTGCTGCGCACCGGCATCCCGCGCGCGACCTCGCCGACCACCGCCGCCGCGATGCACGCCACGCTCGGCGACGTGCTCACCCTCGGCGGTGACTTCTTCGGCGCCGAGGAAGCCTTCAAGGTCGCCGGCGCGACGCCCGGCTTCGAAGCCCGCGCCGCCTCCGGCCTCGCCCGCGTCTACGCGAAGCTGGGGCGGTTCTCGGATTCGGTGACCGCGTTGAAGTACGCCGCGTCGCTCGCCAAGTAGCACTGCGCGACTCGACGTTGACGTTACGTTGACGTTGACCTGAACGTTGACGCTGACGTTGACGTTGACCTGAACTTGAACCTGAACTCCACCCTTGACCTTGACGTTGACGTCAAACGGGCCGGTCACCGTGGAGGTTGAACGTCAAGGTCAACGTCAACGGTGGGGTTCAAGTTCAGGTTCAGGTCAATGACCAGGTCAAGGTCAAGGTCAAGGTCAACGTCGAGGTCAACGTTGAGTCGCGCAGACTCAATATGCCTGCTGGTGATACCCGTACTGAGGAACGGGCGCAGCCCAGAGCGTATCGAGGAACGCCTGGGCGAGGACGACGGTGATGTTGTCGCTGCCGCCGTTGTTGTTGGCGGCGCGGATCAGGTTGTCGGCGGTGACTTCGAGCGGGTCGCCGGCCGTCATGATCTCGCGGATCATCCAGTCGTCGACGAGATCCGAAAGGCCGTCACAGCAGAGCAGGTAGATGTCGCCGTGCTCCATCGGCAGCGTGTTGTGCTCGATCTCGACGGCCGAATCGAGACCGACGGCGCGGATGATGACGTTCGACGTCGCCGGCCCGAGCTGGCCGATCAGGTCGGGACGATCCTGGTACAGGTTGCGCAGCGAGTGATCCCGCGTGAGCGGATGGAACTGGCCGTGGCGCAGCAGGTAGCCGCGCGAGTCGCCGCAGTGGCAGATGTGGAGCGTCGGTCCCTCGGCGCGGAAGCCGACCGCCGTGGTGCCCATGCCGTGGCACGACGGGTCGATCTGCGCGCGCTGGAACACGGCCTGGTTGGCGGCCTTCATCGCCGCCACCAGCGCGTCCTGGCCAGGCGCAGGCGCCGGATCGCCGGTCTTGAGCGCGTGGACGATGGTGCGGATGGCGAGATCCGACGCGACCTGCCCCGACGCGTGGCCGCCCATGCCGTCGCACACGACGTACACCCCGAGGAAGTCGTCGAAGTACATCGCGTCTTCGTTCTGGGTGCGCTGGACGCCTACATCGGTGCGGCCAACCCCTCGCAGCACGAAGCGGTCGAGTGGAACGACCGTCGGTTCGGCGGGCTGCGTCACCTGCACCTCGTGGCGCGCATCGTGTGCACGAGTAGTACGAAGGGCACGGGGCGAACCTTCCCAGGGGGCTAGTAGCCCCGCTCCTTCTTGAGCTGTTCGACGGCTTCCCAGAGGACGCTCCACGGCTGCTTCAGGATGGCCGACCCGGCGACCCGGGCGCGCACCGCGCTGGGCAACGCAGGTTCGGTCCACTCGACGGCGAGCCGCTCGCGCAGCGCCTCGCGCACCTCGCGTAACGCGTCGAGCGACGGCAGATCCTCTTCGCTGAACGGGCTCTCCATCCGCTTCTCGTACTCGGTCACGGGGCGGTAGAGGTCGCGCAGGATGGCCTGCGGCGCGTTGTGCTTGGCGATGATCTCGTCGATGTCGCGCGGCTGCTCGTACGAGCGCAGATCCGCGATCGGCTCCTCGGCGAACTGGCGGTCGAGCGTCGCGCGCACCGCCGGATTCACGAGCCGCTCGTCGACGATCGGCGCGAGCTCGAACGCCGGCGTGTGCCGGATGTCGGCGCCCTTGTGCCGCTCGATGTGCGCGATGAACGCAGGATCGGACGCCGCGCACGCCGCCGCGATGCGCTCGAGCCGCGCCGCGAGCTCCTTGTCCTCCGCGACCTGCTCCTCGACGATCGCCTGCTGCTCCTCCGCGGCCGCGAGGTTCGGCATGTCGAACCAGCTCTCGAGCTGGGCCAGCGTCTCGGGATCCATCGCCTCTTCGAGCTCGGCGCGCGAGCGCCCGGAGAGGCGAAGCAGATCTTTCGCGCGCAGCTCGTCGGAGCCGTCGTTCTGCTCGGGATCGTCGTCGTCCATCGACACGCGTCGTCCTCGACCTAGAGCTGCAGCACCACGATGTACCCGAGCGCACCGACGGCGACGCCGACGAGGATGCTCACCACCCAGAACGTCGTCGACGCTCCGGTCGGCTGGTTTCCGACGAGCGGCACCGCACCAACGCCGCGCTGCGCGACGGAGACGATGCCCTCGCTGTCCTGGAGCATCATCGTCTTCTGCGGCGCCGGTCCGCCCATGCCCGGCGGCGGTCCGCCCATGCCGGGCGGCGGCATTCCGTGCTGCGCGTTGCCGCCGGGCGGCATGCCGAGACCGGGCACCATGCCCGGCCCGCCCATCGGAGGCGGCGGTCCGCCCATCGGCGGCGGCGGTCCGCCCATGCCCGGCGGTGGTCCACCCGCGCCGACGCCGGCCATCGGGCCACCTGCGGCGAACGGCGACTGCGCCATCATCGTCTTCTGCGCGGCGCCTGCCGCGACGTACGGGGGCGCCGCCGGCGGCGGTCCACCTGCGCCCGGCTGCGGGATCACCGGCGGCCCCATCGCCATCATCGTCTTCTGCGCGGCGCCGGCCTGCTGGTACTGAGGCGGCGGACCACCCATCGGCGACGGAGCGCCCGGCGGCGCGAATCCCGGCGGCGGACCGCCCTGAGGATGATGCTGAGGCGCGGCGCTCATCGGCGGCCCACCTGCAAACGGACCCTGCGCGATCATCGTCTTCGGCACGCCCGCGGCGCCGATGCTCTGGCCCTGATTGAGCTCGGCGAACACCTGCTGGCAGTGCTGCATCATCTCGCCCGCCGACTGGTAGCGGCGCGACGGATCCTTCTCGAGCGCCTTGCGGACGACGTTCACGATGTTGGGCGGAAGGTTGGGCGGCAGCGGCGGCACCTCGCTGCGCAGGTGCATCTGCAGCACCGTCATCGGGTTATCGTCGTTGAACGGCACGCGCCCCGTCAGCATCTCGTAGCCGAGGATGCCGAGCGCGTAGAGGTCACTGCGCGCGTCGAGCGGCAACCCGCGGCCCTGCTCGGGCGACATGTACTGCGGCGTTCCGAACACGACGCCGGCCTGCGTCTTCATCCGGTCGTTCTCCTGGAGGAGCTTGGCGACCGAGAAGTCGAGGAGCTTCACGAAGTCGGGCGAGCCCGCCATGTTCAGGAGGAAGACGTTATCGGGCTTGATGTCGCGATGGATGATGCCGATCGAGTGCGCCTCGGCGAGCGACGCGCAGCACTGGATCAGGATCTTGGCCACGCGATTGGCCGCCATCGGTCCCTGCGTGATCGCGCCGCGCAGCACCTGGCCCTCGAGGAACTCCATGGTCAGGAAGTAGCGGCCGTCCTGCTGCGACTGGCCGAAGTCGAACATGCGGATCGTGTTCGGGTGCTGCAGCCGCGAGCAGGCGCGCGCCTCGTTGGCGAAGCGCTGCACCCACTGCTGGTCCGACGCCATCTGCGGGTTCAGCACCTTGATCGCGATGACGCGATCGATCGAGACCTGCTTCGCCTTGTAGACCACGCCCATCCCGCCTTCGCCGATGCGGGCCAGGATCTCGTAACGGCCGTCGAATACCTTGCCGATGAAAGGGTCTTGCACTCGGGCGATGTCCTACGGCCTGTCGGCCTAGCGATTGACGCAGGGGGCGCGGAGACGCACGCGCACCATCTCGGGGATGGTGCCGGCGGGGACCTTCACCTTGGCCACTGCGGCCTGGTTGGTCACGACCGTCACCGTGAACTTCGAGCCCTTGATCGGCGCGTCGCTATCGTTGATGAGCTCGCCCGTCCATCCCTTGTCGACGCCGTCGCTCTTGCCGGCGTTGATGGTCAGCGTCGTGTTGTCACCCTCGGGCACCTTGTTGGTGACCTCGGCGATCACGTCGGGCGGGCAGTACTTGTCGCAGTTCGGGTTCTTCTTCTTCTCCTCGGGCGGCATCGCGGCCTTGCACGGCGGGAAGTCGGCCGCGACGCACTTCTTGAACTTGCGATCGGGCGGGTTGGGGCAGGGCATCGACTCGAGGCACGACGGGATCGCCGGGTCGGGGGGCGTCGGGCACACGCCCGCGCAGGGCGGCCACGCCGGGTCGGCGGGCACCGGGCACACCGTCGCGCAGGCCGGGTTCTTCTTGTCGAACGACGTCGGCGTGCAATCGACCGGAGGCGGGGGCACGGCGGCGAGCTTGGGCGGATCGGCGATCGATTCCTTCAACCAGTCGAACGAGTCGACGGGCGCGGCGGTCGCGAACGTGACCGTGATGGTGTACTTCGCCGCGTCGCCGCGCTTGGGCGCGTAGATCTGGAGAAAGTACTTCCCCTTCGCGTTCTCGACCGTGAGCTCCTTGCTCCGCTTCTTCGAACGCTTCGGCAGCGCCTTGGTCTCCATCACCACGTGGTTCCACTGGTTCAGGACGGCGACCTGCAGGTCGAGGCCGGGGCGAGGCGTCTGCCACACGACCTTCACGTTCATCGTGCCGACCTGATCCTTCGGCAGCTCGAAGGTGCGCCAATCGACGCGGTCGCCGCCGGGATACGTCACGATGCCCTTCGCGATGACCTCGTTGTTGGCCATCGTGAGCTCGACCGCACCGTCGGACTTTCCGTCCTCGCCGGTCTTGGCGTCCTGCTTGACGTTCTTCGGGCAGCCCGCCAGCGAGACGAGAATCCCGGCGAGCGCCAACGGACGCAATACCCCTAGAACCCGAGCCATGACGGGATCTTGCGACCAAGCCACCGTCGGTGCAAGGCCCGACGCCGGAATGTTCGGCTCAGTTCGCGACTACTTGAGCTTGATGATCACGCCGCCGGCGCCGCGAACGTCGTCGATCGCGGCCTTGACCGTCGCGCGGCACGTCGAAGGTCCACACCCGGACAGGGTGAAGCTCGCGTTGCGTACGCCTTTCACCGACCCCTTGAGACCGTTCTCGAGACCGTCGGAGGTGCCGCCGGCGATCGTGATCTTGGTGCCGCCGGACGCGTCGGGCTGGATGTCGCTGATCTCGGCCATGATCGAGCCCGCGCCGGTGCCGGGCGGTGGATCGGGCGGCGGCTTCGGCGGGCGCGGTCCACCGCCGCCACCGCCGGGCGGGCGCGGCGGCTTGGGCGGCTTCGCCTCGGGCCCGTCGTCGAGCGGCGGGATCGCGGCCAGCGGTCCGACGAACGCGACCTGGTTGGGGAAGTCCGACTTCCACTTCGCCTCGCCGCGCGCGAAGGTGAGCTTCACGTCGACGTCGGCGGCGTCCACGCGGCCCTGCAGGTAGACGTGGATCAGGTAGCGGCCCTCGGTGAGATCCTTGAGCGTGCGCTGCTTCTTCAGCTCGTGCGCGTCGTCGGCCTCTAGGTCGCTCTTGGCGAGCACGTTCCACGAGGTTCCGTCGAGGATCTCGACCGCGACGTCGAGATCGAGCTCCTCGCCTTCCTCGGTCACGCCGCCGCTGCCGCTCGACGGTGACACGTCCATCTGGACGTCGAGCGAGCCCGGACCGGGCAGGTCGACGGCGAGCCACTTCGCGCGCTTGTACTTGGCGTAGTCGAGATCGAAGCCGAGCTTGGCCTCGTTCTTCTCGAGCTTGAGGACCTTGGGCTTCTCCCAGGGCTTGCTCTTCGGCTTCTTGTAGCCGGTGTGCTGTGGCGCCTGCGCACCGCCGCACGCGGCGGCAGCGAACGCGAACATGATCAAGCACGGTCCCAGCGCGCGCGTCATTGTTGCTCCTGGCCCGAAAGCTAACACGCCGACGTGGGTCGTGCTCAGGGAGCCTTCAGCTTGACGATGACCGCGCCGGCCGAGCGCACGTCGTCGATCGCGGCCTTCACCTTCGCGCGGCACGTCGACGCGCCGCAGCCCGACAGCTTGAAGCCCGAGTTGCGCACGCCCTTCACCGAGCCGGAGAGGCCGTTCTCGAGGCCG
Source organism: Kofleriaceae bacterium (assembly GCA_035525615.1). Classification (GTDB taxonomy): domain Bacteria; phylum Myxococcota_A; class Polyangia; order Haliangiales; family Haliangiaceae; genus UBA2376. The sequence continues at coordinate 16,564 of DATLEB010000161.1, read as the reverse complement.
TCGCCGGTGCCCGCGGCGATCGTGATGATGGTGCCGCCGCTGCCCTCGGGCTGCGTGTCGCTGATCTCGGCCATCACCGCGCCGCCGCCGCTGCTCTTGTCGTCGTCGGGCTTGTCCTTGTCCTTCGGCTTGTCGCTGGTGACGCGCGTGACGCGGGTCTTCTTCTTCACGGCGACCTGCTCGGGCGCGTCGTCGAGCGGCGGGATCGCGGCGAGTGGTCCGACGAACGCCACCTGGTTGGGGAAGTCGGACTTCCACGCGACCTGGCCGCGCTCGAAGTTGACCTTCACGTCGATGTCGGCGGCGTCGAGCCGGCCCTGCAGGTAGACGTGAATGAGGTAGCGGCCCTCGGTCAGCTCCTTCGCCTTGAGCTCCTTCTTGAGCTCGTGCGCGTCGTCGCTCTCGAGGTTGCTCGCGGCGAGGATGTTGAAGGAGTTTCCGTCGAGGAGCTCGAAGCCGACGTCGATGTCGAGCTCCTCGCCCTCCTCGGTGGTGCCGCCGCTACCGCTCGACGGCGACACCTCGATCTGCGCGGTCAGCGTGCCCGGACCGGGCAGGTCGACGGCGAGCCACTTGGCTCGCTTGAGCTTGGCGTAGTCGAGATCGACGTCGGCCTTGGCCTCGTTCTTGTCGAGCTTGAGGACCTTGGCCTTCTCCCACGGCCTGGGCTTCTTGCCCTTGTAGCCGTTGTGGCTCGGGATCTGAGCGCCGCCGCAGGCGACGCAGAACGTGAGCCCGAGAGTGAGGAAGACGAGTCCCAGCGCGCGAGTCATGCCGGAGAATCTAACATCTCGGCCTATCGCGCGCCGGCCGCCGGCACCTCGACCGCCGCGCGGGCGCGCCGCTTGGTGATCGCCATCGTGACCGTCGCCTTCATCGCGAGCGCCTCGCGCATGCGCGCGATGCGCGCCGGCGGATGGTGGAAGAAGTTGCGATCGAGCGCCGGGTCGTCGCCGTAGGCGCGGATGATCTCGGCCTCGTTCCAGGCCGTCGGGAACTGCGTGTACGCGAGCGGCGGCTCGTCGATCCACCACCGCGTGAAGCCGTGCTGCGCGTGGTGCAGCTCGTAGATCTTGGTGCCGGGATACGGCACCACCGCGCCGCGCGCGTTGAAGCCGCCGGCGATCGACGACGCGCGCTCGAGGAACGCGATGGTGGCCTCGAGCTCGGCGTCGGTCTCGTCGGGCCAGCCGAACATGAGGTTCACGACGGTGTGGATGCCGAGGTCGTGGCACCAGCGCAGGACATCGAGCACGCGCTCGACGGTGACGCCCTTGCCGATGCGGATCAGCATCGACGGGTCGGCACTCTCCATCCCGATGTCGACGCCGCCACAGCCGGCGCGCTTCATGTCGGCGAGGACGTCGCGGTCGAGGTGCGCGGGGTGCGCGGTGCAGGTCCAGAACACCGGCGAGCCGATGGCGGTGAGCGCATCGCACAGCTCGCGCACGCGGCGCTTGCCGACGGCGAACGAGTCGTCGAAGAACGAGAAGGCCGAGATGCCGTGATCGCGGTTGAGGAGCGCGACCTCGGCCGCGACCTCGGAGGCGCTGCGATAGCGGAAGCGGCGGCCGGTGACGTCGTTCGAGCAGAACGTGCACGCCGCCGGGCAGCCGCGGCTGGAGAGCAGGCCGGCCGGCGCGATGCGCATGCCGGCGCCGATGGGGTCGTACCAGGCGGGGTCGAACAGATCGAGCGCGGCCAGCGGCGCCGCGAGGCGATCGAGCTCGGTGTTGAACGGACGCGTCGGGTTGTGGCGCGTGAAGCCGCGGTCGCGCCACGACAGGCCGGCGACGTCGGTCGCGGCGCGCTTGCCGTCGATCACGTCGGCGAGCTCCGCGAGCGCGTCCTCGCCCTCGCCGCGGATGACCCAGCGGAAGCCGTGGGTCAGCGGCTCGTCGGGGACGATGGTGGCGTGCGGGCCACCGCCGACGAGCACGAAGCGATCGGCGAGGTCGGCGGCGAGCGCGTACGCGGGCTGGATGTGCAGCGTCTTGAGGTGCAGCCCGACGAGGTCGGGCGCGAACGCGGCGATGCGCTCGGCGATGGTCGCGTGATCGTGCGGCGCGAACGGCGCCGACGCGTCGAGGAGCGCGACCGCGTGCCCGGCGGCGCGCAAGGACGCCGCGAGGTGACAGAACGAGAGCAGCGGCGTTCGCACCGGCTCGGGCGACGGCGGGTTCACGAGGAAGACGCGCGCCATGGCTCCACCAGAATACGCTAAGTGCGGCCGGCGGCTTCCTTGCGCGCGACGAGGAGGACGCTGTCGGGGGCGGAGGCCAGCAGGTGCTCCTCGATGCGACCGAGCCCCGCGGCGGTGAGCCAGGTGCGCAGCTGCGACACCGGGTAGACGTCGCCCTCGCCGGTGTAGATCGCCATGTTGAGCGCGAAGAGGAGGCCGGGCAGCGGGCCGCAGCGATCCTCGTCCATGCGGAGGTCTTTCACGATCACGACGCCGTCGTGGGCGACGGCCCGGGCGGCCGCGTCGACGAGGCCGGCGCAGATCGCGGGGCCGTGCAGGTGGAGGAGGTTGGACAGGAGGACGGCGCCGTGGCCGGTGCCGACCGGGACCGCGCGCGCGTCGCCGCCGAGGTAGCGCACGCGGGCGCCGAAGTCGGCGAGCTGGGTGCGCGCGATCGCGAGGACGTCACCGAAGTCGACCAGCGTCGCGGTGGCGAGCGGATGTGCGTCGAGGAAGGGCGCGACGTACGTGCCGGCGCCGCCGCCGAAATCGACGAGCGAGCGCGGGCTCGCGCCGAGGTGCGGGACGAGCGCGCGCGCGGCGTCGGCGCTGGTGCGCGCGAGGTGCAGCTGGTAGCGCAGCTCGACCTCACCGCCCTCGGGATGGAGCGGGCGATCGCTGCGGATGACGTCGGCCATGAGGCCCCAGCCGGCGCGCGCGACGACGGGACGCGGCGGTGGCGGTGCGCCCAGCGCGCCGATCGCGGCGAGGACGTCGACGAGGCGGGCGAGGCGTCGGCGCGATCCGGCGCGCGTGAGGCCGGCGCGTGTGGCGAGCTCGTCGAGCGACGCGGTCGCGTGCTGCGGGAGGATGCCGAGCTCGTACGCAGCGTCGATCGCGGCGGCGCGCAGGAAGTCGCCGCCGGCGCTCACCGCGAAGCCGAAGACGTCCACGCCCCGAACATACCGCCGCGCTGTGTGCCTGAGCGATACTGCGCGCGATGGAGTCGATCCTGGTCTGCCCGGCGTGCCGCACGCGAACGCCCGACGACCGCGTGCCCGGCGGTTTCCGGCTCGACCTGCGAACGCTCGAGCGCGCCGGCGAGCTGCTGGTGTGCGCCTGCGGTCGCCGGTGTCCCGTCATCGACGGCGTGCCCATGGTCATGGCCGATCCGTCGCCGTACCTGCGCGACGACGTCACCACCGTGATCGAGCGTGACCTCGATCCCGAGGTCGCCGCGCTGCTCGTCGAGGGCGGCCCCGACGACGCGCCGTATCCGCGGCTGCTCGAGGTGCTCTCCGTCTACATGGACGCGCACTGGGGCGACCGCGCGACGCCACCGCCCGACGGCGCCGTCGACGCCAGCGCGCTGGTCGCGAAGCTCGAGCAGCGCCGCGAGGCGCCGGTCGCGCGCGCCGTGGAGCTCGGTTGCAACGTCGGCCGCGGCCTCGCCGCGCTCGCCGCCGGCGCCGAGCTCGTCGTCGGCATCGATACCAAGCACGCGCTCCTCCGCCGCGCGCGCCGCCTGCTCGCCGGCGAGCCGGTGCCGTATGCGCGGCGCATCGTGGGCCGCCACTACGCGCCCGCGACCGCGGTCGCCGGTGATCGCGCGGTGCCGGGCGATCGCGTCGTCCTCGTCTGCGGCGACGCTCTCGATCCGCCGCTCGTGCCGGGCTGGTTCGATCGCGTCGTCGCGCTCAACCTCGTCGACAACGTCAGCCAGCCGCGCCAGCTCCTGGCGGTGATGGACGCGCTGTGCGCGCCCGGCGGCGAGCTCATCCTCGCGTCACCCTACGTCTGGGTCTCGGGCACGACCGCCGAGGATGCGCGCCTCGGCGGCGCTGACCCCGCCACCGAGCTGGTCCGCATCCTCACCACCGGCGACGGCCTCGGCGCCGCGTACACCGTCGAGGACGAGGCCGAGCTGCCCTGGACCCTGCGCCGCGAGCGCCGGGCCTCGATAAGCTACCGCGTTCATTACGTTCGGGTCCGGAAACCAGGCCGCGCGGGAAGCTCGGGCTGACCGGTTGCGTATAAAGTCGTGGAGCACCCATGCCGCCTCAAGGACGACTCTTGGACACGGCCGAGCAGAAGACGCACGACCACTGCTGCGGCGTCCCGCATGCCGTGATCGGTCCGGCGATCCTCGGCTCGGACAACGTCTTCGTGAACAAGCTGCCGGCGCTGCGCAAGGGTGACCTCGGCATCGCGGTCCCGTGCTGCGGCGCCAACATGTGGCAGGCCGACGCGGGCAGCGGCACCGTGTTCATCAACGGCAAGGAAGCGCACCGGCAGGGCGATGCGACGAAGCACTGCGGCAGCTTCAAGGGTCAGCTGACCATCGGCTCGAACAACGTCGTCACGGGCGGTTGATCCATGCCGCCCATGAGCTTCATCAAACCGGTCGGGTGGGCCAAGTTCCTCTCGCACGGCCTCAAGCTTCCCGTGAAGTGGAAGAACCCGAGCGGCGACCCGGCGGCCAAGCACTACGACAAGGCCATCAAGCCGGAAGAGAAGGTGGCGGTCCCCAAGCTGATCCCGCCCTTCTTCATGCCGCACAACATGAACAAGTTCCACCAGCAGTCGTGCGACGACGTCGGCAAGATCTACAAGGAGATCCACGACGGGATGCTCGATGCGATCGGCTTCGCCCACAATCTGTGGAAGCTGCAGGCCAAGTTCAAGGACCTGAAGATCATGTCGGTGTCCGCGATCGGCGCGCCCGGCTGTCTCGACGGTCCCGAGCTCGAGTCGAACATCAAGAACGCGCCGATGGTCGCGTCGTGGCAGGACGGCAAGAAGAAACATCGCGACGCGATCGCCAAGGCCGTCTCGAAGTGCTTCAAGGACTGGCAGGGTCAGGTGATGGTGCCCGGCCTGCCCTGGTACCCAGCGTTCGCGGCGTTCCCGGGTCCCATGGCCCCGCCGATGCCGAACGTGCCCACGCCCCTCATCGCGTGCCCGTCGGCGATGATGACGGCGATGACGCCGATGACGCTCAAGTCCGAGATGGACAGTGCGCTCGACGGCGGCATCAAGAACGAGGACCCCGAGAAGCATCACGAGGCGCTCCACGACGCGATCGCGACGGTGCTCGCCGCAGCGTTCCTCCTGTGGCTGCCGGCGCAGCAGGTGATCGGTGTGCTCGGCAAGGGCCCGATCCCGAGCTTCGCGCCACCGTACGTTCCGGTCGGGCCGGTGGTGGGCGGCGACAACCTCGCGATACCTGGCCATCTCGCGACCTGACGCTACGCTCGGGCGTGTCCGTCCGCGCTGCCGTCGTCTCGCTGTCGCTGCTGTCGCTGCTGTCGCTGCTCTTGGTTGTCGCGTGTGATCGTCAGGTCGCGGGCGGCAGCACCGACGGCGCCGCCGTGTTCCGCGCCGCGTGCGCGAGCTGTCACGGCGAGCACGGCAAGCCGCCGCAGGCGATGGCGGCGCAGCTCGGCGTGCGCGACCTGACCGGCGCGGAGTTCCGCGGGCGGCGGTCGAAGGAGCTGGTGAAGCACCAGGTGGTGACCGGCTCGGCGAACGCACGCATGCCGTCGTTCAAGGGCGCGCTGACCGACGCGCAGATCGACGCGGTCGCGGCCTACGTGCTCACGCTCGAGCCGTAGCGGCGGCGAAGGTGGCGACGCGCGCGGCGGCGGCGGTGAGCTCGTCGCGCGCCGCCGTGTCAGTCTCGGTGCTGAGCGCGCGCTCGATGGCCGCGGCGGCCGTCGCGGTGTCGACGGCGGCGCGCGCGGCGAGCTCGCCGATCGCCCACGCCGCGTGACCGCGGACCAGCGACTCCGGGTGCGCGAGCAGCGCGATCGCGGCCGGCGCCGCGCGGGTCTCGCCGCTGTTGCCGAGCGCGACGGCGACGTTGCGGAGCAGGCGCCGGCGATCGACGCGGCGGAGCGCGGTGCGCTTCACGAACTGGCGGAGCTGGTTGGCGCCGGCGGCCGCGAGCGCGACCAGATCGGGGCGCGCGTGGTCGGCGTCGCGCGGGGTGAGCTCGGCGGCCGGCGCGTGGCGATCGGGGGCGGCGGCGTTGTAGGGGCAGACCTCCTGACAGACGTCGCAACCGAAGATCATCGCCCCCACCTTCGAGCGCAGCTCGAGCGGGATGGCGCCGTCGTGCTCGATGGTGAGGTACGAGATGCAGCGGCGCGCGTCGAGCACGTAGGCGTCGACGAAGGCGCCGGTCGGGCACGCGTCGAGGCAGGCGCGGCACTGGCCGCAGCCCTTGTCGCGCGTGGGCGCGGGCGTCGCAGCGAGGTCGACGTCGACGAGCAGCTCGCCGAGCACGACGAACGAGCCGAGGCCGGGCGCGATCACCATCGTGTTCTTGGCGGAGAAGCCGAGCCCCGCGCGCTCGGCGAGCTCGCGCTCGGCGACGGGCGCCGAGTCGACGCACACGCGTGTCGCGACCGGGCGGCCGGCGGCCGCGACGAGCTCGGCGGCGACGAGCTGCAGGCGATCGCGCACGACCATGTGGTAGTCGGTGCCGCGGGCGTAGCGCGCGATGAGGCCGCGCACGGCCACGGTGCCGTCGCTCGACGACGGCGGCGGCGGTGGTGGCGCGTCCTTGCCGTAGGCGAGCGCGACGACGATGACGGTGCGCGCCCCGGCGAGCAGCGCGCGCGCGTCGGTGCGGCCGGCGACGTGCTCGTCGGTCGCGAGGTACGTCATCTCGCCGTGACGTCCGGCCGCGAGCCAGTCGCGGTAGACGTCGGCGCGCCGGCTCGGCTCGACCGGCACGATGCCGACGCGGTGGAACCCGTGGCGCTTCGCGGACTCGACGACGAGATCGCGCAGCTGGGTCGCGCTCTCGTCGGGGACCGACATCACCCGAAGTCCAGGACTTCCGCGGAGCCTTCGCGATCGTCGTCGTCGGGCACACCGTCGAAGAACACGCGGTCGTACGGCACCGTGCAGTCCTGCTCGCGGGCCTCGGGGTACTCGACCAGCTTGCCGCGGTACGTGCGCACCACGACGGCGTCGGGGCGGCGCTCGACGATGTACGTCGGGCCGATCGGCAGCTTGCCGCCGCCGCCGGGCGCGTCGATCACGAGGTGCGGCACCGCCATGCTGTTCATCCACCCGCGCAGACCGGCGTAGAGCTCGATGGCGGCGTCGACGGGCGTGCGCAGGTGATCGGTGCCGATCACGGTGTCGCCCTGGAACAGGTAATACGGCTTCACGCGCCAGCGCAGGAGCCCGCGGAACAGCGTGCGCAGCGAGCGCACCGACGAGTTGATGCCGCGCAGGAGCACGGTCTGGTTGCCGACCGGGATGCCGGCGTCGACCATGCGCTCGCACGCGGCGCGCGCCTCGGGCGTGAGCTCCTTGGCGTGGTTGAAGTGCGTGTTGATGAAGAGCGGGTGATGCTTGCGCAGCGCCGCGACCAGCTCGTCGTCGATGCGCATCGGGCACACCACGGGGATGCGCGTGCCGATGCGGATGGTCTCGAGGTGCGGGATGGCGCGCAGCTTGCCGAGCAGATCGTCGAGCTTGGGGGTCGAGAGCAGCAGCGGATCGCCGCCGGAGATGAGGACGTCGCGGATGCGGCGCGTCTTGCGCAGGTACTCGAGGCCGGCCTCGATCTCGCCCGCGTTCGGCGGATCGTCACCGCCGACGAGGCGGCGGCGGTTGCAGTGGCGGCAGTAGATGGCGCAGCGATCGACGACGAGGAAGAGCGCGCGATCGGGATACTTGTGGACGATGCACGGCGCGGGACGATGCGAGTCCTCGCCCAGCGGATCGCGCAGCTCCTCGCCACGGATCTCGAGCTCGGCGGCGCGCGGGATGGCCTGCATGCGCACCGGGCACGACGCGTCGTCGCGGTCCATGAGGCTCGCGTAGTAGGGCGTGAGGCCGGTGCGAAAGAGATGCCGCGACTTCGAGAGCCCGTCGAGCTCGTCGGGCGAGAGCGTGACGACGCGCGCCAGCTCGTCGGCGGTCGTCAGCATGTGGCGCATCTGCCAGCGCCAGTCGGCCCAGTCGCGCGGGCTGACGTCCTCGCGCCGCACGCTCGGAGGCGCGCCGTGCCCGGGCTCGGAGCAGGGACGCGAATCGACGACGGGCAGCTGCACGGCAGGGCGGGTTACCGCGCCCGGGGCGCTACGTCAACCGGCGCGCTTTCGCGATGACGTCGGCGAGGCCCTCGGTCGTCGGCAGCGCCGCGAGCTCGTCGTCGGTGACCCAGCGTGCGGCGCGCGCATCGCTGCCCGCGACGAGCGTGCCGCCGGTGAGGCGCGCGACGTGTGGGTGAATCTGGTAGTGGCGATCGCCGGAGGCGCGCTCGAGCACGTCGATCAGCGGGCCGACCTCGACGTCGAGCCCCGTCTCCTCGCGTACCTCGCGCGCGACGCCCTCGGCCAGGGTCTCTCCCGGCTCGACTCGTCCGCCGGGGACGCTCCACATCCCCTCGGCCGGCGGCTTCCCGCGCTCGACGACGAGGACGCGGCCGGCGTCATCGAACACGACCGCCGAGACGCCGACGATCGGCGCCTCGCTCATCTGCGCTTCGGCTTCGCGACCGGCTTCTTCGCCGGGTTGACCTTGGCCTTGGCCTTGGCCTTGCCGCTGGCCGTCCGGCTGGCCGTGGCCGCCGCCTTCGCCTTGCGGTTTGCCTTCGCCTTCATGACGATCTGCTTCAGCTCGGCCTCGCGTCCCGGCATGTCCGCCGACGGGCATAGCGGCGCGAGGTCGCACAGGCCGCACGCCGGCTGCTTCGCGAAACACACGCGGCGCCCGTGCCAGATGAGCCGGTCCGCGAACGAGCGCCAGTGCTCCTTCGGCAGCTGCGCCATCAGATCCTTCTCGATCTTGGCGGGGTCGTTCTCGCGCGTGAGGCCGAGTCGCTGCGAGAGCCGCGTCACGTGCGTGTCGACGACGACGCCCTCGTCCTTCTGGAACACCGTGCCGAGGATGACGTTGGCGGTCTTGCGCGCGACGCCGGGCAGGGCGCACAGCGCCTCCATGTCGGGCGGCACCTCGCCGCCGTGCCGCTCGACCAGCGCCTGCGCCATGCCGAGCAGGTGGCGCGCCTTCATGCGGAAGAAGCCGGTCGAATGCACGGCGCGCTCGAGCTCCTCCTGCGGCGCCGCCGCGAGCGCTCGCGCGTCGGGCCAGTGCGTGAACAGCGCCGGCGTCACCGTGTTCACCAGCCGGTCGGTCGACTGCGCGGCCAGGATCGTCGCGCACAGCAGCTCGAACGCGTTCGTGTGATCGAGCTCGCACCGCGCGTCGGGCCAGCGCGCGCCGAGCCGCTCGACGATCGCGTCCACCGGGGGAGTAGCCGGCGGTTTCGCACCGCGTGTGGTATTCCCAGGGCGCGCCATGTCGCTTCGCATCATGAACGATTTCCGGAACGTTTTCCGTCCCGGCCGCGTGGTCGCGGTGGCGATCTCCATCCTGGTCGGGCTGGCGAGCACCTCGACCACCGCGTGCGGCGTGAACAAGAAGGAAGCCGACGAGGCCAAGCGCTCGGTCTACGACGCGGAGTTCGCCATCGTCTTCTCGGCGGCGGTCGCCGCGGTGCGCGAGCTCTACCCGCGCGTCGAGGAGGATCCGTCGACGGGCGTGATCAAGACGGCGTGGCACCAGGTGAAGTACAACGACCCGGGCGCCGACGATCCGAAGAGCGTCCAGTCGCGCGACCAGACCGCCGGCGTGGGCGCGGCGTCGCCGGGCGGCGCGCTCGGCTACAACCCGTCGCTCGCGCGGCGAGTGAACTTCATCCGCTTCGACGTGCACGTGGCCGGCGGTCGCCCGTGGCGCGTGCGCGTGGTCGGCACGGCGTCGCAGCTCGAGCCCGGCAACGCGCTGCCGACCGAGCTGCGCGGCGCGAGCAAGCCGCACTGGCTGCCCGGCCGCGTCGACGCGCTGACGGTGGCGATCCACCGCCGCCTGAAGAAGTACGCGCAGCCGGCGCCGGTCTACGTCGAGGTCGTGGAGGAGGAGGCGCCCAAGGCGCAGGTCGGCGGCGACATCCCCGACGGTGCGCGCGAGGCCGCGCAGGCGATCGTCGCCGCGCTCCAGACGCGCGACTACGCGGCGCTGCGCGCCACGTGCGCCGACGACGTGGTGTGGAGCCTCGGCGCCGCGCCCGGCGTCGACAGCGCCATGGCGATGTGGCAGGCCGATCCGGGCGTGTTCGCCCAGATGCAGAAGGCGATCGGCGCCGGATGTGCGAAGGACGGCGCGGAGGTGGTGTGCCCCGCAGGCGCGCCGCGTGGCGCGTGGCAGCTGCGACTCGCGCAGCGCGGCGGCGCCTGGAAGCTGGCCGCGTTCGTCATCATCGAGTGACGCTGTCACTGGGGGCGTCGAGTGACGCCGCGGCTCAGCTGAGCTTCGCGGCGAGCACGTCGACCTTGTCGATGCGCGGCGGCTCGGAGAACAGGTCGGGCGCCTTGGCCATGAGGGCCTGGGCGATCGGCCCGGTCAGGTGCGCCTGACGGCCGGCCTCGTCGGCAAAGGCGTCGAACACCCCGAACTCTCGCTCGCCGAGGCGGAGGCCGAACCAGACGGTGGTGCTGGCCTCGGCGCGGGCGAGCGGCAGCGCGCTCTCGAGGAAGGCGGCGACCTCGGCTTCCTTGCCGGGCTTGGCGACGAAACGGGCGAGAAGGGCATAGCGGACCATGGAGACCTTGGCTTTCCGACCCGGATGGGTCTGTTCGGAACGGAGGCCAACCTACGTCCTCGAGCCGCGAAAACCCAGATGGCGGAAACGACAACGATGATAGGATTTCCGCCATGAACCTCGTCGTGCTCGCGTTCGAGGACGTGTTCGATACCGGGCTGGCCGCGCTCCTCGACACGTTCGAGACCGCGGGCGCGCTGGCCGGCGGCGAGGCGCCGGCACGCGTGACGCTCGCGGGCGTGCGCAAGCAGGTCCGCACGCACCAGGGCCTGCGCGTGCCGGTGGTGGCGCCGCCGCGCACGCGACCCGACGTGGTCGTGGTGCCCGCGCTCGGCTGCAAGACGCCGGAGACCATCGCGGCGGCGCTCGAGCGCGCCGACGTGCGCGACGGCTGCGAGCTTCTGCGCGCGTGGTCCCGGGCCGGGACGCGCGTGACCGCGGCGTGCACGGCGACGTTCGTGCTCGGGCGCGCCGGTCTGCTCGACGGGCGCGAGGCGACGACGACATGGTGGCTGGCGCCGTTCTTCCGCGAGCGCTTCCCGGCGGCGCAGCTCGACGACACGCGGATGATCGTCGAGTCGGGCTCGGTGGTGACGGCGGGGACCGCGCTCGCGCACCTCGATCTCGCGCTGTGGCTGGTGCGGCGCCACAGTCCGACGCTGGCCAAGGCGGTCGCGCGGTACCTGCTGTTCGATGCGCGTCCGTCGCAGGCGGCGTACGTGATGCCGGATCATCTCGCGCACGCCGATCCCACGGTCGAGAAGTTCGAGACCTGGGCGCGCAAGCACCTCGTCGACTTCTCGATGGCGGCGGCGGCGCGCGCGGTCGGCGCGAGCGAGCGCACGCTCGAGCGGCGCGTACGCGCCGTGCTCGGACGATCGCCGGTGTCGTACGTGCGCGACCTGCGCGTCGAGCGCGCGATCCATCGCCTGCAGACCAGCGGGGACACGCTCGACGACATCGCGGCGTCGGTGGGCTACGCCGACGCGGTCACGCTGCGCACGCTGCTCCGGCAGAAGACCGGGCGCGGCGTACGCGAGCTACGGCGACTGGGTCGACCTGGGTGAGCGAGGTTGCGCGCCTCGCGTCACCCGCTCGGGGTGACGCGATCGCTGCCATCACGAGTCAGGGAGATCCTCGACGGAGAACACGTATGATTCGGTCATGAAGGACACGCGGGGACCGGCCGGCGGGCAGTCGAGCGAGCGCGAGGCACCCGTCCAGCGATCGGCGGGCAAGCGGTCGCGGACCGACGCGGTCACCAGCGCGGGCGGCGAGGACGCCGAGGCCCCCGCGGCGGTCCCGGGCCTCGGATACCTGACGCAGCCCTCGGACGCGTCGGCGGTCCAGCGGAAGGCGGCGGCGCACGACGATCCCTTCGGGCTGCACGTCCAGGACGAAGCGGCGCGCGGCGTGGCCGGCTCGGGCGGCGCGCTGCCGCACGCCGACGTCATCCAGCGCTCGTTCGGCCGGCACGACATCGGCGGCATCCAGTCGCACAGCGACGATCAGGCCCGCGCGTCGTCGCAGGCGATCGGCGCCGAGGCGTACGCGACCGGTCATCACGTCGCGTTCGCGGGCGCGCCCGATCTTCACACCGCCGCGCACGAGGCCGCGCACGTGGTGCAGCAGCGCGCGGGCGTCCATCTCAAGGGTGGCGTCGGCGCGGTCGGCGACGCCTACGAGCAGCACGCCGACGCCGTCGCCGATGCGGTCGTCGCCGGACGTTCGGCCGAGGCGCTGCTCGATCAGACGCCCGGCGGTGCGACGTCCGCGGGTGCGACGTCCGCGGTGCAGCGGACGCCGAAGATCAGCGAGACCACCGACACGGGCAATCAGTACACGCAGGAGCTCGACGTCCTGCCGACCAAGGTGCAGATCCAGCTCGGCATCGAGTGGGTCAAGGGCGGCACCTGGGCCACCGACGAGGCCTTCTGGAAGTTCATCCGCTCGTGCAAGACCACGGTCTACGGCTACCTCGACAACAAGTTCAAGATCGTCGGAACGCCCAAGGGTCAGGGCGCGCAGGCGTGGGAACGCCCCATCGACTTCTTGCTGTACGACATCGCCGGCGGGTACAAGATCACCGTGAATGGCGACGAGGAAGGCGGGTGCGCGATGGCGCAGGCCGGCGGGAGGATCTTCGAGCGGACCGTCGCCGGTGATCCGCAAGATCCGGTGACCGTCGCGCACGAGTTCGGGCACGCGCTGCTCGGCCAGAGCGACGAATACGCCAACCCCAAGCTCCCCGATCGCCCCATCTCCAACGACCACAGCATCATGGGCAACTACAAGACGCAGGGCCGTGCGCAGGCGGAGTTCAAGGTGCGCCACTTCCAGCACATCCTCGCCGCGGTGTCGCCCCAGTTCCCGAACCACACCTGCACCCTGGTCAAGATGTGACCATGCGAACCCTGGCCGCGATCCTCGCGGTCGTCGCCGGCCTCGCCGGTAGCTGTCGGGGCGCAGCCGTCACCGACGCCGGACCCCCGAAGACCAAGGACAAGACCGTCATGAGCGGCAACGGCACTTTGCGCGACGTCGTCGACAACGCGATCCAGAAGCCCACCGAGTACGCCGGGCTCGAGCTCGACTACGCGCGCGGCCACGATCTGTCGGGCGTGACTCACTTTCACGTCAACGCGGCGGGCGCGTACACGCTGAGCTCGCGCGTCACCAGGGACGAGCAGGAGCACTCCTGGTCGGGCACGCTCGACGCCGCCGATCGCGACGCGCTCCTGCGCGCGATGCGCGACAGCGCGCTGCTCGACGTCCCGTCATCGACGCGGAACATGGCCGACGACGAGGAGCCGATCCTCGTGACGGTGAGCTACCAGGAGCTGGTGCACGAGCTCGAGGTCTGGCACGACGACGCGGGCCCGAGCGGGTTCCACCGCTTCGAGGAGCACGTCGTCGCGTTGACCAAGAAGCTGTCGGGCGGCGTCATCTTGACGATTCCGGCGCGCTGACGAACAGGCCGAGGCGCGCCAGCACGCTCTTGCAGAACGCCATGCGGCGCGTGCGGACCGTGTCGACGTCGTCGGCCGGGTCCGCGAGCCAGCAGGCGAAGATGTGGTTGCCGTCGGGGCGCTCGACCCAGCCGACCAGCCACGCGATCCACGGCTCGGGCTCCTCGCGTGACGTGCCGGTCTTCCAGTGCAGCGTCGCGTCGCCGGAGATCTCGGTGGGCAGCGCGGCGCGCACGGTGGCGAGCGCCTCGGGCTTCACCGGCAACGCGCCGGCGAGCAGCTTGGTGAGGAACGCGACCTGCTCGGGCGCGGAGATGCGGAGGCCGCCGCCCTCGAGCCAGAACGTATCCTGGCCGCCGCTGATGTCCTTGTTGCCGTAGTCGAACGCGTCGAGGTGCGCCTGCATGCGCTCGGGACCGATCTGCGTCGCGAGGCGGCGAAAGAGCGGGACGGCGGAGATGCGCATCGCGTCGCGCAGCGGCTGATCGCGATCCCAGCCCTCGGGCCAGTAGGCCTGCTTGGGGTACGTCTTCGCGTCGTACGTCATGATCGCGTCGGGGCCGTCGAGGAGGCCGACGTCGGCGCCGACGAGCGCGTTGGGGATCTTGAAGGTGGACGCCGGGCGGAGGCGCTTCTGGCAGGTGGCTTCGTCCGATTGCCGGACAGTCCCGTCGGGCGCGCGCACGACGAAACACGCCGGCAGGTCGGTGAGGCCGTGGATGTCGACGGACGCGGGCTTCGCCGGTGCGGCGTCGGTCGCCGGGCTCGCCGGCTGCGGCTGCGGCTGCGGCTGCGGTGTGGGAGCGGACTGCTTGTCGCCGCACGCGGCGGTGACGAGCGAGATGCTGAGGCTGAAGATGGCCAGGGCTCGCACGGGGTCGTTCAACGCGTGGGGTCGCGGGCCTATTGCGTGATCGCGACGTCGAGCGAATAGCAGCCGGCGACGCCGGCCATGCGCGAGTCCACGACGATGTAGTAGGTGCCCGCGGGAGGCGAGACGGTGACGGGGGTGAACATCGCGCCGCCCTCGACGCACGTCGCGGTCGGGGTGCAGGCGTTGATGATGTAGACGTCGCCGCTCCAGCCTTCGGGCGAGAAGGTGACGCTGAGCGTCTGGCCGGTGGTGAGCGTGGCGCGCCAGATGCCGTCGGGGCCAGGCTCGGGCGAGGTCGTGCAGTCGGGGAGCGTCGACGGGGTGAGGTCGCTAGCGTAGCCGGTCGTGTTGCCGAAGACGGTCGTGCCGCCGGCCGCGGTCGCCGCCGCGGTGAGATCGCGCGCCTGTCCGCACGTGTCGCGCGTGCCCTCGATCGTGGCGAGGTCGCAGGTGCCGGCGTCCGTGCTGCTGGCGTCGGCGGCGTCGGCGTCGCCGTCGCTGGCGGCGTCGGTCGCGGCGCCGGTGGTGCAAACCTGGTTCACGCACGTGTAGCCGTGGGGACAGCGGGGCGCGCTCGGCGGGCACAGGAGCGTGGTGCCGCGGTAGTCGGCGTCGAAGGAGCAAGCGGTCAGGCCGGTCGCGGCGACGGCGAGCGCGGCGAGCACGAGCATGTAGAACGAGGAGCGCACGGTGTAGACTCGGCTCGCCGAAGGTACCAGCGTGGACACGTCGGCGTGATGTCCAGGATCACTCCGCACTCGATCGGGCGCTACGAAGTGGTGGCGCCACTGGCCAGCGGCGGTATGGGCGAGCTCTTCCTGGCGCGCCGCTCGGGCGCCGAGGGCTTCGCGCGCTTCGTGGTGCTGAAGCGGCTGCGGCCCGAGCTCGGCGCCACCGCGACGTATCGCGACATGTTCTTCGACGAGGCGCGGCTCGCGGCGCGGCTCACGCACCCGAACGTGTGCGAGGTCTACGATCTCGAGGAGCACGGCGACGATCACTTCCTGGCCATGCCGTACCTCGAGGGCGTGCCGGCGAGCGCGCTGTTGCCGCCGCCGGGGGCGCCGGCGGGCGGGGCGGGCGCGCTGACGCTCGAGCACGTGCGCCTGGTCGCGGGCGTGCTCGTGCAGGTGTGCGACGGGCTCCACCACGCGCACGAGCTGCGCGGCGACGACGGCGCGCCGCTCGGCGTCGTGCACCGCGACGTGTCGCCGGGCAACGTGTACGTGACGACCGACGGCGTGGTGAAGCTGCTCGACTTCGGCGTCGCCAAGGTGCGCGGCGCGAAGGCCGTGACCGAGCAGGGCGTGGTGAAGGGCAAGCTCTCGTACATGGCGCCCGAGCAGCTCGCCGACGGCGCCGTCGATCGGCGCGCCGATGTGTTCTGCATCGGCATCCTCGGGTGGGAAGGCCTGATGGGTCGTCCGTTGTTCGCGAAGGCGTCGGCGTCGTTGACGGCGGCCGCCGTGCTCGACGGCGAGATTCCACGGCTGGACCCGACCGGCGGAACCGCCGCCGCCGCCGTGGTCCCGCCTGAGCTCGTGGTCGCGATCGAGCGCGCCCTCTCGCGCGAGCCGCACCGCCGCCCCGCGACCGCCGCCGTGATGCGCGAGGAGATCGAGAAGGCGATGGCCGGGGTCGGCGGCCCCGCGCGCGCGCCGGATATCGCACGCGCCCTCGAGGCTCGCTGTCGCGACGAGATCACGGCGCAGCGGGAGAGGGTGCGCAGCGCCGGTCGCGCACCGGCCAGCGCGGCCGCGGCAGCCGCAGCCGCAGCCGCAGCCGCAGCCACAGCCACAGCCACAGCCGCAGCCGCAGCCGCAGCCGCAGCCGCAGCCGGATCGGCATCGGCGTTGGGATCGGGATCGGGATCGGGATCGGGATCGGGATCGGGATCGGGATCGGGATCGGGA
>DATLEB010000129.1:0-17050 GCA_035525615.1 Kofleriaceae bacterium | reverse complement strand
TCGTTCGGCTCGCTCGGCGCGCCGCCGGAGTGCGGAGCGATCGCCCGGAGGAGCGTCGGCCTCCGGCAGGCGAGCTGGCTCACCATGAACGCGCCGCTGCTGAACCCGGACGCGAAGACGTGGCCAGGCTCGATCCCGAAGCGCGTCGTGAGCGAGTCGACGAGCGCCTCGAGGAACGGGAGGTCGCGGTTGTCCGCGGCGGGCGAGTACAGATCCCAGCTCCGGTCGGTGCCGGACGGGTATGCGACGACCGCCGCCGACCCGGACGCGTCGTCGAGCGGGAACGCGCCCCGCATCGCCGCGCCGTCGCCGCCGTCGCCGTGAAGGACCAGCACGAGCGCCTTCACGGACGACGCCGGACTCGGCGCCGCGAGCACGAAGGACCGCGGCGTACCGGCGACGTCGATCGTCTCCGCGGTCACGCCGATCACCGGCGGCGGCGGCGGCGCGGGCGGCGGCGGCGGCGGCTGACCGCCACCGACGGCGCCTCGGCAGTGACCGACCGCGAGCCAGATCGATCCGGCGTTCTTGGGATTCCAGTTCGGCGCGAACGCGGTGTGGCTGTAGCGAGCTGCGAACACGTCGCCGGTATCGGTCACCTTGGTGTCCTTGCCGTAGATCGTGCCGAGCGCCCACTCCTTCACATTGGTGCAGTCGGTGTCGGGGAGGCCGGCGTAGAAGGCGCCGATCTCTTCTTCTTCGGTGGGCTCACCGACCATGCAGCCGGCCGTCACCGCTCCGAAGAGCGCGAGCGCGATGAGGAGGGAGGGGGAACTGCGCTTCCGTTTGATCATGACCTTTCGTTCTGCGAGCGAAGTGCCAAACGTCTGCGCTCGAAGAACGTGTTGCTTCTTCTCGTCGGGAAAAGAAGTCGCGAGGAGAGAACAACCCCAGCGCTGTCGGCTCGAACCCGCAGGCACGAACGCACGCAAGAATCGACAACGACTCGTGACCCGAAAGCTCCATGCGCCTTCTCGGTACGAAACTCCCCAGCGCGTGGCAGATTTCCGCCATGCCTTCGCGCTTCGTTCCCGTCCTCCTCGTCGGGCTCGCCACGGTCGCCTGCGCCTCCGAGCCGGCGCGACCGCCGGTCCGCAAGGACGTCATCCGTCGCGGTGAAACGCCGCTCACCCTCGTCGGCCGTACCGTCGAGGTCGGCCAGGCCGCGCCCGACGCCACGCTCCGCGACGCCAAGCTGGCGCCGGTGCGGCTGGCGGACTTCCGCGGCAAGACCGTCGTGCTCTCGGTGGTGCCGTCGATCGACACGCGCGTATGCGAGGCGCAGACGCACCACGTGAGCGACGCCATGCCGCGCATGCCGGCCGACGTCGTCGTGATGACGGTGAGCCGCGACTTGCCCTTCGCGCAGGAGCGCTTCGCCGAGGAGGCGATGACCAAGACGCTCATGGGCTCCGACTATCGCGGTGGTGACTTCGGCCGCCGCTGGGGGCTCGAGGTCGAGGAGACCGGCCTGCTCGCGCGTAGCGTGTGGATCATCGGGCCCGACGGCAAGGTACGCTACCGCGAGCTCGTCGCCGACCAGACGACCGAGCCGGACATCGAGGCGCTGGTCGCGGCCGTCAACGGCGGCGGCTGATCGTCACGCCGCGGGCATCTTCGCGATCACGTCGTCGGCGAAGCGCTTCATGCCTTCGAGCTTCTGCTCGAGCGGCGCGCCGCCGAGCCCGTACCCGTAGAGCGCCCACGGCATGGTGATCATGTCGGTGACGCCCGCGTCCTCGAGACGGCGGAAGCCGTCGGCCCTGGCGACGTCGGTGACGACGCCCTGGATCTCGAACGGATCGCCGGCGCGACCTTCCTCGGCCAGCGCGCCCTTGAGTCGCCCGACGAGGTCGACGAGCTTCTTCGACGGCAGCATCGCGCTCGACCAGCCGTCACCGTGGCGCGCGGCGCGGCGCAGCCCCGGCGGCTCGTGACCGCCCACGTAGATCGGCATGCGCTGCGTCGGCGCGGGGCTCATGTTGATCTGGTCGAAGTCGTAGTACCGGCCGTGGAACTCGAACGGTCCGCCGGCGAGCAGGCCCTTGATGATCGCGATCTGCTCCTCGAACCGCGGCGCACGCGTGGCGTGGTCGGTGCCGCACCACTTCGACTCCTCCGGCATCCAGCCCAACCCGACGCCGAACCCGAAGCGGTTGTCGGTGAGCGCGGCGATCGAGCCCAGCTGCTTGGCCACGAGCACCGGATCGCGCACGCTCAGCTTCACCACGCTCGTGTAGAAGAAGAGCTTCGTGGTCCGCGCCGCCATGTGCGCCACCGCGATCAGCGGATCGAGGAACGGCGTCTCCGCGCCCCACATGCGCTTCCCGTCGCCGGTGTACGGATACGGGACCGAGACGTGCTCCGAGTAGAAGATGGAGTCAGGTAGGACGACCGCATGGTAGCCGAGCGCCTCGGCGGCTTCGGCGAGCGGACCGTAGTGGGAAGCCGGGCTCATCGCGACCGCGACGCTGAACTTCATGGCGCGAGTAGAACATGTTCTATTCTGCGGGTACAGCCGCCTTCGACGCGTTGCGGCAAGAATGAGCGTTCGCGCGCGTCGTGCGGATGCGCGGCAGCGCACGGGTGCATCGTCGCGTCTCTGGGCGAGTTAGCGCGCCCACATATGGCACGAACGATGAAGTACGGAGGGCATGACCGAGGACTCAGAGCGCCCGATTTCGGAGCGGCGGGCGATCAACGCGGAGAAGCGTATGCAGCTGCTCATCGAGAGCGTGTCTGACTACGCCATCTTCATGCTCGATCCCACCGGCAAGATCGAGACCTGGAACCGCGGCGCGCAGCTCATCAAGGGCTACGAACCGTCCGAGATCATCGGCAAGCGGATCCACACCTTCTACACACCCGAGGACCGCGACAGCGGCAAACCCGAGGCCTTGCTGGCCGAGGCCCGGCGCAACGGACGTGTGGAGGACGAAGGCTGGCGCGTGCGCAAGAGCGGGAAGCGGTTCTGGGCCGACGTCGTCATCACGTCGCATCGCGATCCCACCGGCGAGCTGCTCGGCTTCGTGAAGGTGACCCGCGACCTCACCGAGCGACGGGAGGCCGAGTTCGCGCGCGTCGACCTCGCGCACACCCAGGAAGCGCTGCGCCTCCGCGACGAGTTCCTCTCGATCGCGTCGCACGAGCTCCGCACACCGCTGTTCGCCCTCCAGCTCCAGCTCGAGAGCCTGGTCACGCAGGCGCACAACTTCGAGGAGAAGCAGCGGGTCAAGCTGAGTCGAGCGCTCCGAAACGCGCAGCGACTCGGCGACCTCATCGCCGCGCTCCTCGATGTCGCGCGCATCGCGCAGGGACGATTGAAGCTCACGACGAAGAAGGTGGACCTCGCCGCGACCGTCGCCGAGGTCATCGATCGACTCGATGATTCCGCGCACGAGAGCAAGTGCACGGTGGTGCCCGTCCTGCAGGTCGGGATCGAGGGCCACTGGGATCCGCTGCGCATCGGCCAGGTCGTGACCAACCTGCTCGCCAACGCCTTCAAGTATGCCGCCGGCACCCGCGTGGACGTCGAGTTGACGCGCGACGGGGACGAGGCCGTGCTCCGCGTCATGGATCGCGGGCCGGGGATCGGCGAGGAGTACCTCGAGAAGGTGTTCGATCGCTTCGAGCGCGCGGTCTCGGTGCGCAACTTCGGTGGCCTTGGCCTCGGCCTCTACGTCACGCGCGAGATCGTCGTCGCGCATGGCGGCAGGGTCAGGGCATGCCGTCGCGAAGGCGGCGGCGCCGAGGTCGACGTCAGACTTCCCATTCGAGACCGACCTCCGTCTCTCCCAACGGAAAGGCCCTAACGTGAACGATCCGCATCGAATCCTCGTCGTGGACGACGACGCCGAGATCCGCACCACCATGATCGAGGTCCTGGAGGAGGCGGGGTACGTCGCCATCGGCGCCTCGGACGGCATCGAGGCGCTGGCGCAGCTGCGGGATCCCGAGGACCGCTGGTGCGTCGTCCTGCTCGACCTGATGATGCCGAACATGGATGGACGAGAGTTTCGCGCCCAGCAGCTGCAGGACCCGGCGCTCTCTCCGATCCCGGTGGTCATCGTCTCCGCCATGAGCGACGTCGACGAGGCCGCCGACGAGCTGCAGGTCTCGGCGCACGTCACGAAGCCGGTCGCGCTCACCGATCTGGTCAGCGTCGTCAACCGATTCTGCCCGCTCGCCGCAGCGGCCACGCTGCTGCCGTCGCCGTCGGAATAGAACATGTTCTAGTGGCGACTCCAGTTGCCGGCGACGGCCGGGCCGGTCGCAAGTGCGCGGGATAACGATGGCCGCGCCAGGCCACGTTCTTGCTTCGTAGGCGCCGCGTGCGCCGTCCTTCGTTGCTCGTCTGCGCAGCCCTGCTGGCCGGTGTCGGCTGCGTCGACCCCGCCGTGGACGATGACCTCGACGCCGACGGTGACGACAAGGGCGACCGCGGGGGCGCCAGCGGCTTCGTCGAGGTGAATCCGGCGCGCTCGAGCGCCGCGTTTCGCACCTACGTCGAGCGCGCCATCCGCGTGCTCGAGCAGGACGGCACCCCGATCGCGAGCTACACCGCCGCGTCGATCCGCGCCGGCCGCGTGAAGCTCGACGAGCTCGTGGACCTCACCTGCTGGGATTTCGAGCGCGTGCGCGCCGAGCTCACGTCGCTCGGGCTCACCGCCGCCGACTACGCGCGACTCGTGCCCGGCGGCGCCGTGGCCCGCGCCATCGCCGGCGAGATCGACGGCTACATGTGGAGCAACCGAATCTACGTGAGCCGTGGCCAGGACACGCGCGCGCTCGCCGCGACGCTGGTGCACGAGGTCAATCACGTCATCAACCGCTCCGAGGTCGGGTACTGGGACGATCTGCCGACGTCGGCGTTCGTGCACGAGTACCGCGCGTTCCGCGCCGAGGCCACGTTCGACCCCGCGCGCTACGACGGCATCGATCTCGTCGACCACGTGATCGAGCTCTACGACCTCGACCGCGCCGGCATCCCGGCCGCCGTCCTCGCGTCTCCGCTCACGCCGCGCCTCGTCCCCGATGCCACCGCCTGGCGCCTGCGCCGTGTCAGCGCCGATCCCGTCGACGACGAGCGCACCTGCCCCGGAAACCGCTGACGGCACGCCGCGACCGCACCAGCGCGAGCACCAGGAGGGCGAGGGCGGCGGTCGAGTCGCGGGCGCCCGTCGAGCAGCAGCCGCCGGCGAGCATCGAGAACCCACCACACGTCGGCATCCGATTCGGTCGGCACCGTCGCCCAGACGCGCTGGCCGTCCGGGCTGACCCACACAGATCCTGATTCGCTTTCGCCACGGCCCCATGGTGCGTGCACCGTCTGCCAGACCACTGCACCACGGCGGTCGATCATCGCAACACGGTCACGCTCCGATGTGACCGCGCACTCCAGGTCCGGCGTGACCCAGTGCGCTCCGCGCCAGCGCGACTCGCGCACGAATCGAGCGACGACGGTCAGGCTCTCGTCGGTGACCGCGAGGGCACCCGAGCCGAGGGTCACGAGCCATCCGACGTCCGGTATCCGGCTGGCGTGCGAGCGATCGCCGAGCTCGGCTTCGGCGATCAACAATGCCTGCATGGTCGCCGACCCTCGATACGGTGCGGACATCCAGTCTCCAGCTTAGCCGGCAACTTCGGCGAGCGACTTGTCGAGCCAGTGCTCGTACCACTCCGTGAACGTCACGCGCTCGCGCGTGCCGATCGCGATCGGCGCGAGGCCTTGCTCGTCCGACATGCCGTCGAACCACATGTGGCCGCGCTCGGGACCGGTCACCACCAGCCAGGCGCGCAGCGCGCATCCCTCGTGGTGCAGACAGATCGCGCCCGCGGTCCATCGCGGGTCGTAATAGACCTCGTAGAGCACGGTGTTCCACTGTGCGTAGCGAGCGTCGAAATCCTCGTCGTCGTCCTCGGCGTCCTCGTCGGGCTTGTCCTTCCACATCGGGTGCCCATCGAGGTTCCACGCCGCGGTATGAGGGAAAGGCGTACGCAGGTCGCCGGTCAGATCTCCTCCGTCACCTTCCCATCCCCACCGGCCGGCAGCCCGGACCAGCGGAAACACGCCGTAGGCCGGACCGGCGCCGCCCGCGCCCACGTCGAGCAGGAACCGCCGGTAGTCCTCCGGGAAGGCGACCCCGAACTGCGCCTCGGCGGCGGCCAGCTCGGCGGCGCTCAGCCGGGGTGAGAGCTGGTAGTCGTGCGACGCGGCCCCGAACACCGTGCGGCCGGCATCGGCGATGCGGAGCGCGGCGAGCTTTCCGAGAAGATCCGCCATGCCTCCGCGACGTTATCACCAGCGCGCCAGGGGCTGCCGCGGGGGGCGATGGGGTAGCAGGCCATCACGGAGTGGCGCCCTGCGCCGGAGGTCGCGTACCCTTGCGGTGTTGTCCGAAGCATCCGAGAACGCGGCCCTCGCCGGGCTGCTCGCCACGATCTCCGATCGTCGCATCCGGAGGAAGATCCAGAAGCTCCTCCAGTTCGGCGAGGAGGCGGTGCGCGCCCTCGGCGAGCTCGACGTGGCGCTCTACCTCCGCGAGGACGGTGAGTCGCAGCTCCAGATCGTGGCCGACGCGGTGCTCAGCCACTTCCGCCGGTTGCTCGAGTACCTCGGCATGGTCGCGCCCAGCGCCGCCGCGACGGCCGAGGGCGCTGGCGCGGGTGCAGGCGGGGGCGGCGACATGGACTTCGACCTCGAGGCCAACACGCCGGCGCCGCGCAAGTCGGGCCCGATCCCGACGCGCACCATCGCGCACCGCGAGCGGCCGGACGAGGAGAAGTGGGCGGCGCTCGCCGCCGAGATGGACACGCTGAAGTACGGCCTGTCGTCCGAGCTCAAGGAGTTCGATCGCCGGTTCTCGGACGCGCTCAAGAACGATCGCAAGGAGCAGGCGGTCCGCGACCTCAACGACGCGACCACCGGCCTGATGGACGGCGTCTTCGCCGTGATGACGACCGTGTACGAGTGTTTCCTCGGGCACGCCGAGCCCGAGCGCATGGTGCCGGGGCACCGCGACACGCTCGGCAAGGCGATCGCGATCCGGCGCGCACTCGCCGAGCTGCGCCGCGAGGTGCGCCGTCTCAACGGCCCCGTCCAGGATCGCGCGACGCCGCCCGCCGTCGCCGAGGCCAGCTACCAGGCCATCGTCATGGCCGTGGTCCGCTTCATCAACAGCGACGTCTTCTTCTACCTGCGCTCCGACTCGCGCCGCGACTTCGCCAATTTCCGCGAGACGCTCGTGGCCGGTACCGCGGCGCGCAACCGGAACGACTGCGAGGGCTTCGACAAGTACCTCGACTCGCTCGCCTTCGTTTCGCAGCGCGGCGTGCTCATCAAGCACGACACCGATCTGCGCACGAAGATCACGAGCGACCTCGACCGCGCGCTCAAGTTCGTCGCCGTGCTGCCCGACGTGACGTGCGAGGTGATCGAGCAGGCCTTCGTGAGGGGCGAGCGCCTCCTCGGCCTCAACGATCAGATCGACGCGCTCGTCGATCAGTGGTCGCTGCTGACCGCGGAGCAGCGCGCCGACGTGCGGGAATCGGTTCCGTTCGGTCGGCAGCTCGTCGAGCTCGTCCGCCCCGCGGCAAAGCCGGCCGCGTCCGACGGCGACTCCTTCTAGCCGGGGGTTGACGGATCGGCCACGCAGATTGCGTACGCACCCTGGACAGCGTGCCCGCGTGACGCGAGCCGAGGCGCGTGGTTTCGCGCCCCTGCAGCCGGCACCGGCGCGCCCGGCGGGCGGCCGACCCCTTGCACTTGTCGTCGGGCATGGCCACACGACGACACCGCCACGGCGAGCAGGATCACGATGACCAGCAGCGTAGCGGCGCCGACGTCGCGCCCGGCAAGCGGACGCTGACCAGCTCGCTTCCGCCGCCGCGCGACACCGTCTCGTTCGACCGATCGTCGGACTACATGGAGTCGCGCGCGACGATCGACGGCACGCCCACGACGAGCCGGCTCACCGATCGCCAGCTGCGCAAGGCGTGCGAGCGCAACGTGCACTGGCAGAACAAGCTCGGCTTCTCGACGTCGCTGTTCGGCGGCGGCGCCATCGACACCGGCGAGTTCGCCGACAACGTCGCCGAGAAGCAGGCGGCGCACGGCCTGCCGATCGACGGCATCGCCGGCCCGAGCACGCTCGGCGCGGTGATCCGCGGAACGTCGGGGCCGGACGACCCGTTCGCCACGCACCTGCTCGGCATGACGCAAGGCGCGGGTGGCGAGAAGAGCCGGGCCACCGGCAGCGGCAGCGGCAGCCGCAGCCGCACTCGCAGCACCGCGGCGAAGACGCCCGCGAAGACTCCGACCGAGACGCGCATCCGCGCCGAGATCACCGACATCCAGCCGAAGGACGACGGCGTTCAGCTCGTCATCGGCGCGGGCGCGACCAACGGTGTCGACGCGAGCTGGTACGTCCACGTCCTCGGCTGCCAGCTCGAATGGAAGGTCGTCGACGTGCGCGAGAATTCCATCGTGGTGGTCTCGCGCCGCGGCCAGATCGACGACGTCCTCGGCCTGACAGACGTGGATCTGAAGGGCGTGCCTCGCGAAACGAGCCAGACGGAGGCGGAGGCGGAATCGGACGACGAGGCAAACGACGCGGCCACCACCGGCGCGGTCACCGGCGCGAGCGCCACCGACGAGCCCGCGTGGTGGACGTTCGAGGACTGAGCGTCGCGGCGCTCAGTCCATGTTGGTCGGGGCGACCAGCTCGCACGTCGGAACGCCGCCGCTCGACGTGCACGCGAGGGTGTACGTGATCGACGTCCCATCGCAGTCGAGGTCGCCCGTCGCGGTCATTGTCGACGTCAGGCCTCCCGCGACGCCGGTGTATGCGAACTGGAACTCGAACGGCTCGGTCTGCGCGAAGCCGAACGCATTCCACGTCGCGACGTCCCATTCGGCGGGGACGACCGCGCAGCAGTGCAGGCCGCCGGCATTCTGCGTGCAGCAGCTGGCCGTTGGCGAGGCGGCCTGACTCGTTGCCGGGAAACCGCCGTTCGCCTGGTAGTAGGCGACCAGCGCGTCGCCGGCGCGCCCCATCTCCGCGACCAACCGTCCGCGTGGATCGAGGTTGCACGTGCGCGGTGCGATCGAATCGGTGGGTACGTCGATCGCCATTGCGTCGATGGGGGAGA
Organism: Kofleriaceae bacterium; assembly: GCA_035525615.1. GTDB lineage: Bacteria > Myxococcota_A > Polyangia > Haliangiales > Haliangiaceae > UBA2376. The sequence goes on along the minus strand of DATLEB010000129.1, from coordinate 7,900 downwards.
TGTCACGTTCGGGTGGTGTTTCGCCGGTGAAGCACGCAGCCGTTCCACACGCGACGACCACGCTGAACACCGCCAGCGCGTGGGGCCTCATGGTGACCTCTCGATGACTGCGTTCAGCACGCCAAAACGCGCGGGAGGCATCTGCGGCCCGACAAGGCGCCACGGCTCGAGATCAGGATCGAACACGTAAGGACGGCAATCCCAGCTCGATCCCGAGTAGAGGGAAGGTGGAAGGTCACCGACCTCGTAGAGTCTTGGTGCGTCGGGCAACGCGCGTGTATCAAAGGATACGACCGAATCCGGCGACACCGCGGAGTCCAGGTTCCACGGAAATTCCCTTGCTGCGACGACCGTCCGCCCCCGCGGTCCCCAGGCCGCCACGACCCGGACGCCAAGGGTGCACATGTCGTCGAGAAAGAACTGATCGAAGATGGCCGCCTGCGCATGGGGAATGCAGCGGATCGTGCCGTCGCTGGCACGGGCCGGCACGCACGTGGCGTCGAGCTCGGCATCGAAGAATCCGGTCGCCGTCGCTCCGTCGCCGACGGCGTACTCGATGGCGCGGATGCGGCCGCTGCCGTCGACCTGCGGGGTCGCAGTCGCCAGCTCGACGTCGATGGCTTCGTAGAATCCTTCGTCAACGGATTCCCCGTCCGGACAGACCAGTGTGTCCTCTGGAATCGGCTCCATGCGTACGATCGCTACCGGGCGCAAGCTGGCGTCCAAGCGCTCGCCAAACAACGATGGCCCGCAGATGCAGTCGCGATCCTGGTTGTCGCTCCGCATGAGTTCCCGTCCACACGAGGTGCGCGAAAAGAAGTCGCTGTTCGAGCACACCCGCGGCGCGCAGTTCGGGGTGCCATCGCCGTAGCGATCCTGCAAGCTGCAGTCGACGCCTAGCTCCGTGTCGAAGTAACCGAGTCTCTGGAGAGACCCGTCGTCACCGACGAGCAAACGCTCACGGAGCCGCGTGTTGACCGTCGTTTCCTCCACGCTCGCATGGGCGAAGCGCTGCAACGAGATCTCCGAAGTTCCCATCAGGTCCCCGCTTCCGAACGCGTCCGGCACGCATCGTCCGTCGCTCGTCCGGCTATAGGGCTGCATGAAAGGCCCCGGTGCCTCGAGCCGCCACACGCGCGGCTGAGCGTCGCATTCGTTCGGGGTCACGCGGACAAATCGTGGAGCATCCTCGAAGGCCTCCCCGCGAAAACGCGTCGTTCGTTCCGGGCATGACCTCGAACGCGCACGGCAGCTCGAATCCGATGTCGTAGAACCCGGTGAACAGGCGGGCCGAGTCGCCGGCCAAGTACATGGCGCGCAGGCGCGAGCCGCTTCGAATCCCATCGACCTCTGCAGCGGGATCGTCACCGCATGCGGCGAACATCACCGCGGCCGCGGCCACCCAGCCGAGCAACCCGCCCCTCGCGAGCACGCGCATGTGCGCGCTCGACTGCATCAGTCGCGCCACTGGCACACGCGTGTCCTGTCGCGCGACTAGCGCCTCACGTGCGCTCGTGGGTGACCATCTGCGGCGACCGGTGCCAAAAAACGGCAGCCAGGCGCGGTTCGGGTACGATCGATCGGTGAGCAAGGCGTTCACCCGCGAGGACGACGGCGCGCCCGAGGCGCCGCTGCGCCGGCCGGGGCTGCCGGTGCCGGTGCCCAACCTCGTCACGGCCGACGGTCTGGCGACGCTGCGCGCCGAGCTCGCGAGCAATCCGCCGGAGGAGCGCGCGCGCGAGCTGGCGGAGCATCTCGCGACCGCTCGGACGGTGGCGCCGCAGGATCGCGACGTCGTCGGGTTCGGCGCGACGGTGACGGTGGAGGACGCGGAGGGGCAACGCGCGCGCTACCGCATCGTCGGCGCGATCGAGTCGTCGCCCCGTGACGGTGCGATCAGCTGGCAGTCGCCGGTCGCGCGCCGCCTCCTGGACGCGCGCGTCGGCGATGCGGTCTCGCTGCCCCGAGGCGAGGTCACCGTCGTGGCGATCGACTACTGACCCGGGGCGGCGCCGGCGACAGAGCGACCGTGTACATACGGGCGATGGACCCTGCCAACGAGATCATGGAGCCCACGCTGTGGAGGAAGGGCGAATGGACCGCCAAGGTCGTCAGGAACGACGACGGTGATGGCTGGGCGGTCGAGATGACCCGCCGCGGCGCGAGCGAGCCGTCGCTCGTCGGTCCGTGGACGATGGGGCGCGACAAGGTGAATCCCAAGCCGCTCGACGCCGGCGCCTTCGCGACGCTCGTGAAGGGCGCGTCGGAGGTGATGCGCCGCCACGAGGCCGCCGCGCGCGAGCGCCTCCACCGCTCGCTGTCGTTCGCGACCGACCAGGACCAGCGCCTCCAGGTCGACCTCGACATCGCCGAGGACGACGACGATCCGCACGCGGTCCTCACCGTGCGCGACGAGCTCTCCGGCGAGATCCTGCGCAGCGGTCGCGTGTCGCCGAGCTTCAAGCTCACCGCCGTCACGGCCCAGCGCTTCCTGCGCACCGGCGAGTGAGCTGCGAGCGATCGGCTGGTCGCCCTCCGCGCGTGATCTGCGGTGGCGCCCCCGGCGATCGCGACCCGTTCCCCCAGGTGGGAGACGATCTATCCCAGCGGGATCGCAGGGAACGCGTCCCGGCACCGGTCTTGCTCGAAGTCCCCCGCATGCCGGTGGAAGCGTCTGCGTTCTCTCCTGATGCGCTGCGGGCCCTGATGGCGCTGCTCGCCGACGAGCTGCCCGAGCTGGCCCCGGCGCGCGTGCACGCCGCGGTCGAGCGCGCCGCGGTCCGCGTCCAGTCGGTGCTCGACGCGTACGCGACCGAGCAGGACTGGGCCGACATCGTCGACGCACAGATCGAGCGCATCGCCGCTTCCGACGAGGGCCCCGCACGCGCCGAGCTCCTGCGCGAGCTCGCCGAGGACTTCGAGGACGTGCTGCGCGATCACGACCGTGCGCTCGAGGCGCGCCTCGACGCGTTCGCGGAAGAGCCCGCCACGATCGATCTCGATCCGCTGCTGCGCCTCGCCGCTGCCACCGACCGCTGGCGAGACCTGCCGCTCGAGGCGATGAGCGCGTGCGCCGCGACCGGCGACGACGATGGCGTCCGCGCGCGCTGGCTCGCGGGCCTGGCCGATGCGTGGGAGCGGCGCGGCGACGGCTACCGGGCCGCCGACTGCCACGAGTGGACGCTGTCCCTCGCGCCCACCGATGATCACGCGCACGCCGCGCTCGAGCGGTTCTATCGCGAGACCTCCGAGTGGCCGGCGCTGGTGGCGCTGCTGCAGCGGCGCGTGGCGCGCGTCGATCGCCGCGCGCGCGCCGTGTTGTGGCGCGAGCTCGGCGCGCTGCAGGATCGCGAGCTCGACGATCCAGCGGCGGCGCTCGACGCCTACCGCTGCGCCGACAAGCTCGAGCCGGGCCGCGCCGACGTGCTCGACGCGATCGCGCGCCTGTCCGTGCGCTTCGATGCGCACGACGACGCCATGGCCGCGCTCTCGCAGCTGGTCGCCGCGACCGAGGCACCGGCGCCGCGCGCCCGCGTGCTCCTGCGCGCCGCCGAGGTTGCGTGGCGCGGCCTCGACGACGGCGACACGGCGCACGAGCTGCTCGCGCGCGCGCTCCGCGACGATCCTGACTTCGCCGCCGCGATCGACGCGACGGTGGCGCTGCGGCGCGAGCGCGGCGAGCTCGCCGGCGCGGTCGAGCTCTTGCTCGCGGCGGCGGCGCGGCCGGCGCTCGTTGCCGACCGAGCCCGCCGACTCGGCGATGCCGCCGAGCTGTGCGCGCAGCTGGGCGAGCCGGCCCGCGCAGCCGAGCTGTACCGCGCCGTGCGCGCCACCGACGGTGGCGACCGCCGTGCCGCGGTTGCGCTGGTCGACTTCTACTGGGAGACGCGCAGCTTCGACGAGCTGATCCCGATCCTCGAGGAGCTCTGCGTGGCGACCCACGCACCGGACCGCCTGCGCGTGTACCTGCTGCGGCTGGGCGAGGCCGCGACGGCGCGCGGTGACGCGGCCCTCGCACGGCGTGCGCTGTCACGCGCGATCGCGCTCGACAACGACGACCCCGCGCCGCGCCGCGCGCTCGCCGACGTGCTGTTCGCCTCCGGCGCCTGGGCCGAGGCGCGCGCGCACATCGCCGACCTGCTGGAACGGGACGAGCCCGACCTGGCGCCCTCGGTGTGCGTCGAGCTGCACCATCGCGCCGCGCGCTGCGCACACGCGCTCGGCGACGCCGACGACGCTCGCCGCCACGCCGGCATCGCGCTCGCGATCGATCCGACGTACCGCGCGACCTTGCTGCTGCGCCTCGAGCTCGACGCGGGCGATCCGGCCGCGCAGGCCGCAAACCAGCTCGCGCTTGCCGCCGGCGCCGAGCCCGAGGAGAAAGCGACCCGCTACGCTGCGGCCGGCGACCTCTACGCCGGTCCGCTCGCCGACCCGGCCGTCGCGCGCGAGCTGTACCGCGAGGCGCTCGCCTACCGCCCCGGCGATCACATGCTGCTCACGAAGTCGCTCGGGCTCGTCACCGGTGACGGCGACTGGAGCTACAGCCTCGATCTGCTGCAGCGCCTGATCGACACCGAGCAGGACCCGATGGTGCGCGCCCGCTACCGCCACCTGGCCGCGATGATCCTGCGCGACGAGCTGGGCCAGCGTGACGAGGCCGCGGACGCGCTGGCGCGCGCGCTCGAGGACGCGCCGACGTTGTTCGCCGCCGCCACCGATCTCGAGGCGTTGCTCGCGGAGACCGCGGAGCCCGCGGAGCGCATCTTCTTCTACTACCGCCGCCTCGAGCAGCTCCGCGACGAGGCGTGTCCGCCCGGCGAGCTGTTGCGGCTGTGGGACCGGCTCGGCGAGATGTGCCTTGCCGTCGGACGCTGCGAGGACGCGCTGTGCGCCCTCGAGGTCGCGCTGACGTTCGCGCCCGACGACGCCGCGCGCCGGCAGCGCCTCGCGGATCTGTACGTGGATGCCGGCGACGATCACGTCGACGACGCGATCGCGCAGCATCAGGAGATCCTGGCGCACAACCGCCGCCGGACCGCGTCGTACGAGGCGCTCGCGACGCTCTACGCGCGGAGCTGGCGCCGCCTGCACGTGCGCGCGTGCGAGGAGGCGCTCGCGGTGATCGGGATGCGCGCGGTCGATCCGGGCCGCTCGCGTGTGGCGCGGCCGCTGACCGGTGGCTCGTCGCCGACCGCGCTCGACGCCGACGCCTGGCGTGTGCTGGCGGGCGAGACCGTCGACGCGCAGCTCTCGGCGCTGTTCGCGCTGGCGACGCCGGCCGTGGCCGCGGCACGGATGCGCCGTCGTCCGCCGCCGCGCCACGTCAGGAAGGCCGCGGTCGCCGACGACGATCGCCCGATCGCGCGCGTCCTGCGTCGCGCCGTGGGCGTGCTCGGTGTGGCGCGGCCGCCGGCGTTCCTCGATCGCGAGCAGGCGGCGCCATGCCGGATCGTGCTGCGCGCCGGGGACGGCGTGCTCGAACCGGCCCTGGTCATCGGCCCGGCCGCGCTCGATGGCAGCCTCGACGAGCGCGCGCTCGCGTTCACGGTTGCGCGCCGTCTGGCGGACCTGCACGCCGAGCGCTTCGCGCGGCTCCTGTGCCCGCGCGCAGATGAGCTCACCCAGCTTGTCGAGCTGGCGATCGTGCTCGGAGCCGGCGGCGAGACCGATCCGGCCAGCCCGCGTGGGCGCGCCGCCCAGTGGCTGGCCGCGTCGTTACACCCGGTCGCGCTGGACCAGGTCGTCGTGCTGGGGCGCAAGCTGCGCGCCCGTTCGATCGAGCCGGCCCGCGCCGCGCTCGACTGGCTCGAGGCCACGGATCGCGCCGCCGACCGCATCGGTCTGGTGGTCGCCGGCGACCTCGCCACGTGTGTGCGCGCGCTCGAGCTCGAGCCCGCGGGTCGCTCGGACAAGCAAGAGCGCATCCTCGAGCTGGTCTGGTCTAGCGTGACCGAAGACCTGCTCGCCGTGCGCTCTCGCGTCGAAGGTTGGTCTGTCAGCGGCGGCGCTGTCGCTGGCGACAGCGCCGCGGCCGCTCAGATGTAGTCAGATGACGCGGACGTTCTCGGCGCGCGGACCCTTCGGACCACGCCCCTCGTTGAACGACACCTTCTGGCCCTCGCGCAGCTCCTCGAACCGGACGCCTTCCACGTTGGACATGTGGAAGAAGATATCCGTGCCCGACGCGCTGCTGATGAAACCAAAACCCTTGTCGGTCAAACGCTTGATCGTTCCTTCGGCCATAACAGTCTCCTCGTGAGTTCCGCCAGCGCCAGCACGAGAGGACTATCCACCGAACCGCGAAAGCGACACGTGCGTATACGCGGAACGCGGCGATTTGTCGATGTCCAAGCGCGATTCTGGGATTCCGAGCGTGGATCCCGCCGTTTACCGCCCGCCGGCCGACTGGTCGCCCAATCCGCGCCCTGCTTGGCGGGGGGGAACGCCGCGGCCCCCCCTCGCCGGCGCCGCCAGGCGCGGCTGATCATCGCGCCTCGCGCAGCATCAGCCCTCGTACTTGAACGACAGCGAGACGCGCGCGCGGTACGCGACGACCTTGCCGTCCTCGATCTTCATGTCGAGCTTCGACACCTCGGCGATGCGGAGATCGCGAAGGGACTTCGCGGCGGTCTCGACCGCGTTCTTGGCGGCGTCCTCCCACGACTTGGTGCTGGTGCCGATGATCTCGGTGACGCGATAGACGCCCGGGTCTTCTTTTTTGGCCATGCGCGGGATGGTAGTCGAACCGCGGACCCGTAACGACGGCGCGGGTGCGGGAACAACCGGCATGGAGAATCGCCACCGCCTACACGTTCGATCGCTACCGGCGGCTGAGCGTGTGGCACGCAGCCCCCGCGGAACCGGTCAGGTGGAGCGGCCGCTCCCAGGCGGACAAGGTCTCACACGAGCGCAACCTCCCGACCCTCGAGGGCGATGACGTGATTGTTGTCACCGCGCTCACACCCGCCGACGCCGGCACGCGGGCTGCGTATATGGCTCCGCGATGGAATCGAACGGCGCTGATGTTTACGTGCTGCTCAACCCATTCCGCGGCAACGTGCGCGAGTTCCGGATCCTCACGCGGGTGCTCGCGGATCTGGGCGGCGACGTCCTCGAGGCGGTGGAGGGGTATTACGCGCCCGACATCGACGCCGCGCTGATCGGCGCGTGCTTCTCCTCGGATGCGCGTTTGCGCCTGGGCGTCGCGGGCATGCAGGCCTCCGTCGCGCGCTGTGGGTTGCCCATGGTCGTGCCCGCGCGTCTCGAGGTCGCGACCGCCCGGCGATTCTTCGACGAGCATCTCCTGCGCTACGACACCTATGTCCAGCTCTACCCGTCCGCGGCGGAGCCGATGGGGCTCTTCGAGCGCATCGTCGAGCGGCTGGGCGAGCAGGTCGCGCTGCGGCCGCGGGCCGGCACCGACAGCGACTACAACTTCGACCTGCGCCACGAGGTCCCGGTGATCGGCGCTCGCCACGCGACCATGCCGAGCTGGCGGCGAGCCGAGTCGTCCTGCTAACACTCTCGATATGCCCGCTGAGCTCCCTCCCTGCGGCCTCTACCGCACGCTGCGCCCCATCGCCGACGTGCCCGACGGCCGGCTCGTCTACTTCCACAACCACGGCGACCCCGGTCCCGGCGTGTATCTGCCGGAGCGGTGGACCGCGAACCGCGCCCAGTTCTCGGCGAACGGCTTCACGCTACCGCGGCCGTTCGACACGAGCGCGCTCCGGCCGCTCCCCCGCGAGGGCTTCTATCGCGTCACCGCCGCGTTTCACTGCTGCGCGAAGCGATGCACCGAGTTCTCCCCGGACATGTTCGTGCAGCTCGGCTACGACGGCGCCGGCCGCGCGTTGCTGTTCGCGCCGGAGCTGACGGCGCACGGGATCACGATCCC
>DATLEB010000128.1:0-22524 GCA_035525615.1 Kofleriaceae bacterium | reverse complement strand
GCCTGGTCGGCAAGATCCGGGAGGCCATGGTCCGGCTCGAGGCGGGCGCCATCGACGAGTGCGAGGAGTGCGCGGAGCCCATCGGCTACAAGCGCCTGCTGGCCCGCCCCGTGACGACGTTGTGCTTCGAATGCAAGTCGGCCCGCGAGCAAGTCGAAGCCGAAGCCGTCGGCGGCGAGTGACGAGGCGGCCCGACCGCCGCCCGGACGGGCCGGCAGTTGCGCAACGCCGTTCGCAAGGACCTCGCCGGGGCCCAAAAACCTCCGAGATCGTCGCCGTGGCGGGTGTAGGCGAGGCGATTTCAGCCGCCGCTGACGTTCGTTGCGCCGTTTGATGGCGATGGGTTACCTCTGGTAGTATCGATTCCGTCCGGGGATGCGCGACCGCTATACGATCACCGAGCGACTCGACCACGGTGGTATGGCCGAGGTGTTCCGCGGTGTCGCGGAGTCGATGGAAGGGTTCAAGAAGTCGGTTGCGATCAAACGCATCCTTCCGAACCTGACCAAGAACCAGAAGTTCGTCTCGATGTTCCTCGACGAGGCGCGGCTCTCGCTGTTCCTCCAGCACGCGAACATCGTCCAGGTCTTCGACATCTCGAAGACACCCGACAACGCCTACTTCCTGGTGATGGAGTACGTCGACGGGTGCAACCTGAAGACGCTCATCGAACGCCAGAAGCAGCGCAGCAAGCGGATGGAGATCGGGCACACGATCTACCTGATGACCGAGTGCTGCAAGGCGCTCAACTACGCCCACGTGCTCGATCACCCCGAGACGGGCGAACCGCTCGGCATCGTGCATCGGGACATCTCGCCGCCCAACATCCTGCTCAGCAAGAACGGCGAGGTGAAGCTCGTCGACTTCGGGCTCGCCAAGGCGAACAGCCAGATCGAGTCGACGGACCCGGGCGTGGTGAAGGGCAAGTTCAGCTACCTCTCGCCCGAGGCGGCGAGCGGGCTCGACGTCGACCACCGCGCCGACGTGTTCGCGGTGGGCATCATCATGTGGGAGATGTTCACGGGGCGGCGGCTGTTCTACGGCGACACCGACTACCAGACGGTGGAGCTGGTGCGGCAGGCACGCATCCCGTCGATCCAGGCGCTCAACCCCGAGATCGAGCCGGAGCTCGAACAGGTCGTGCGCAAGGCCCTCGCCCGCGACCCCGATGATCGGTACCAGCACGCCGCGGACCTCGGCGATGCGCTCTCGCAATATCAGTTCTCCCGCCGCATGAAGGTGACGGCGCGCGACATCGCGCAGCTCGTGCGCGACGCCCAGCTCGAGGCGATGCGAAAGCGGTCGAGCGAACCCAAGGGCTCGCTCATCGACTCGCTCATCAATGATGAAGTGCAGCGGCTGAGCTCGCTCGTCGGGACGGAAGGCGAGTCGCAAGCATCGTCGTCCTCGTCGTCCGGTGCGGCGGGGGAAGGGTCGGCGAGCCTGGACCCGAGCCACTTCGTCGATACGGCGGCGTGGGCGAACGATCTCGGGCTCGACGCGCAGGTCGAGGCGCACAGCGGCGGCGGCCGACGCTCCGCGGGGCCGTCCGGGTCGGGGTCGGCGGGCCCGCGGCCGGGGCCGGGGCACGGCGGGCGCGGGGCGGCGAGCGACGTCGAGTCACTGTCATCGATGCTCGAGCCGGATCGCACGGGCGTGCACGATCATGGTGGCAACGGGAAGATCATCCTGGCCATCGCGGTGCTCCTGCTGATCGTCGGTGGAGCCGTCGGCTTCATCCTGACGCAGGGCCTGTGACGCGCGCCCCGGTTGTCCCTGCAGCGCCGCGACGTAGTGCCCGCTCTCTGATGTCAGCCGCCGCCTGCGCGGTGGGTGGCACCCTGCTGGTGGGTGGCACCCTGCTGGTGGGTGGCACCGGCTGTGGCGACGACCCGACGCGCCCGCCGGTGGTGATCGTGCAAGGCGCGCTCGAGGTGCGCCTCACCGATGCACCCGCGTCGATCGTCGTCCTGCGCGACGGCCAAGCGATCTGGACCACTCTGCCGGGCGATGACGACGGCCGCGGGGGAGCCGCGCATTTCGCTGGGACACGCCTGACACAGCCCGTGCTCGACGGCGTCGAGGGTGGGGTGCAGATGTCATTCGGCTCGTTCCGATTCGGGCCCGATGACGAAACCCCGTGGTCTGCGGTCTCGACGTTGCGCCAGGTCGACGTTGGCCCCGATCGGATCGACTTCGTGACCCATGACCGCGCTGGCGCCCCCATCGGCCGTGGCCAGGTGCTGGTGTCCGGCGACGCCCAAGGTGGCGAGGTCATCGTCGCGCTCGACATGAGCGAAAGCGCCGGCAATCGGACATCGCTCGGCTTTGCGTGCGCAGACGGGGAGCATTTCATGGGCCTCGGCGGTCAGTCGTGGGCCGTCGACCATCGCGGGCAGACGGTGCCGCTCTGGGTGCAGGAGGACGGCATCGGGAAGTTCGACACGCGCGACGACGTGTACGAGGGCATCTGGGCCTTGCAGGGGCGGCGACACTCGACGCACACGCCGATGCCCATGATGCTGTCGTCGCGCGGCTGGGCGCTCGCGGTCGAGACGAACACACGCAGCATCTTCGATCTGTGCGACACCGATCCCGATGCCGCCCGCCTCGAGGTCTGGCGCGACCAGCTCACGCTGCGCCTCTTCGTCGGGGCCACACCGGCCGACTCGCTCGCGCGCATGACCGCGTGGGTCGGCCGTCCGCAGGTGCCACCCACCTTCACCTTTGCGCCGTGGCTCGATGCCATCTATGGAGAAACCAACGTCCGGCGGGTGGCTGACACCTTGCGGACGGCGGATATCCCCGCCAGCGTCATCTGGACCGAGGACTGGCGCGGCGGCAACGACAAGAGCGGCGGGGCGTCCGGTTACGTGCTCGAGGAGGACTGGCGACTCGATCGCGCGCTGTACCCGAACTTCGAGCAGCTCTCGGCGCATCTGCACCAGAACGGGTTCAAGTTCCTGACCTATGCCAACACGTTCATCGATAGCGAGTCCGACGTTTTTGCGGAGGCACTCCAGCTCGGGCACGCCATCCGCCGCGCCGACGGAAGTCCCTATCTCTTCACGGGCGTGAAGTTCCGGGACTCGTCGCTGCTCGACCTCACGAGCCCGGACGCCGTCGCCTGGGGCAAGGCGGTGTATCGCGAGGCGATCGCGGCGGGTTCGGACGGCTGGATGGCTGACTTCGCCGAGTGGCTGCCCACCGACGCCCGCCTGGCCTCGGGGCAGGACGCGCTCGCGTACCACAACACCTATGCCGTCGATTGGGTGCGCCTGAACTGGGAGCTGATGCGCGACGCCGAGGCTGCCGATGGTGTCGAGCGCATCTTCTTCGCGCGCGCGGCGCACCTGGGGTCGCAGCCGTACATGCAGGTGCTCTGGGCGGGCGATCAGCAGACCGATTTCTCGGCGGGCGACGGCATGCGCTCCGTGATCCCGATGGGAATCGGGCTTGGCGTCACTGGCTTCCCGTACTTCGGTCACGACATCGCCGGCTACATGAGCCAGACCACGGAGCCGACGACGAAGGAGCTGTGGTTCCGCTGGGTGACCTTCGGCGCGCTCTCGCCGGTGATGCGCACGCACCACGGCCGCAGCGCGCGCGACAACTGGAACTGGGAGAGCGACGCCGAGTCGACGGCACACCTGCGTCGCTGGGCGAAGCTTCACACGCAACTGGTTCCGTACCAGAGCGCGATGGCGGAACGCGCTGCCCTGACGGGCGCGCCTCTGTTCCGGCCCTTCGTTCTCGACTGGCCCTCGTGGGACCCCGGGTGGACCCTCGACGATCAGTACGTGCTCGGCGATCGCATCGCGGTGGCACCCGTGGTCGACGAAGGTGCCAGTGGCCGCGCGGTCATGCTGCCGGCTGGCACCTGGTACTCGCTCCTCGACGCGCGCCCTGTCATCAGCGATGGGGTGACGCCGCTCGATGTAACTGCGTCGATGTCGGAGATCGCCGCCTTCGTACCGGATTGCACGCTACTGGTGACCTACCCGCCGGATGTCGACACAGTCGTGGATGCCACGACCACCGCGGTCGATCCGGCGGCAGTCGCCGATGACCGCGAGCTCTGGGTCTATCCCTGCACCGCCGCGCCGGGCTGGATGAGCGTCCTCTCCGAGAGCGGAAGCCTCGGCTACGCGCGGTCGGCTGGCACCTTCTCGATGTCCGGCCTCACGTGGAATGGCGCCCCCGTCGCCTTCGCCATCGCCGACGGCTGGGCCACGGGCTCCGTCGTCGGCCCCGGTCGCCTGCAGGTGAGTGGCACCGAGTTGGTTCGCGCCGAGGGCGGCCGCGCCGACAGGCGGCTGACACTTCGAATCGCGACTCCGTAGTCGCACGCCTTGTCCGGTTCCCGGACAAAAGTCGTCCGGCTTTCGGACTGTCCGAAATCCGTGCCGCGGAAGCGCCGGAAACTCCACAACGGGCGACGTGGCACGCTGCGTGCTGGCAACCCGGCGCATGGGACATCCCCTCCGCTGGTACCTCCCCGATGTGATCTACGAAGTCACGACGCGAACATTTCAGGAGCGCTATTTGCTGCGCCCTGGCGTGATCGAGCGCGCCGTGATCCTCGGCGTCCTCGGTCGCGCACTCGCGCTTTATCAGCATGTGCGGCTGCACGCGTTCGTCTACCTCTCCAATCACATGCACATGTTGTTGTCGGCCCTCGACGCGTCGCAACTCGCGCCGTTCATCGGCCATGTCAACGGCAACGTTGCGAAGCGCATAGGCGACCGCCACGACTGGAATGGACATTTCTGGGCGAGTCGAGCCAGTGTGATCCCAGTTCTCGACGACGAAAGCGCCGAGGGACGACTCCGCTACATCGTGTCGCACGGAGTGAAGGAAGGGCTCGTCGCGCGCCCCGAGGACTGGCCAGGTGCCAGCTCGACCCCGGCCCTCCTCGGTGAGTCCTTGCGCGGACAATGGGTGACGAGCAAAGGCACCCCCAAGGTCGCGGTCGCCGGCGAATCGCGAGACGACGAGTCGACGTACACCGTGCCCATCACGCCGCTGCCGGCGTGGGCCCGTCTCCCGCCGGCGGAGCGAATCGCCCGCGCGCGCGCCTTGTGCGACAGCATTGCGGGCGAGTACCGAGCGCGCCGCGACGCGCCGGTCCTTGGTGTCGAAGGGGTGCTGGTCACGAACCCTCTCGACCGTCCCGAAGCACCGGCACGTCGCCCGGCTCCGCGCTGTCACGTGGCGTCGTCCCAGCGTCGCGCGTCGTTCACCCGCGCGCGTGCGCTCTTCACGGCAATGTACCGCGCGGCCGCGCACGCAAACGAGGGCGAGCACATTCCGTATCGCGGTGGATTTCCGCCCGGCAGCTACGGCGGCCGTCGAAAGTTCGTGTCGAGCACGACCTGTGTCGCGCCGTGGCTCGAACACGCGATTCCTTCACCCTGGGGGGCGACCGGCGGCTCCGGAAACGGTGGAGGGAGCGACCTCCACCACTACTCCGGTGATCCGGGGGTGGTCACGACGACGCGATCAACGCAATCAGGAGCACCGCCGACACCGCCGCAATCAGCAGTGCCGACGCGATCACCACCATCGTCCGGCGACGGAGGCGACGCTGCTCGTTCGCCTCCGCTGCGGCCGAAACGGCCTCCAAAGCGCGACCGTGTCCGGGTCTCGTCTGCGTGATCGCGCCCGGGATGCCACGCGCATTGGCGTCGGCGTTCGCCTCGAGCTCGGCGAGCATCGCGGCCGCGGGATCGATGTATCGAATGCGGGTGTCGCCCAGCGTGATGATCGCGCCATCCTCGAGCACGACACCCGGTGCACCGATTCCGACGGGGCGTCCATTCACCTTCGTTCCGTTCTTGGAGCGCATGTCGTAGATGCGAAATGCGTCCTTGTGGCGTTCGATGGCGGCGTGATTTCGTGACAGGTCGGGGTCGAGGAGGATCCACGAAGCACTCTCGCCGCGTCCCAGGATCATCCGGTCCTCGACGCGGGAGAACGCTCGTCGCTGGCCGTTGGCTGGGCCACCCTCCACGACGAATTCGGGCTGTGCGTGGTACTCGCCTTCGGTGGCGCCCATCAACTTGCGCATCAGCTCACGCGCCATCGACTCGGTGCGCTGAGGACGGTCGTCGACGCTGCGCGGCGGAGCTGTCACCAGTCGCAGCGCTCCGATGTCGATCGCCTTGTCGCCGAGCTCGCGCCCGATGCCGATTTCGAGCTCCGTTCCATCGACGAGCACGCCTGGAGCCAGCGCAACGGCGATGATCCGCTGCTCCTCGTTGACCAAGCGCAGGTGCAGGGGGGCCACGCCGGTCTCTGGCACCTGCACGTCGGCTGCGCGTCCCGAACCGAGCAAAACCGTGGTCTCCACCTCGATGGTTCCATAGAGGGATCCATCAAGCGTGAGGGTCATCTTCGGCATATCGCGCATATCCCGCCCATTATCGTGCCTCGGCCCACGCGGTTGCGTCTTGGCGATCCCGTGCGATTGCGCCAGGATAGGGGGATGGACAAGGCGCGGGTGCTCGCGACCTGCCTCGCGGCCACGATAGGTGTCACCCACCCGGCGTGCGCTGCGACGATCACGGGCACGGTCTTCGTCGATCGCAACGGAGACCACGCGCGGCAGCCCGACGAGCCCGGCGTACCTAACGCCGTTGTGGTGCTCGATCGCAGCACGTTCGTGACCACGTCGTTGGATGGCACCTACCGCCTGGACTCGGCCGCCAGCGGCGAGATCGTCTGGGTGAGCGTTCCCGATGGATTCCGTCCCGGGCCCGTTTGGAAGCGGGTGGCACCGGGAGAGCTCGATCTCGGCGTCATTCCACTGACGGCAGACGAGGCGGCCGCACCGCTCACATTTGTCATCGCCGCGGACTCGCACACCACCAACAATGCGGCTGATCCATGGGATGGCGGCGACCTCGGGGAGGCGATCGATCAGGCGGTCGCCCTGCCCTATCCTGCGCGCTTCTTTGCGATCGTTGGCGACGTCACGCAGGGCAACCGCGCCGAGGAGTTCGAACGCGTCGAGGCCGCACTCGACGGCGTGACCACGCCCTGGGTATCTGTGCCCGGTAACCACGATTGGTACGACGGCGGTGCGACCTGGCGCAGCCGGTGGGGCCCGGACAACTACAGCTTCGACATCGGCGACATCCACGTCGTCGTCTGGGACACCAACCTCTCCGACGCGGATCAACTCGCGTTCGTCGCAGCCGACCTCGCGCTGGTGCCACCCACCCGCACGGTGGTCGCCCTCGGTCATGCGTCGCCGCGCGACTTCGTCGCCGACGAGATGGCGAGCCTGGGCGTGGACTACCTGTTCACCGGCCACTGGCACGCCAATCGGCGTGTGGAGCGCACCGGGTTGATCGAATGGGGAACGCAAACGTTTCTCATGGGCTCCATCGACCAGTCTCCGGCCGGATACCGGATCGTGACGTTCCAGGACGGGATCCCACTCGTCGAGCATCGTGCGCGCCTCGTGGAACCCCACCTTGCCGTCACGTCGCCGCACGTCGGCAGCTGTTCCCGGTCGGGCAGCGAGTTGCTGGTCGCGGCGGCGCTCGACGCTTCTCAACCGCGCGTCACGGCACGGATCGATTGCGGCGACTCTGTCGAGCTCGTCGCCCGCGGCGGGTGGAGCTTCTCCACGCTGCTGCCCGTGCTGTCGGCTGGCACCCACTCGATGTCGCTACGCGCCGAGACGCCAACCGGCCGCATCCTCGAGCGGGAGATCGCGTTCGAGGTCTGCGATCCAGACGCCACGCAGCCGACACCCGGCGACTGGCCGCAGCTCGGTGGCGGCCCAGCACACGAGGGCGCGCGCCCCACTCCCCTCGTGCCGCCTCTCCGCCAGGTCTGGGCGACGCCCATTGGAAGTAATGTCGTGCTCGGCTCACCCGTGGTCGCCTCAGGCACCGTGGTGGTGTCAGCCACCGACCTGGGCTCCGGCGATCAGGGCGGAATCGTGGCCCTCGACCTGGCAACCGGCGCGGAGCGCTGGCGCTACACGACGCCATATCAGGTGCGAAACGCGCCGGCGGTGTCAGGTGACACCGTCGTCGTCGCGCTCGGGAACGGTGAGGTCCATGCCGTTGGCTTGAGTGACGGAGTCCGTCGTTGGGTTCACGATGCGGCGGATGGCCTGCCGACGTATGAATCGTCGCTCTGGGCTGCACCCACCATCGCCGACGGCGCCGTGTTCGTCGCGGTCCAGGGCCGCATGTCGGCGATCGACCTCGCCACGGGCGCACAACGCTGGGCCAACGAGCTCACGCCGGTATATCCGTGGCTCGGAACGCTCGCTGCGGTGACGGTCTCCGACGGCCTCGCCGTCGCGAACTACTCGCGCGACGACGGCATGACCGCGTGGAGCGTCACGACCGGCGCAAAGGTGTGGGAGATCAAGACGGGCAAGTCGCTCGCCGTCAACGCCACGCCGGTCGTCGTGGATGGCGACCTCTACTTCGCGAACTCGTTCGGCACCATCACCTCCGTGGACGTGGCCAACTCCACGCAGATCTGGTCGAACGGCTTCACGCCAGGCGGCTTCGACTGGGGTTACTCCATCACCGCGGCGCCCGCAGTCGCCGATGGCCGCATTTTCTTCCCGACCCAGTGGAAGGACCTCGTCGCCATTGACGCCGCCAGCGGAGCAGAGCTGTGGCGCGCCACCACTGCGCGCGGCCCGCTCAACTTCGCGCACTACCGATCGGCCGAGCCTGGGTTCGCCGCCAGCCCGGTGGTGACCGGCGACATCGTCTGGGTCCCGCGCCCCGACGGCAAGCTCGCAGCGCTCGGCGCCGCGGACGGTCGAGAGCTCTGGGTGAGCGATCTCGGCGCACCGATCGTGAGCGCACCCGCGCCGGCCGGTGACTACCTCGTGGTGGCGACGTTCGATGGCACGGTGCGCGCGATGGTGGCTGGCACCGCCATGCCACCCGGCGAGGTCGAGCCGTGCTCCGAGGAGCCCGAGCCGCCGGTGCCACCCACCGACACAGGTTGTTGCGGTACCGGTGCCAGTGATCGTCCGCGCGCCGCGACGGCGCTGTCGCTCGTGGTGCTCGGATTGCTGCACGCTCGATTGCGCCGGCGACGCCGCCACACGCCGTAGCGACGGTGCCAGCCACCGTCAGATGCCGGTGAAGCGCAGCACGCCGATCGCCACGCCCGACGGGGCGCGCGGCTTCCACTCGCCCCCGACACCGGCCGGCGGGCGGAGCTCGGCATCCACGCCCAGCAGGTTCAGCCCGACGTCGCCGTCGATGTTCCACTCGAGGGTGCCGACGGCGTCGAGCGTCGCGCGAGTGACGACGTCGCCGTTCCATCGGATGACGACGTCGACCGGCGGCCCACCGGCCGGGACGTTCGGTGCCACCCACAGGCTCAAGCGTTGCGGCGACGGGAGCAGGTTCGGCACGAGCACCTCCGCGGTGCGCGCCGTCGTCCAGCGCATGGCGCGCCCGGGCCCCGCCGACGGCGGCGCGAAGCCGCCCACGATGTACGGTCCCGAACCGCCCCCACCGAGATCCCACGACGCACCCTTTCCGACGATCGACGCGCGCGTGTAGTCCATCGGCGGCATCCATGGGTAGTCGCCGACGACTTCGTCCCATCGCCGCAGCGGGATGCCGTAGCGAGCCGCGAGGACCGCGCTGCCTGGAAACGAGAAGGGGTTGCCAACCGCGCGATAGATCGGTCGCGCCACCGCGGCGAGTGGCGCGGGCACGTCCTTGCAGCAGATGCGCCCCGCTCGACGCTCCGGCGCGCGCCCCCGCTTGAAATGTGTCACCCACCCGAGGTTCCACGCGACGAACCAGCCCACCACCAGAACCGCGACGGCGTGCCAAACGACGCGCGGCACGCGCGGCCATCGCCGCACGGCCCGCCCGAGCACGTGGATCCAGGTCGCCAGCCCGACGACGAGCGGCATCGTCATCGAGCACAAGCGTCGCGCACCATAGCTCGCCTGTCCCCACCAGTCGTAGATGATGCTGTTCGCGTAGACCTGGATCGCGACCGCCGCCAGCAGCCCGATCGCCGTGATGCGCGCCCGCGGCCCCAGCCTGGTGCCACCCACCGCCAGCACCACGAGGCCAAGCACGCCCGCATACGCGATCGGCGTCGTCGCGAACCATCCGTTGCGCGCCGCGAACAGGAGCTCGGCCACCATCGGATTCGCGGGCCGCGTGTAGTTCGGGCCCTGCGGCAACCCGGTCCACGTCCCGTAGACGAGCTCCCACGCGAGGAACTGCGGAACCAGCACGATCAGCGCAACTCCCGCGACGACCACACCGCGCGCCGCCACCAGCGCCCGCCACTTCCACGGCGAGGCCTCTCCCGCCGGTGCCACCCACCCGCAGGCGAGCACCTCGACCGCCACGACGATGCCGAGCCCGAGCTCTTGCGTGCGAATGAGGGACGCGAACCCGAGCAGCACGCCGAGGCCGATCCATCGGCGCCATCGCAGGTCGCCGATCGTCACCGCCCAGACCGACAGGAACAGGCCCGCACCCGCCGCGTCCATCGCGTGGCCGTAACTCGGCATGTACGTCGCGTAGTACGTGAGCGACGTCCCCAGCAGCACCGCCGCGCACGCCCATGCCGGCGCCCAGGTGCCACCCACCCGCCGCCGGAAGACCCAGACCCCGAGGATCGAAGCCAGACACCCGAACACGACGCTCGACGCGAACACGATCCGCTGGTGCCAAAGCGTGTAGCCGTGCAGCTGGATGTCGGCGCCACCCGCGTTCGCGACGACGGCGCCGCCCTGCGCCGCCGCCAGCATCGGCGCCCACACCAGCGCGGGGCCGATCGGATGCGGGATGCCCTTGCGCCCGGTCTTCGTGCGCGCCTGCGTCCACGGATCACCGAACCGCGCCAGGTCGTTGTCGAACACCAGGTCCTGGTCGAACACCAGCGACCGCGCCATCAGGTACAGCATGTGGCCGTCACCGCGCGCCAGCACCGGCCGGTACCGCCCGTCGCCGCGCGGCGAGCGCGGGTCACCACCCATGTCGCTGTTGGTGCAGTACATGAGCCCGATGACCAGACACGCCGCCACGATCACCAGCCGCGGCGCGTGCCCCATCCCGGCCCCGATGCGCCCGAGCGCGCGCATCCGGCTCCAGCGCGGCCTGCTGCTCACGGCGCCATCGTACTGCCCCCGGTCGCACACGCACGCGCGCGGCGCGTACTATATAGAGCACGTGATCGGCCCTAGCGATCGGGTGACACCGTAGTGGACAGCCTCCGCCGTGCCGCGGTCTGGACCGCACCCAGCGTCGCCATGGCCGCCCTCGCAGTCGTGGTCGCGGCGTTCTACGACGAGGCCGGCGCGTTCGCAGGTGTCACCCGTTTCGCAGCCGGCGCCGGCTTTGCCGTGCTCGTGGCATGGCCGGCGGCGTTCGTCATCTCGCTGCTCGCGCGAATGATCACGCATGTCTGGCAACCGCGCGCGCTCGCCGCATCGCTGACGGACCTGGGGGGCGGCGCGCCGCGGCTCGCGGCGTGGCTTGTCGCGATCGGGCTCGGCGCCGTGCTGCTCTCGATCTTCACGCACCAGGTCGTCTGGATCTTCTGGCGCACGACCGCGTTCAAGCCGCGCTCGATGTCCATGGCGCTCGGCCCCGTCATGATCGTGATCGTCGCCATCGTCGTCCTTCTCACGCGCGTGATGGCCGCAGCCCTCGGCGCCCTGCTCACGCGCCGCGGCGGCAGGTGGCTGACACCGTCACGCGTGCTCGGGCTCGCGGCGGCGCTGGCGTTGGCGGCTGCTGCCGTCGGCTGGCACCTCGCGATCCGCAAGCAATTCGCCAACGTCTCGTTCGCGGGCTTCCAGTTTCCGCTGATCGCGCTCGCCCTCCTGGTCGCGGTTCACGTGGCGCGCGCGCCGTTTGCCAGCCGCGCGCGCCGCGCACGCGTGATCGCCGGTGGCGCCGCCGTCGTACTGGCTACCGCGCTGGCCACGACGGCGCTCTGGGCGCGTCAGAGCCGCCCCACGATGGTCCTCAGCCTCTGGGGCGCGGACGGCTTCAGCGCCGACGCGATCGACCTCATCTACAACCTGTACGCGATTCGCGACGACGTCCCGATGTCCGACCTGACCCCGACGCCGCGCGCCGGTGCCACCCGTCGCGACATCCTGCTCATCACGATCGACACGTTCCGCCCCGATCGTATCCGCCCCTACGGCGGGCCGCTGCCGACCCCGTCGCTCACGGCGCTCGGCAACCGCGGCATGGTGTTCGAGTGGGCGTTCGCCCCATCCAACGTCACGCGCCGGTCGATGCCGGCCATCGCCACCGGGCTCGCACCGACACGCGTGCGCGGGCGCGTCAACGGCTGGGCGCTCCGCATGGATCCGCGCCACATCACGCTCGCCGAACGCCTGCGCGCCGGCGGCTACGCCACGACCGGCCTCTTCTGTTGCGAGGGGTTCTGGGAGCGGCGACGGCGGCTCGGGCTCGATCGCGGCATCGACGACCTCTTCATCCGCCACGACGGCCAGGATCTCGTCGCCGCGTACCGCGAGCGCACCGCCGCGCGCCGGCCCGACGGCCCACCGACGTTCACGTGGATCCACTTCATCGAGCTCCACGAGTGGGCTGGCGGAAATCCCGACCTCTCCCCGGAGCGCCGCCGCTTCTACGATGATCTCCTCGGGCAGATCGACCGCTGGGTCGGCGAGCTCGTGACGGCATCCGAGGCGCTGCCCCCCGAGCGCCGGCCCATCATCATCATCACCGGTGATCACAGCGAGGCGTTCGGCGACCACGGCCAGCCGTTCCACTCGTCCGATCTCTACAACTCGCAGATCCGCGTGCCGCTCATCATCGCCGGCCCGCAGGTGTCAGCCACCCGCGTGCACGAGGCGGTGAGCCTGGTGGACCTCGCGCCGACCATCCTCGATCTGGCAGGCTTCGTCGCGCCCGCCTTTCCGCAGATGGACGGTCGCTCCCTTGCCGACCTCATCACGGGCGCGCGCCACCCGGATCCTGAAGCGGGTGAGGCGTACGCGGCGACCATCGTCGATCGCTACGTTCGGGATCGGCGCACGTCGCTCGTGCGCGGTCGCTGGAAGCTCATCCATCAGCTCGGCCGCTGGGAGCTCTACGATCTGCGCACCGACGCGAACGAGCTGCGCGACCTCGCGCCGTCCAATCCGGAACCCTTGCAGGGTCTCCAGGACGCGATGCGCGCACGCTGGGAGCGCGATCGGGTGACACCATTCCGCTGAGGCCGCGTGGTCAGCGGCGCGGACGCAGCTCGGCGTAGTCGAGGAACACGACCTGCCCCTTGCGGCCGGCTGGCACCACCACGTCGACCCAGTGCCGGCCCGGTGTCAGCCGTACGGCGACGTCGCGCACGACGAGGGCCCACGCCGGTGCGGCGGTGTCGTGCGCGGCCACGACCTCGACGCCGTCGACATGCACGGCGATGCCCGCGCCCGCCGGATGATGCGCGAACGCGAGCGAGAGCGTCATGTCCCCGGCGTCGGCCGCGAGCGCCCACACCGGGAACCCGAACCGGCCAGGGCCGTCCACGTCGAAGCGAAGCGCTTCGCCGCCCGAGAGCGCGAGGTTCCCGACGTGCGGCGCCGGCACGCGCTGCCCGAATCCTCCACGCGCACGCTCGAGCGGATAGAGCGCGCCGCCTTCATGGCGCATCGGCGCGTCGGGCTCGTACGAGAGCGGTGCCACCCGCCGACCGGCGAGGCGTACCGGTCGCCGGTCGGGATAGATGCGCGCGAACCCGGCGTTGGCGGCGTCGCCGAGGTCCTTCACGACCAGCGGGTGATTGCGCGCGATCTCGGCGGGGTGCGCGGTGACGGCGGCCGGAATCTTCATCGAGTCGACGAACACGAGCGCGTCGCGCAACTCCGGCGCACGCAGGACACCGAGCAAGGTGCCATCCGCCAGCGCCGGCCGCTTGCCGCAGTGCTTCTCGACCGCGGCGCGATCGGCGCGCATCGCCACGAGCACGACGGCGACGAGGCCGAGCACGAGCGCTCCGCTCGCGGCCGCCACGACGCGCGCGCGGTGGGCGCGCGCGCGGTGGGTGGCACCTGCGGCCGCGGCACCTCCGGCCGCGGCACCTCCGGCCGCGAGGCGTCGCAAGAGCGCGCCGATGTCGGCACAGGCCGCGGCGCCGAGCAGCGCCGCGAACGGGAACGCCACGTAGTAGAAGCGCGATCCGTATGCGACGCCGTGATAGAAGAAGAGCCCGTACCCGAGGACGGTCGCGACGAAGATGGCGCCGCCCAGCGCCCGCTTACGAGCGGCCCCGCCGCCGCGGCAGGTGCCACCCACCAACCCGAGGATGGGCAGGAGCGCGAGCGGCGCCCATCCGAACGACCAGCGCGTCCACGCGTCGAGCCGGCGGCGGGTGTTGGCGACCGCGTGCTTCGGCTGGAACCCGTCGCGCCCGTAGTTGGTGTTCTGCGTGATCGGGCACTCGCCGACCCCCGGCCCGAAGCCGAGCCGGAAGCAGTCGCCGCGCCGCTCCTTCAGCTGCATGTAGCGCTGCTGGGGCGGCAGGAACGCGTCCCCGGTGAGCGCGTGGTTGTACGCGAGGTATCCCGCGCTGATGGGCGCCGCGCACGCGACCGCCATCGCCAGCCGCCGTGCCGGTGCCACCCACCTGCGCGCGCCCGGAAGCGCGTCGGACGGTGCCACCCACCTGCGCGCGAAGGCCCACGCGATCGCCGGCGCGAGCGCCGCCGCGATGATGACGGCGTCGAGCTGGCGGGTGGCACCGAGATACGCGAGCGCCGCGCCGCCGCCGCCCGCCCACCACGCGGCGCGCGGACCGCCATCGCGGCGGATGACACCGCGCCACAAGCCGAGCACGGCGAGCGACGCGAAGAGCGCCGCGGCCGGATGCGCCATGAAGCTGCCGGCGTTCATGAGCCGGAACCACGAACCCAGATGCAGTAGCGCCGCGGCGCGCGCGGCCGCGGTATCGCCGCCGAAGAGCTCGCGCGCGAGCAGCCAGATGACGACCGCGAGCAGCGCGCCGAGCACGGGATTCACGATCCCGGGCGCGCCGAACAGCTCGCCGATGGCGAGCACCGCGCCATATCCCGGAGGGAACACGGCGTACCACCGCCCGTCGTCGTGCGTTCCCCACGAGACGTAGTGAAACTCGGGCGCCGGGGGCGACGGAGCGACGAGGTGCCCGTCGGCGAACGTGCGCGCCTGATGGAGGTATCCCATCTCGTCGGGCACCTCGGGGACGCCCTTGTGCAGCGACTCGTGCGCCCAGACCGCGCTCCCGAGCGCGAGCACGAAGACGGCCGCGCCGAACACACGCGCCGGAATCCGCTCGAGCAGGCGCGCCGGCTCGCGCCCGAGATACGCGCAGGTGCCACCCACCAGCATGGCGGCCGCGATGATCGCCACGCCCGCCCCGGTCGCGACGGCACCGAACGCATCCGCGAACACGCCGCGCGCGCCCCAGCCGAGGCCCACCAGACACGCGGCCGCCAGCAGCGCCAGGAAGGCGCGCGCGCCGATCGTGACCGCTCGCTCGATCATGCTCGGGCGCATCCTCGCACGACCCGCGCGCTGCGCACGCTCACGGTCAGGGCACCGCGGCGGTGGGTGGCACCGTCACGGCGCCCTCGCCGGCTGGCACCTCGATCCAGATCGGGTTGATCACCGCGAACGGCACGACGCCCGGGCGCCCCTTCTCCTGCTGGTACGTGCCCGTCATCTCGACCGGGAGCGGATCATCGCCGCCGGCGTCCACGCCGATCCACGTCGATCCCGTCACGTCGACCTCCATCACCACGCGGTGCCGGCGCGCGCCGGCTGGCACCGGCTCCTCGCGCATGACGGTGCCACCCACCAGCACGCGCACGCGGGTCGTGTGGACCCAGCGGGCCTGGGAAAGTTCGATATCGATCCGCACCTTGCGGGTGGGTGACACCAGCTCCTCGCCGGGCCCCGCGGAGGTGCCACCCGCCACGTCGACGACCTCGACGTCCAGCCACGGACCGGTCGTCGCCACGGCGCGGCGCCCGCGGATCGCCGCGATGAAGCGCGCCTCGTCGAACGGTGCCAGCCGCGGCACGTCGACAAGCACGTACGTCCGCGCGACGCCGTCCAGCACGCCATTCAAATGGTGCGTATCGCTCCCGCCCACACCCGCCACGCGCGCGCCATGCGATGCGAGCGTGTAGAAGTCGCGCACGCCCTCGTCGATGCGCCGGTCGCCGGGCGCATTGAACGACGTGTGCCCCGCCAGCACCTCGACCGCGTCGAAGTCGAGCGGGAACGGCGGCGGCCACGCCACGCCGTTCCAGCGCGCAGCGTCGAAGAGCGAGTACATCCGGAAGCGCGGGTGGTTCACCTGCACGATCCCCGCGACCGAGCGCCCCCACGTCATCATCTGCGCCGGCGTCCACGTCGCCATCTCGGCGGCGGTCGGGCTCCCGCCGCGCGGCGCGGTGCCATCCACCGTCACCGGGTAGACGCCCAGGTGCATCAGATCGTTGCCGGCCTCGTTCGATGCGACCGACGCGACCATCTCGCCCAGGCCGAGCTCCGCGATCGCCGCATCCAGATCACCGTTCACGGCGTGATCGGACAGCACGATCACCTGGATGCCCGCCGCCGCCTGCGCCATCACGCGCCACTGGTCGGGCAACCCGGAGTCGTTCGACGACGCCGCGTGCACGTGCATGTCCGCGGCGAGCGCGCCCTCCGCGGTCCACGCGCGCTCGAGCGGAATGGTCAGGGAGGTGCCACCCGCCTGCAGCGTGACCTCGCCCTCCCACCGCTCGTGCTCGAAGCCGCGCCACGCCCAGACTCGGTAGCGGCCGGGAGGCAGCGGCTCGCAGGTGCCACCCACCGACCCGAACGGGATGGTGCCCTGCCCGTTCGCCAGGACCAGCCCGTTCCACGTTCCGAGCACGCCCGGCGCCGGCTCGCACGCGCCCTTCGCCTGGCGCACGCCGCCGTAGAGCTCGTTCTTCCCCCAGCGCACCGGCTCGTCACCGTCCCACAAGAGCACGCGCGCCGGCACCGGCGGGCCACCCACGCCGTCCGTCACCGTGATCGTGACGGTGCCACCCACCTGCGCGGGCGCGCGGCGCTTGCAGCCGGCGCCGGCGATAGCGATGGCGCAGGTGCCAGCCACCTGCAGGCACGTCGCGCACGCCGCGAGCACCGCCGCGGCGCGCCGGCTACCGCTCGCCACGCTCGGCGGCCGCCTTGTACTGGTAGTAGCGGTCGAGCACCATGCGCAGATACTTCCGCGTGTTGGTGTACGGCGGCACCTGGTTGCCGTACTTCGCGAGCGAGCCGGGGCCCGCGTGATACGCCGCGATCGTCAGCACGAGGTCGCCCTCGTACCGGTTGGCGAGCACCCGCAAGAGCCGCGTCCCGCCCAGGATGTTCTCGCGCGGATCGAACACGTTCCCGACCCGCATGTCCTTCTCGACCGCCGGCATCAGCTGCATCAAGCCGCGCGCCCCCGCCGACGACACCACCCGCGGATCGTAGTTGCTCTCCACGTGAATGACCGCGCGGATGAATGGCTCGGGGATCCGGTACAGCTCCGACGCCTCGCGGATGTGCGCGTCGTATCGACGGAACCGGTCCGGCGAGTTGTCGCGCGCCGGCACCGCGTCACACCGCGAGCACCCACCGCGGTCGGCCGCCGCCTTCGTCCCCCGGTCCGGGTCCTCGACGATGATCTTCTTCCACGCCTTCCCTCGATCCTTCCCCTTCGGCTTCACGTTCGTGAAGTGCACGACCCCGTCGGCGTCCGTGTACGTGTAGATGTCGGCCTCCGCCGTGTTCGGTCGCAACCAGCCGACCACCACCGCCGCGGCGAGCGCCACGCCGAGCAGCGTCAGGACAGCGACCGCCGCACGCGAACGCGACCGTCGACGGCGACCGGAACGAGCCATGCGGCCGAAATGCTAGCACCCTCGGATCCGCCCACGCCAACCCGATCGGCGTTATGGTGCATCCCATCCCCGTGGCCGACCTCGTCGAGACCGATTACCTCGTACTGGGCTCAGGCATCGCCGGCCTCTCGTTCGCCATCGACGCCGCGACGCACGGCAAGGTCATCATCGTCACCAAGAAGTCCGAGTCGGACACCAACACCAACTGGGCCCAGGGCGGTGTCGCCGCCGTGCTCGCGCCCGACGACTCGCTCGACCAGCATGTGGCTGACACCCTCACGGTCGGCGACGGCCTCTGCAACCGCGCCGTCGTCGAGGGCGTCGTCGCCGAGGGCCCCGCCGCCGTCGAGAAGCTGCTCTCGCTCGGCACGCACCTCGATCGCGCCCCCGACGGCGCCCTCGATCTCACGCGCGAAGGCGGCCACTCGCGCCGCCGCGTCGTGCACCACGAGGACATCAGCGGCCGCGAGATCCAGCGCGCGCTGATCGCCGCCGTGCACGCCAACCCCAACATCACGATCCTCGAGGATCACATCGCCGTCGACCTGCTCTCGATGGCGAAGTACGGCGGCGACGCGGCCTGCTTCGGCGCCTACGTCCTCGACCGCGCCTCCGGGCAGGTGAAGACCATCGTCGCGCGCGCCACCATCCTCGCCACCGGCGGCGCCGGCAAGGTCTACGTCTACACGTCCAACCCCGACGTCGCGACGGGCGACGGAATCGCGATGGCGTACCGCATCGGCGCCGTCGTCTCGAACCTCGAGTTCGTCCAGTTCCACCCGACCGTCCTCTTCCACCCGCACGCCAAGTCGTTCCTCATCTCCGAGGCGCTGCGCGGTGAAGGCGGCAAGCTCCGCCTCGCCACCGGCGAGCGCTTCATGGACGGCTACCACGAGCGCGCCGAGCTCGGTCCGCGCGACGTCGTCGCCCGCGCCATCGACAACGAGCTCAAGAAGTCCGGCGCCGACTCCGTCTTCCTCGACATGACGCACCTGCCGGCCGACTTCGTGCGGTCGCGCTTCCCGAACATCGGTGATCGCTGCCTGCAGCTCGGCATCGACATGACCAAGCAGCCCATCCCGGTGGTGCCGGCCGCCCACTACATGTGCGGCGGCGTGAAGACCGACGAGCACGGGCAGACCACCGTCCGCAACCTGTACGCGATCGGCGAGTGCTCGATGACCGGCCTTCACGGCGCGTGTCGGCTCGCGTCCAACTCGCTCCTCGAGGGCATGGTCTATGCGCGCCGCGCCGCCGCCCACGTGCGCAACGCACCGGCGTATCACCCCACCACGGTCATCCCGTGGCAATCGGGCGAGGCGACCGACTCGAACGACGCGATCGTCGTGGCACTCAACTGGGACGAGATCCGCCGCTTCATGTGGTCGTACGTCGGGATCGTCCGTTCGGACAAGCGCATCGACCGCGCGCGCCGCCGCATCGAGCTGCTGCGCGAGGAGATCCGCGAGTACTACTGGAACTTCAAGATCACGTCGGACGTGATCGAGCTGCGCAACCTCGCGCTCGTCGCGCACCTCATCATCGAGAGCGCGCGCCGCCGCAAGGAGTCGCGCGGGCTCCACTACACGGTCGACTACCCGCACAAGTCCGACTCCATCCACGACACCGACATTCACCTGACCAACGGGCCGGCCGCCTGAACCGACCGCGCCCGGTTGCCTGGCGCCGCGCGTTTTCACACCTCACCCGCGTCAACGGGCGTTCACGGAGCGCGCCGGTGCCACCCACCTGCATGCCGCAGGGAAGCCCGCGGAAACGCTCCATTTCTGCGCGCTCGACGCGGGCGAGATCGCCCGGTGCAGGTGGCTGGCACCGCGGTCGCAATAGCGTCCACCGTCACTCCGCGTAGCAGATCTTGACGGACGGCCACGCCGCGCGGAGGGCCGCCGGGGCATACCGCCCCGGCGGCTGTTTTTTCGGCGCACGCGCGCGCTATCTTCATCGCGCATGTCTCGCCTCCTCCTGCTCGCGGCGCTCGCCACCGCCGCTTGCGGCTCCGTGATCGGCAAGGCGCCCCCCGCGCAGGAGGGCGTCGCCGCGCTCGTCAAGGCGCTCCAGGCGGACGACCCGCGCGCCGCCTACAACCTCCTCGCCAGGGAGACGCGCCGCAAGGTCTCGTTCGAGGAGTTCGCGGTGCAGTGGAAGGCCAACAAGGCCGAGCGCGAGTGGCAGGCCAAGCTCCTCGCCGCGGAGCTGCAAGGTCACCCCGACGTCGGCGAGCGCGCCGTCGTCACGTACCCCGACGGCAAGTCGGTCACCCTCGAGCGCGAAGCCAAGCGCTGGCGCCTCGAGGCCGCGCTCGTGTCGCGCGTCCGCGCCGCCAAGCCGCGCGACGCGATCCGCATGTTCGCCGACGCCCTCCGTCGCAACGATCTCGAGGGCGTCCTCCGCACGCTCACGATGCGCCGCCGCGAAGGGCTCGCCCGTCAGATCGGCGGCTTCCTCGCCGGCATCGATCGCAAGGTCGACGGTAAGCTCGAGGAGATCGGCACGAATCGCGCCGAGCTCCGCTGGGACGAGAACGGCGTGCGCTTCCGCATCGTCCTCCGCCGCGAGGACGACGAGTGGCGCATCGACGACATCCACATCCACCCCGTCCCGCGCACGCCTGAAGAAGAGAACACCGACGAGGGCGGCATCCGCGACTTCTGAGCGCGCCCGACTCGTCGCGCGCTACTTGTAGCCGCGCGTCAGCAACTGCTTCGCGCCGGCCTCGAACGACGACGGCGGCCCGACCTCGAACTCGAACGCGTCCGCCAGCCGCGTGATGACGTTGAACGCCCACGCGACCGCGAGCCCTTCGAGCACGCCCTCGCGTGAAACCCCCGCCGCGAGCACCGGCGCGACGTCATCCGCCGTCAGCGCCGCGTGGTCCTTCGTCACCTTCGCGAGCAGCCGCAGCATCGCCTTCACGCGCGCCGACAGATCGGTCGCCTCCGGATCGGCGAGCGCCGCCGCGACCTTGTCGTGACCCATGACCTTCGACGCGACCGCGTCGTGGGCCTTCGTTCAAAACTCGCACTCGTTCTGCTTCGACACCCACGCCGCGAACAGCTCGCGCTCGCCCACCGACCACTCCGACGGCCCGCGCATCACCGCCTGGAACACCTCGTTCATCGGGGCGCCGAACAGCTGCCGCTCGAAGCGCAGCGTGCGGACGACATCGGGCGCGCGGTGTCCGCTCGCCACGCGGATGAGCGCGAACAGGGCCTTCGTGCCGAGCCCGCGGCCCTTCTCGATCGCGGGCACCCTCACGACGTCGCTCCGCGCTTCACGGCTTCATCGAGCGCCGCCACCGCCGCGTCGTACTGGCGACTCGCCTGCCCCACGGCCGCCGCGACGCTCAGCTCGAAGATGTGATCGTCGTCGAGCCCGACCTGGCGCACCGCCGCGACGTCCTCGTCGGTGATGCGCGCCGCCTGCTCCTTCACCATGCGCACGTACGAGCCCACCGCCCCATCCACGCCCTCGCCGTCGTACGCACGGCGCCGCTCCTCGCCGCTCGTCTTCCCGTTCCCGTCGAGGATCGCGCGGCGCACGGCCGCGAACAGCGCGCTGTGATCGGGCATCCCGGAGAGTCTAGCGCGCCGCCAGCTGCTCCTGCGCCAGCTTGCGCACGAACAGCTCGATGTTGCGCTTGAGCGCCGGATCCTCGCAGTGCGGCAGCGCGCGCCGCCACGTCTCGACCGCGCGCAGCGTGTGCCCCTTCTTGTAGTAGAGATACGCCAGCCGCGTCAGCGCCGGGAAATAGCGCGGCTCGAGCTCGACCACCGACTCGTACTCGTCGATCGCCTCGTCGAGCCGCGACTCCTTCTGCAGCAGGTTGGCCAGCGCGAACCGGATCTTCGCCGCCGCCGGATCGCGCGCGACCCCGTCGCGCAGCATGTCGATCGCGCCGTCGACATCGCCGGCCTGGTACCGCGCGATCGCCGCGTCGAACGCATCGTCCTCGGTCCGCGTCCGCGCGCGCCGCCGCCCCACCAGCTCGCGCACGATCCGCAGCAAGCGCGCGGTGTCGAGCGGCTTTGCCGCGTAGCCGTCGGCGCCGTACTTCTCGAGCACCTCCGCCGTCACGCGCCCCGAGTCGATCACCGCCGACATCAGGATCACGCCCACGCCCTGCAGCCGCTGCGTCCGCTTGATCGCGCGACACAGCCGGAAGCCGTCGACGCCCGGCAGCAAGATGTCGGCGATCACCACGTCGGGCGCCTTCTGCCGCAGCGAATCGAGCGCGTCGGTCCCCGACGCCGCCGTGTCGACGGTGTAGCCGCGCGGCTCGATCTCCTTCACCAGCAGGTGGCGGGTGGCGAAGTCGTCGTCGACGATGAGGAGGCGGGGCGGCCCGCTGTTCTCCGGCATCGGCCCGCGTTCGAGGTCGGCGGCGAGCGCGCCGATGTCGGTGTCGTCGGCGGCGATCTCGCTCTCGCCCAGCTCGCGGCCCGGCGAGCTCCCGACGCCGGTGATCGGCCAGGGGGTGTCGCCGCCCAGCTGCGGCGAGCGTGGCGCCAGGAAGGTGTCGCGGCTGGGGAGGTCGACCTCGGAGTCGCCCGGTTCCGGGAAGAGATGATCGACCGCGATCTCCTTGGTGACGTCGTCGA
>DATLEB010000095.1:0-58173 GCA_035525615.1 Kofleriaceae bacterium | reverse complement strand
GGTGGCGAACCTCGACAGCTCGCGCCAGATCGCCGCGAACTGTTCGCGCGGTGATCCGCCGGCCGGGAAGGACGCGTGGATCGCGCGCGTCACCTTCTCCTTCTCGCGGCGGTAGAGCGCGTTCACGAGCGCCTGCTTGCCCTCGAAGTAGTGATAGATGGTGCCGGCCGCGACGCCGGCCTCCTCCGCGACCTCGGGCACCGCAGTGCCATGGAATCCGCGCTCGACGAACAGCCGCAGCGCCGCATCGAGAATGGCGTCCTGCTTGGTCCAGGTCGGCGGTGCGGCGCGGCGGGCCATCGTGATACCGAATGAATGTTCATATAATTCCGCGAGACTGTCAAACAGTTGGAGAAACGTGTGTACTTATGATGTGTAGGAGCGGACAGAACGCGCCCGGACGCTTCGAATGAACGATCAGTCAATGATCCGGATTGGATCGGCGGCGGCCGGTTGGCAGGATGCGCATTCGAGCCTGGAGACGGCGCTGATGGGCCCCCTGACGCCCGCCGGGTGCTCGCGACCCCATGCCGCTGGTCGAGCCGGCCGTCACCGGCGGCGTCCTCCGTTCGCCACGCAGCGCATCCGCGATGCCGCGCTCGACGTTCAACTCCAGCTCGACTCCGGCGCGGGCGTCGCCGCGACCGCGAGCGTCACCGCACCACGCCGCGGGCTCGGCATCGTGTTCTCGCTGCGCCGGCGCCGCGACTGACTTCTTCAGCGGGCGCGCTGGAGGAGAGTGACTCGAGCAATGCGGCGGCCCCGTCGCAGAGTAAGCTCCGCGCGATGCGCAGCGTGCTCGCCCTCGTCGCTCTCGCCGTTGCTTGCAAGTCACCGCCGCCGCCGGCGGCGCCCGCCGAGCAGGTCCGCGCGGAGCCGGCGCGCGCGGAGCCTTCGCCCGCGGAGCCTTCGCCGGCGGAGCCTTCGCCGGCGGAGCCTTCGCCCGCGGAGCCTTCGCCCCCGCTGTCCGAGTCCGAGCTCTCCGCCAGCAAGGCTCAGGTCAACAAGCTCTACGACCAGCAGGACTTCGAGGGCGCGATCGTCCTAGCCGACGCGATCCTCGCGCAGGTTCCTGATGACGTCCGCATGCTGCGCGTCGCGACGTCGGCCCATTGCATCCTCGGCGATGCCGAGAAGGCCCGCGCGCGGTGGACGAGGTTGCCCCCGTTCGACCAGGAGCAGATCGCGCGGCGGTGCGCGCGCTACGGCATCACGCTGCCCTGAGTGGCGGCTCAGCGGGCGCGCTGGATGAGGAGGGATTCGATCAGGAGCAGCACGAGGAGGGCGGCGGCGAGGCCGTGCCACAGCTCGACGCGGCGTTCGGAGGGGCGCGAGCTCCCGGATGCGCCGGAACCGCTGCCGGGGATCAGGGACGGGGCGGCGGCGGCGAGATCGCTGCCGCGCGGGTCGAGGTTCACGGCGAAGGCGAGCTCGTCGCGGTCGCGGGTCGAGCCGGTGCGGTCCGTGCCGATGACGCGGTAGATGCCGGGCGCGTCGGCGCCGGTGAAGCGGACCGCGCGGCGGCCTTCGATGCGCGCGCCCTCGAAGACGGCGCCGGTGCGCTCGGGGCCGCGCACCTCGAGCTTGCGCAGATCGAGCGTGGGCAGGCTCGTGCCCTGGCCGACGACGAGCGAGCCGGCGGCACCCTCGACGCGCCGGCGCGCGAGGTGGCGCACCGACTCCTGCACCAGCGGCAAGTAGCCGGGATGGATCGGCAGATCGTTCCAGTCGCGATCGAGCGTCGACGCGAAGAGCAGCAGGCGGCCGTCGCCCTTGCGCGCCTCGACCAGCGCGGCCGCGCCGTTCGTGAAGCGCGCCAGCACCTTGCGATCGTCGGTGTCCGTCGTCGGCCCGAGCAGCACGATCTTCGTGAAGCTCGCCTCGGCCAGGCCCGGCGCGTCCTTCGCGAACGGCGCGAAGATGGGATGGTCGGCCTCCCACTTGGTCAGGTGCAGCGCGCGCGAGGCGCGCTCGTCGGGCGCCGCGCCCCAGGCCGTGTCGATGGGATCGCGCAGGCTCTGCGGCAGGAGCGGCAGCATCGTGCGCTCGTACGCGGCGGGGTCGACGCGATCACCGGGCGCCACGAACAACCCGCCGCCAGCCTTCACCCACGTCGTCAACCGCGTGACGGCCTCGGCCGGCAGCGCCGCCACGTTGGCGAGCACGACGACGTCGTGCTGATCGATCTCCACATCGTCCAGATCGTCGGGCGTGATGGTCGTGACGGCGGTGCCGGTCTCGGCGCGATCGCCGGGCCGCAGCGCGGCCTCGACGTAGAACAGCTCGTCGTCGTGGCGCGCCGCGTGCGGATCGCCGTCGACGAGCAGCACGCGGATCTCGTCGCGCAGCTGCGCCATCGCGTACCGGCGGTCGTCGGACGGCAGCGCATCGGCCGGCAGCTCGATCGCGATCTCCGCCGAGCGTCGCCCCGGCGGCAGCGTCGCCAGGAAGCGCTTGCGCTTGGTCTCGCCCGGCGCGAGATCGATCTGTCCGCGCGCGATGATCTGCCCCGCGACGCGCAGGCTCACCGTCACGCCGGCCGCCGGCAACGGCGAGTGATTGGCGATCTCCGCCAGCGCTGCGATGCCCCGACTTCCCGCGCCCGGATCGGGCTCGACGCGCAGCCCGACCACCGCGAGGTTGGGCAGCGCCGACCCACCGCGCACGTCGAGGATCTCCAGCTGCGGGCCATCGGCGCCCCACGGCGACTCGCTGCCGCGGATCGAGCCCTTGGTCAGCGGCGACAGCAGGTAGATCGTGCGGCGCTCGTGGCTCGACCCGGCGAGCAGCTGCGCCGCACGCGCCAGCGCGCGATCGAGATCAGCCGGCCGCGCCGTCGGCGACAGGCTCGCCAGCTGATCGCGCAGACGCAGATGCTCGCGCGACAGCTCGGTCGGGTGCACCGCGCCCTCGGACGCGCGGACCACCGCGACCTCGGCCTCGGGCCCGAGCTGCGTGAGCAGCCGCGCCGCCTCGTCGGTCGCGCGTCCGAGCAGCGTGCGCCCGTCGAGCTTGTAGCCGGCCGTGAACGAGTCGTCGATCACCAGCACCGCCGCCTGCGGGCCGCGCGCGATGAGCGGCCCCTTGCTCGCGCACGACGTGAACGGCTTGGCGAGCGCCAGCGGCAGCGCCACGCACAGGAGCACGCGCACCGCGAGCAGGAGCCGCTCGCGCAGCTGGAACCGCCGCGCCGTGCGCCGCTTGGTCGCGATCAGGAACTCGAGCGCCGCGAAGCGCACCACGCGCGCGCGCCGCCGCCCGATCAGGTGGATCGTGACCGGCACGAGCAGGCCCGCGAGCCCGATCAGCAGGAGCGGCGCGAGGAAGCTCATGACGCGCTCACCGGCGCGCTCCCGCCGCGCCCGTGCGCTGCCGCGTCGCGAGCAGCTCGAGCAGCGTGTCCTCGACCGCGCGATCGGTCAGGCACAGGTGGTAGTCGACGCCGGCGGCCGTGAGCTCGGCGACGACGCGCGCCAGGAACGCGTTCATGCGCTCGAGGTAGTCCTTGCGGATCGCCGCGGGGTTGGCCAGCAGCCGGTGATCGCTCTCGAGCGCCTCGAACAGCGTCAGCCCCTCGTACGGGAACGTGCGCTCCTCGGGCGCCATCACGTGCAGCACGGCCACGTCGTGCTTCTGCGCGCGCAGCCGCCGCAGCGACGCCAGCGTCCGGTCGTCGGGATCGAACAGGTCGGAAGCCAGCACGATCAGCGCGCGCTTGCGCCGCGCCAGCTCACCGATGCGATCGAGCGCCGCCGCCGGCGAGTCGTCCTCGCCGGTCGCGCCCGCGCACGCCGTGTCGATCACGCCGAGCACGTCGTGGAGGTGCGACGTCCGCGCGCGCGGCGGCACCACGATGTCGCCGCCCGGCGCACCGAACACGTACAGCCCGACCTTGTCCTGCTGCTGCACGATCAGGTACGCGAGCGCCGCCAGACACAGCCCGGCGTACTCGACCTTCGACAGCCCCGACCCCGCGAACCGCATCGACCCCGACCCGTCCATCACCAGGTACACGGTGAGCTGCGACTCCTGCTCGTACTGCTTCACGAAGTAGCGATCGAGCTTCGCGAACGCGCGCCAGTCGACGTGGCGCAGCTCGTCGCCCGGCGAGTACTCCTTGTGCTCCGCGAACTCGACCGACGAGCCGTGCAGGCGCGCGCGGTGCAACCCCGACAGCGCGCCCTCGACGATGACGCGTGCCTTGAGCGGCAGGCTGCCCAGCCGGGCCAGCGCGACAGGATCGAGACGCGGCATGGGGCGCCTCGGCGCGCTACGGCGCGACGACGCCGAGCAGGCGATCGACGAGGTCGCCGGCCTTCACGCCCTCGGCCTCGGCGCGGTAGTTGAGGATGAGGCGGTGCTGCAACGTCGGCCGCGCCAGCGCGGCGACGTCGTCGATGGACACCGCGAAGCGGCCGTCGAGGATCGCGCGCGCCTTGCCGGCGAGCACCAGGAACTGCGAGGCGCGCGGACCCGCGCCCCACTGCAGGTACTCGCGCACGAACGGCGGCGCCACCGGCTCCTGCGGACGGGTCGCGCGCGCGAGCGCCACCGCGTAGCGGACCACGTGGTCCGCCGCCGGCACGCGCCGCACCAGCTCCTGCAGCTGGAGCACGCGCTCGGGCGAGAGCACGCGCGAGAGGCGCGCCTCGTAGCCCGACGTCGACATGCGCACGATCTCCTCCTCCTCGGAGGCGCTCGGGTAGTCGACGTCGACCTGGAACATGAAGCGATCGAGCTGCGCCTCGGGCAGCGGGTAGGTGCCCTCCTGCTCGATCGGGTTCTGTGTCGCGAAGACCAGGAACGGCAGCGGCAGGTCGTGCGTGCGGCCGCCGGCCGTCACGCGGTACTCCTGCATCGACTGCAGGAGCGCCGCCTGCGTCTTGGGCGGCGTGCGGTTGATCTCGTCGGCGAGCACCATGTTGGCGAACACCGGCCCGCGCAGGAAGCGGAAGTTGCGCCGCCCCGTCGCGTGATCTTCCTCGAGCACCTCGGTGCCGGTGATGTCCGCCGGCATGAGGTCGGGCGTGAACTGGATGCGCTGGAACGACAGGTTCAGCGTCTCGGCCAAGGTCGAGATGAGGAGCGTCTTGGCCAGGCCCGGCACGCCGACGAACAGGCAGTGACCGCGCGCGAACAGCGCGGTCAGCAGGTGCTCGACCACCTTGCGCTGGCCGACGATGCGCTTGTCGATCTCGGCGACGATCTGATCGTGCGCGTGCGCGATCTCGGCGACGGCGCGAAGGTCCGCGGCGCGCCGCTCCTCCTCGGTCTCCGGCGTCTCCGGTGTCGCGCGCGCATCCGCTGGTTCGTGCGGCAGCCTGATCTCGGTGGCAGGTTCGACGATGTCGGTGGGCGACGTGTCGAGCTCGGAGGTGGCGCGGTAGGGCTTCATGGTTCAGTTACGGAGTCGGTCGCAGGCGGCGCGTTCGCGGCGGGCGGTCGCCGCGGCGCCGAGATGGTCGTAGGCGTCGGCCAGGCCACACCTTACCGCCGGATCGAACGGAGAGACACGCAAGGCTTGCTCGAACGCCGCTCGGGCGCCGGCATAGTCACCTCCCGCAGCCAGGGCGACCCCCAGCGTGACGGCGGGGACGGCATCGTGCTCGTCGAGCGCGACCAGCGGCCGCGACAGCGTGATCGCCTTGTCGTACTGGCCGAGCTCGACGTAGGTGCGCGCCAGCTTTCCGGCGACGTACGGATCGGGCGTTCCGCCGGTGGCGGCCAGCGCCTTCTCGTACTCGACGGCGGCGGCGGAGGCCATGCCGCGGGCGCGCAGCATGCCGCCCAGGCGCGCGAAGCGGCGGGCGCGCGCGTTGGCGACCTCGTCGACGCCGACGTTCTCGTCGTTGCCGCCGCCCTTCTCGAAGCGGATGCGCCGACCCTTCGCACCACCGGCGGCCTTGCCCGAAGAGAGATCGAGCGTGCGCAGGTACGCCTTCCACTCCTTCTCGACCTTGACCCAGCTGGTCCCTGCGATCTCGCCGAACGCGCGTCGCGCGCTCTTGCCATCCTTCTGCATGGCCAGCGCCTGGCGCAGACCGGCGTAGCCGACCTTGCCGTGCATCCAGCCGACAAGCGTGAACACCTCGATGTACGCCAGCGCCGCGGCCTCCTGGCTGGGTAGCTTGGCCATCGACGGGTGCATCGCGTCGAGATCGATCAGGCGCCGGCGCGTCAGCGCGCTGGACAGCAGCTGCTGATCGGACGCGTTCAGCGCGGTCGATGGCGCCGCGCGCCAGCGGGTCTGCTCGAAGCGTGCGATGCCCTCGTGCAGCCACACCGGCACGGTGTCGTGGCTCGCGTGCGCGATCACGTGGTGGGTGTACTCGTGCGCGAGCGTGTCCATCCACGGGTATCCCGTGATGGTCGCGCGCGGCGTGACGATCATCAGCTTCTCGTACTTGGCGAGCGCGATCGTGCCGGTGGTCTCGATCTCTTCCTCGGTGAGCGTCGAGACCCGCGCCAGGTCCGCCGGTGCGGTCACGATCTCGACGCGCACCTTGCCGGCGGGGCGCCAGCCGAGGTCGTCGCCGATGGTCTCCCACGCGGCGTCGAGCACCTCGCCGGCGAGCTCGACGATCACCTCGTCGGGGCCGGGCTGGTAGTAGATGACGAAGCGGCCCTTGGGCGAATCCTTGTGCGCGAACGTGCTGGTGACGTCGCGCGTGCGGGTCGCGAGCAGCTTGGTCTGGCCGGCGAGCCCGCCCAGCGTGTCGTCGGGCACGTCGGCGAGCTTGGCCAGGCTGCCGTCGTAGTCACCGTCGAGGAACTTCAGCTCGGCCTCGAGCCACTTCACCTCGGGCGCGTCGGGCGCGCGCTTCACGAGGTCGGCCACGAGCGGGCGCGCCTCGTCGACGCGCGCCGAGGACAGGAGCCGCGCGGCCTTGAGCGCGTCGCCGGTGAGCGGGCGATCGCGACGCGCCTCGGCCGCCGAGGCCAGCATCAGCACGCCGAGGGCTGCCACGACGACCTGCCGCCTCATCGGATGAGCTCCTCGTAGTAGCGCCGCACCTGATCGTCGTAGCCGGCGGGCGCGCGCCGCTTCATCGCCTCGAGCAGCTCCTCGCGGAAGCGCGCGGGCGCCTTGTACTCGTCGGAGCCGGGGATGCGCACCGGCTCGTCACCGTTCTGCGCGTCACCCTGCGACTGCGCCTGGCGCGCCGCCTTCTGCGCCTCTTGCCGCGCGCGCTCGAGCGCCTCGGCCGCCGATCGCGCCTCGTCGCGCGCGCCCGAGGGATCACGCTTGCCCATGCGCTGCTCGGCGTTGTCCATCGGCTGCGTGGCCTCGCCGACGCGGGACGCGATCGACTCGCCCGACGCGCCCGGCAGCCCCGGGATGGTGCGCGCGCGCTCGCCCAGCCGCTTGGCGCGGTCGCGGTTCATGCCCTGCCGCCGCTTCAGCGCGTCCATGCGCCGCTTGTCGTCGGTGCCGAGGATCTGGTCGGGCGACGGCGTCATCGCCTCGAGCTCGCTCACGAGCTTCTCGGCGAGCGGGTGCGCGCCCTCGACGGCGTCGAGCGCATCCGACGTCGCCTGCGCCCACGGCGAGTGGGGATCGTCGGAGAGCGCGGCGTCGAGCTCGCCGGCCACGGTCTCGAGCGACTGCCGGGCCTGGCGCGCCATGCCGAGCGCCTCGGCGATGTCGCCGTCGGCGAGCATGCGCTCGAGATCGGTGAGCCGCTTGTCGACGATCTCGAGCTCCTCGCGCGCGAACGGCGTCAGCCCGCCGTCGGGCACGTGGTCGAGCTTCTCCTGTAACCGGTCGACGGTCGCGCCCAGCCGGCGCTGCGCGCCACGCGCCAGGTCGTGCATCAGATCGTCGGCGCGATCGGCGTAGCGCTCGAAGATCTTGTCGGCCTCGGCGGCGATGTCGGCCTGATCGCGCGTGACGTCGGCCAGCTCGTCCATCAGCTCGTCGAGCTTCTTCTCGCCCTCGGCGAAGCGGTCGCCGCGCAGATCGCGCAGCGCATCTTCCATCGCGCTCGCCGCGTCCGTGAGCCCGCGCTGGCACCGCTCGAGCGCCGCCTGCGCCGCCGCCGCGTCGCCCTTCTGTACGAGGCGCCGCACCTCCTCGAGGCAGCCCTCGGTCTGCTGATCCTGCAACGCCTGCGCGTGCACGAACTGATCGAGCACGTCCTCGGCGACGCTGCGCCGCTTGGACTGCAGCTCGGTGATGCGCTGCTCGATGGCGCGGATCTGGCGCAGGATCTCGGCCTTCAGCTTCTCGTCGCCGGTGCGCGCGTACTCGGCGAGCAGCTCGGCGAGCCGCTTCTGGTGCGCGTCGATCTCGTCGGCGACGTCGAGCATGCCTTCCATCTGCTCGCGCTCGAGCCAGTCGGCCAGCGCGAGCGCGTCGTCCTCGAGCTCGCCCACGGCCTGCTTGTCGATCGTGCCCCAGCGTCCGGGCGGCAGCTTGGGCGCCGCACCGCCGCGCCGCGTGGCCGCCGCGAGCGTCGCCTGCTCGCGCTCGAGCTGACGCGCCTCGAGGGCGACCAGCTTGTCGATGCGCCCGCGCATGTCGTCGAGCGCCTCGCGCAGGCCCTTGTCGGCGAGCGCGTCCGACTCGTACGCGGCGGCGAGCGTGCCCAGCTCGACGGTGATCTCGGACAGCTGGCGGTGGAGCTCGTCGCGCGGCGGCGCGCCCGCGTCGTTCGACGTCAGCCGTTGCCCGAGCGCGCCGAGCACCTTCTCGGCCAGCTCGGCCTGGCGCGCCAGGTGTTGCTCGTGCTTCTCGCGCGGCGAGAACACGCGGAGCCGCAGGTCGCGCGAGCGACCGACGTTCGGGCCGTCGATCGAGTCGTTGTCCGTGCCCTCGAGGTGATAGCTGACGACCGCGCCCGGCGGCAGCGCCACCTCGGCGAGGTCCCATACCACCTTGCCCTGCGCGCGGCCGGGCGTGTCGGGGAGCGCCGCGAGGACCTTGCGCTCGGACTTGCCGCCGACCTCCCACACCAGCTCGACCTTCGCGACGCCGAAGTCGTCCTCGACGACATACGCCAGCTCGATGCGCTTCATGTCGGTGACGTCGAGATCGTCGCCGGGCGCGTAGAGCTCGACGGTCGGCGCCTGATCGGGCTCGAGCTCGATCACGTGCGCGACCGACTCGATGGTGCGGCGGCCGCCGGGGCGCTCGCTCTGGAAGCGATAGCGCGCGGCGCCGGTGATGGTGATCTCGCCGGTGAGCTCGCCGGCCACGCTGGTCTCGGTGAGCGGCACGATCTCGGGCTCGGTGCCCTCGCGCTCGAGCACGATCGACAGCGTGCCGCCGACCTCGAGGGCCCGCGTCACGAAGCGCGCGCGCGTCCCCGCGAGCGCACGGAAGTCACCGGCGGTCGACGGCAGGTGGAGCTGCGGACGACGGCTGTACGCCGGGGGCGTGAGCAGGATGCCGAGATCGCCGACCAGGGGCACCGACGACTGCGTCGCGCCGCCGAACGGCCGCTCGGGTGATTCGCTCAGTCGTCGCCATCCCGACATGACGATGTCGGTCGCAAACACGAACAGCGCGCCGTGCGCGACGGCGAGCGCGCCGAGCGCAAGACGACCGCGCCGCACCCAGCGTCGATCGACGAGCGTGGCCGTGTCGATGCGTGACACGCGCTCGGACGTGACTTCGGTCAGCGCGGCGACGAGCGCTGGTGACGGCGACGTCGGCGTCGTGGGCGCCGCGTTGAGCTCCACCGTCGAGAGCAGATCGGACGCGAGCGGCTTCTCTCTCGCGCCGACCCAGCGCGCGACGGCGGCGTCCGCGCGCCACTTCCGCGTCGGCACGATCACGCCGAGGATGAACGCGGTGATGACACCGGCGCCGCCGATGAGCCCGGCGATCGCGACCAGCGCCATCGCGGTCGGACGTGACGGTGCGAGCGCCCAGCCGGCGAGCGGCAGCACGAGCGCGAGCACACCCGCGAGCACCAGCACACCGACCAGGCTCGATACCAGCGCGTGGCGGCGCAGGTGCCGGCGGACCGTGGCCAGGAAGGTGCGAATGGAAGCGAGAGAAACAGACACCCCGATCAGGACCGAGTCTAGCGCGCCCGATGCGCACATGAGAGAGGGATCTGGACGCCGCTCCTACCCTGCGACGACCCACCACGCGGTATAACCGGCGCGGTGACCAAGAGGGCCGATGCAGCGGCCGCGCGCCCGTCGGGCGATGCGGTGGACGACCGCGAGCTGGTGGCCCGGGCACAGAAGGGCGACCGAGTCGCGTTCCGCTCGCTGTTCGAGCGGTACAGCCGCCGCGCGTACTCGCTCGCCTTCGGCGTCGTGCGCAATCCCGACGACGCCCTCGACGTGGTGCAGGACGCCTTCATCAAGGCGCACCGCCATCTCGACAAGTTCGAGGGGCAGGCGAGCTTCTACACGTGGCTGTACCGGATCGTCATGAACCTGGCGATCGACCACATCCGGAAGAACCGGCGTCAGAAGGTGGTCGACTTCTCGGATGGCACGCTCGACGAGGGCGGGCTGGGCGAGGACTCGCTAATCCCGCGGATCATCGGCGGAAATCCTGGGCGCGCCCTCCTGGATCGGGAAATCCGGGACCGGATCGCCGCGGCTCTCGACGAGCTGTCCGACAACCATCGGGCCGTCCTGGTGATGCGGGAGCTGGAGGGGCTGTCCTACGAGGAGATGGCCCAGGTCATGGGGTGCTCGAAGGGCACCATCATGTCCCGGCTGTTCCACGCCCGCCGGAACATGCAGAAGCGACTGGTCGACCTCTACGATCGGCCGGCCAACGTGAGCGGAGACCCTGCGGATGGCAGCGCCAGCGAGGGAGATCCAGAAGATCGCCGCGGCATTGAATCAGAAGCAGAGGATCCCTCGTCATAGTGTTCGAACCCCTCGTTCCTAACCTTCCCGAGAACCCCCGTGTCCAAGGTGACTGACCCCGACCTCATGATGCTCGCCGACGGCGAGCTCGACGCCGCCCAGGCGAGCGCGCTCGAGCGCGCGGCCGGCGCGAACGGCACCCTCAAGGTGGCGGCCGTGCGCGAGGTCGGCGATCTGGTGCGCGGTCACCTCGAGCTGGCGGCCGATGACGCCGACGACCGGCTCAACGGCCTGTGGGATCTCGTCGAGCGCCGCCTCGACCATGATGCGGCGCCGGCGGCGGAGGCCAAGAAGGTCGACGCGTCGCCGGGTGTCTGGTCGCGGTTCGTGCGCTGGATCGACGGTCACCGTGCGCACCTGCTCACGGGTGCGCTGTCGGCGGGCGCGGTCGCGGCGCTCGCGTTCGTGCTGCGGCCGGATGCGCCGGAGCCGCGCGTCGAGATCCGCACCGTCGAGGTCGAGGTGCCGGCCAAGGGCGGGGGCGACGCGGGCGCCGCCGGCGGGGGCGACCCCATGGTGCTCGTCGCCACACCTCCGGAAGTCGAATCGCTCGAAGTGAGCGGAGGCACCGGGACCGTGTTCACGATCGAAGACGATGACGGTGGGACCGAGACCGCTGTCATCTGGGTCACCCCCGACGATGTGCTGGAGGGGATATGAAGACGACGCTTGCTCTGATCACGACCTTCGCGCTGGCGATGTTTCTTGGCTTCGGCGGCGGCATCCGTTCCGCGCACGCCGACGCGCCGGTCGCGTGCTCCGTCGTCGAGATCGAGGCGTCGACCAGCGACGCCCCGGCGATCGACCCCGAGCTCCGTCCCCTCGAGAAGAAGCTGAAGAAGCCGCCGTTCTCGTCGTGGAACACGTTCAAGCAGCTCGGCTCGCACGCCGTCGCGCTCGAGACGATGAAGTCCAACACGCTCACGCTCACGCACGGCAAGGCGCAGCTGCTCCTGCGCGAGGTCACCGTCAAGAATCCGAAGAAGACCCGCATCGCGCTCGGCATCAGCCTCGACGACGCCGACGGCAAGCGCGTGCTCGACTCGAAGGTCGCCGTCGATGCCGGGGACTACCTGGTCGTCGGTCGTTCGCTGAAGGGCAACCGCGGGCATCTGCTCGCCATGAACTGTCGATTGTAGTCACCTGTAGGCGGACTATTCGCGTCCGCCCGGGCGTCGGACCCGAGTGTGGTATGTGGAGACCGACGTGTCTGGGACGCGCCTGTCGTTGTTGAACACGCGGCTCAAGCGCCGGCTGATCATCGCCG
This sequence comes from Kofleriaceae bacterium, assembly GCA_035525615.1. Taxonomy (GTDB): domain Bacteria; phylum Myxococcota_A; class Polyangia; order Haliangiales; family Haliangiaceae; genus UBA2376. The sequence goes on along the minus strand of DATLEB010000095.1, from coordinate 46,067 downwards.
GCGCTGCCGTGATCGCGGCATGCCTGCTCGTGGTCATCGCGCTGACCATGGTCTATCCGCGCGTCGGCGCCTGGTACGTGCGTTCGAAGGTCGTGCCCAGGCTCGAGACCAAGCTCGGGCGCAAGGTCGCGATCGGCGGCGTGGACATCTCGCTCGGGCACGCGGTCCTGCGCGACGTCACGGTGCGCGGCGCCGGCGACAAGGATGCGCCGCTGGTGCGGCTCGATCGCGTCGACATCACGTTCGACACGTGGCAGTCGTTCGTGGCGAGCGCGAAGATCGACCGCATCGACGTGAAGGGCGGAGCGGTCTCGGTGCGACGCGGGCCCGACGGCACCAGCAACATCGACGATCTGAAGGAGCGGTTCGCGGGCCGGAAGAACGACACGGGCGAGGCCGGCGCGAAGAAGCGCGGCAGCAGTCTTTCGGGCCTGCGGCCTCGGCTGGCCACGGCGAGCGGCCTGACGATCGCGGTCGACGACGAGCAGCACGAGGTCCACGGCGGCGCCGGCGAGCTCGCGGGTAGGTTCGAGCCCGGACGATCCGAGATGACGATCGATCGCATCGAGGTCGACGCCGAGATCGGCGAGTGGTTGAAGGACGCGTTCGCGATCGACGTCGCGCACATCGAGGACACGCTGGGCGATTCGCTCGATCCCGGCGACGCGCCGCCGCCCGATGCACCCGACGCGGCGGTGCGCGCGCCGGGGACGGCGGTGGCGGCCGGGCCGATCCGCGTGCTGTCCGCGACCAAGGTCACCGTCACCGACGACGCCGACGGCAAGAAGGTCGTGATCACCGGCGGTGAGCTCACGCCGTGGAAGGGGCTCGCGCTCACCGGCGTGACCGGCACGCTGCGCGAGGAGAACGCCGCCGGTCGGCTCGCCGTGTCACTCGAGGGCGGCTACGGCGGCGTCGCCGACAAGCTGTGGACGGCGAGCGGGTGGGTCGACCCCAAGACCAATCACGGCGAGATCGAGGTGCGTGCGGATCGCTTCAGCCTCGAACGTCTGCGGCCCATCCTCGAGAAGAGCTCGCTCGTCGACTACCAGAAGACGACGGTCGACGCGGCGCTCAAGCTGACGTTCGCGGGTGACGTCACCGGCTTCGTCGGTGGGTTCCACCTGCACGATCTGACGGTGGGGCACCCGATGCTCGCCGACCGCCCGGTGCCCGACCTGGACGTGTCGGGCGACATCGCGGGCTCGGTCGACAAGCGCACGCGCACGCTCGCGCTCACGCGCGGCGACTTCGTGTCGCGCGAGCTGCCGTTCAAGCTGACCGGCACGGTGGCGTTGCCCGGCGGCGTCACGCCCGCCGGCGGGACGCGCGAGCGCGCGGCCGTGACGGCGCGCTTCGTGATCGCGCCGCTGCCCTGCCAGAAGGCGCTCGAGGCGTTCCCGCCCGAGATGACGCCGTACATGCAGGGCTTCAAGCTGAAGGGCACGTTCTCCACCGACCTCACGGTGGCGATCGATCTCTCCGACCTGCCGGCGACGCAGCTCGGCGGCTCGGTGACGCTGTTCGCGTGCCGCATCCTGAAGTCGCCCGAGGAGCTGGAGCGGCTCGAGGAGTCGTTCGAGCACTTCGTGGAGGTCGAGCGCGATCAGTGGGTCGGCTTCATGATCGGGCCGGAGAACCCCGACTTCGTGCCGATCACCGAGGTCTCGCCGCACATCCTCAACTCGTTCATGACGACCGAGGACTCCGCGTTCTACAAGCACCGCGGCTTCATCGCGAAGGAGTTCCGCACCGCGCTCATCAAGAACCTCGACGCCGGCTACTTCAAGTACGGCGCGTCGTCGATCACGATGCAGACCGTCAAGAACGTGCTGCTCTATCGCGAGAAGACGCTGTCGCGAAAGCTGCAGGAGCTCTTCCTCACGTACTCGATCGAGCAGGTGCTGGAGAAGGACCGCATCTTCGAGATCTACGTGAACGCGATCGAGTTCGGTCCGGGCCTCTACGGCATCGGGCCGGCGGCGCGCCACTACTTCGGCAAGGCGCCCCGGGACATCACGCCCAAGGAGGCGGCGTTCTTCTCGTCGATCCTGCCGTCGCCCAAGGCCCGCTACAAGCAGTACTGCCAGGGCACGCTGACCAAGTGGACGGTCAGCAAGATCGACCGCATCCTTGGCCTGATGCTGAAGCGCGGCCGGCTGACGCAAGAAGAGTACGACGCGGCGATCATGCAGCCGCTCATGTTCGTGAAGGACGGCACCGAGACCGAGCAGGACTGCATGAGGCGCGTGCAGAAGGCCATCAAGAACGCGCGGCCGACCAACCCGCTCAAGAAGTGATGTGCCGACCAGCCGCGAGGAGTGGGGCAGCGAGCGAAGCGAGGAACGGGGTAGCGCCCGCGACGAAGCGGCCGAGCGCGCAGCGCGAGCCGGCCGGCACGAGGCAACAATGATGGACGCGCTCGCGAACGTGCTGCGAGGGCGGCGGGTCGTCGTGCTCGCCGGCGCGGGGATGTCGACGGAGTCGGGCATCCCCGACTATCGCGGCGCGGGGCGCTCGCCGCGGCGCTCGATCCAGTACCGCGAGTTCGTGCAGAGCGCGGACGTGCGCAAGCGCTACTGGGCGCGCAGCGCCGCGGGCTGGCCGCTCATGCAGGCCGCGCGTCCCAATGCGGCCCACCAGGCGGTGGCGTCACTCGAGGAGCGCGGCGTCATCGCGGGCGTGATCACGCAGAACGTCGACGGGCTCCACACCGCCGCGGGCTCGCGCGAGGTCGTGGAGCTCCACGGCGCGCTCGCGCGCGTGCGCTGCCTGGACTGCCGGACCACGTGCACCCGCGCTTCCATGCAGGAGCGCCTCCTCCTCGCGAATCCGCAGATCACCGAGCGCCCGGCCGCCGTCGCGCCCGACGGCGACGCCGATCTCTCGGACGCCGCGGTCGCCGACTTCGTCGTGCCGCCATGCCTCCCCTGCGGCGGCGTCCTCAAGCCCGACGTCGTCCTCTTCGGCGAGAACGTGCCCGCCGTCACCACGAACCTGGCGTGGGCGCTCTTCGATCGCGCCGAGGCGCTCCTCGTCGCCGGCTCCTCGCTCGCGGTCTTCTCGGGCTACCGCTTCGTCCTCCGAGCCGCCGAGCGGGCCGTCCCCGTCGCCATCATCAACCTCGGCCCGACGCGCGGCGACTCGATCGCCGCTGCCAAGCTCGAGGAATCGCTTGGAACGGCGCTGCCGATCCTCGCCGACGCGCTCTAGCAGCGCCTCATGCCCGCTCCGTCCGATTCCTTCCCGTCGCCTTCGCGCGCAGCAAGGCGTCATCGGCGCGGCGCAAGAGCTCGTCGACGTCGCCTTCCTTGATCGTGCTCGCCACGCCGAGGCTGGCGGTGATCTGCACGTTGTCGCCGTTGACCTGGAACGGGCGGTCCGCGAGTCGCGTGCGACACCGCTCCGCGACCTCGAACGCGCCGTCGAGGTCGGTCATCGGCAACAGGATCCCGAACTCCTCGCCGCCGTAGCGCGAGATCATGTCGGCGTCGCGGATCGCCTCGCCGAGGATGTCGGCGGCGTGGCTCAGGGCGCGGTCGCCGACGAGGTGGCCGTACTTGTCGTTGATCGACTTGAAGTGGTCGAGGTCGATGATGATGAGCGACGTCGGCGTGCCGTAGCGACGGCTGCGCGCGAGCTCGCGCTTCGACACGTCGAACAGGAGGCGGCGGTTGGCGACGCCGGTGAGCGGGTCGGTCGTGGCCAGCCGCTCGAAGCGCGCCTCGCGGTCGCGCCAGCGGTCGATGATCCACATGATGATCGTGAAGGTGAGGCCGCTCATCATGAGCGTGGCCACCGCGCCGCGCACGATGTCGGCCCGCTCGAGCCGCACCGTGCGCGAGGCCGCCTCCAGCATCGTTCCTTCGAAGCGGCCCTCGGAGAGCAGCACGGCCCCGACGATGACGAGCACCACATAGATGATGGTGCCGCCGAGCGACACCCAGCGCGGGAAGACGACATAGCCGATCACCGCGCCGCCGAGAAAGCCGATCCAGCCCGGCGCGCCGAATGGCCCGGTGAACAGCGTGAACGCGGCGAGCGTGAGGGCGTAGAGGAGCACGGTCGCGAGCGCGAGCCACACGCCGTCGCCGTCGCGGCCGCGGGCGAGCCGCGCGACCACGGCGAGGATCGCCCACGAAACGAACGCGATGACGTTGAACCCGATCAGATCCGCGGCCTTGCTCTCGGGCGGCAGGAACGGCCAGCCGCCGAGCGCCTGCGCGGCGCCGATGAGGAAGGTCGTGCCCGTCAGGAGGAGCGCGATCGCGTAGCAACGATCGGACATCCGCCACGAGAGCGGATTCCCCAGACGTCGGCGACGTGCGTCCCCGGTCACTCGCGGCGCGGAGAATACACGGTGATTCCGACTCGAACGAAGGAAACGCCCCGCCAACCAGCGTCCCCGGGCGAAGGTTCCGGGGTGAGCCCATGTGGGCTCGCTGGTCGGCGGGGCGTGAAACGCCGTCGAAGACTCTGACTCGCTAGGGGAAGAGCGAGTTGTACGCGGCCGGGTTGGTCGAGTCCGGGTCGGGCAACGTCTCGAAGTCGGCATACGCCCGCGGGTTGGTGTTGCCCGCCGTCTGGTTCGTGACCAGATCGACGACGAACGTGGTGAGCGTCGCCGCCGGCGGCGCGTCGACGTCCATGGCGTCGGTCAGGGTGCCGTCGGGATTGGGGGCGTCGGTGTTGCCGCCGCCGCCTTCATCGTCGCCGCACGCGGCGATCGCGAGTGCCAGCGCGACCGCCGCCAGCGCGCGCGCCGACCTCATGGCGACCCCGGCTTCGGGTGGTTGAGGTACGGGAAGCCGGCCAGCATCGACGTCGCGTTGCCGATGTAGGCGCCGTCGACGATGCCGGCACCGCCCGCGGCCGCGTCACCGGTCGGCGCGAGGTAGCCCTCGGCCACGCGCAGCTCGATGTCGGTGATGTCGTCGGCCGGGCGGCGACCGTTGGGGAAGCCGGCCGGGTCGCAGCCGGCGTTGCCGGTGTCGAGCACGCCGCCCGTCGCGGTGCGATCGAAGCACAGCGCGGCGCCGAACGTGTTCTGGCTCGCGGCGGCGGTCGCCGGGAGCCCGAAGTTCAGACGCAGCATCTCCGACAGCGTCGCGCCCGTGTTGTTCACGCCGGTGACGCCGGTGAGGAACGCCGCGACGAGATCGGTGCGCGGGAAGTTGTTGGGCGCCGGCAACGTCGCCGCGCCGTAGAGGATCTCGAGGAGCTCGGGCAGCGTCGGGTGTGTGACGTAGTCGGCGAACTGCGCGTCACCGCTCGGCTCGGAGCTGTTGAACCGGTCCTTGTCCTTGAGGCCGATCACGACCTCGTTGACGAGCGGCATCCCGAGGCGCGACACCTGCACCCACGGTCCGCCTTCGCGGGCCGGGTTCTCGTACGTCGCGGTCGGGTTGATGACGCGCGCCTGGCGCACGCTGGCGGTCGTCCAGCCGCCGATGATCGTGTCCTGCGCGTTCTCGCCCAGGCACGCGGTCGGCACCTCGATCGCGATCGACGTGACGTTGGCGTACTGGATCGTGTTGAAGCCCTGATCCTGCGCGCCGAGCGGGTTGGCGGTGCCGCCGGTGCCGCTCATGTTCACGAGGTCGAAGATCTGGCCGAGGTTGACGGCGAACGCCTCCGCGCGCTGGCCGACGAACACGCGCGCGCTGGTCGACGCCGGCGGCGTGCAGCCGGGGATGGTGACGTTGTAGACGTGCGCCGCGGCGTACGCGGCGTAGTCGGGGAACGTCTTCGTGCCGATGTTGTCGACCGGCTTCCTGAAGGTGGTGCCGCCGCCCACCGCGGTGATGTCCTGCGCCGTGCCGGTGCGGCGATCCCCGCGCACGACCTTGACGGTGTACGTCTCCTGCACGTTCTGGTCGGCATCGAAGCTGGCGCCGGCCGTGATCGCGCCGATGTTGGACAGCGGCACCGCGACCGTGCGCTGGTTGCCGGTCGGGCCGACCGTCAGCGCGAGGCCGTTCCCCGACGACGCGAGCGCCGAGTCGAAGTCGAACTGGAACGTGAGGTCCTCGTTGGCATCGCCGTTGTTGTCGACGTGGATCTCGTAGAGGGCGTCGGGATCCATCGTGAAGTAGTTGGGGCCGCCGTACGCCGCCTGCAGCGGGATGTAGTTGGCGATGAACGTGACGTAGCCGTCGCGTCCCGTCTCGTAGCTGCGGAACATGTAGAAGTCGGTGCCGTCCACCTTGGGGTTCTTGGTGATGAACGGCGCCTCGCGGTGCGACGACGCCTGGCTCTGATTCAGTGGGAGTGCGGCCGCTGCGAGCAACAGCGCCCCTCCGATCCATCGATTACGCATGTGTCCTCCTGGTTCTTTCACATCGTGCGGAACGCCTGCTCGGCGCGCCGGGCGACATCGCCCAGTGGCAAGCTGACGTGGTGACCGAGAGCGAGCGTGGTCGCGCCACGCACGTGGATGGCGCGGTCGAGATCGGGGATGCGGAAGCGTTCGGTGACGAACGTCCGTCCGGCCTCGGCCGCGGCCGGCGTCTCGTACTCGCACACGGCGATCGAGAGGCCGTCCTGGGTCTGGCCGCCGACGCAGTACGCGGCCTTGACCGTCATCGCGATGTACTGCTTCTGCTCGGCGAGTCTGACGCCGGCGGCGTCGAGCGACGCGAGCACGGCCTCGACGCGCGGTGAAGCGGCGGCGGCGGGGCGGTGTGTCGCCTCGTACTGCAGGCGGCCGCCGACGGTCTTCATCGACTCGGCGGAGACGCGATCGCTGGTCGCCGCGAGCTGGTCGAGCCGCTTCATCGTGGCGGCGTGTGCCGCCGGTGGTGTTGCCGCCGGTTCGGGTTTCGGTGGTGGAGTGGACTCGCGGCCGCAGGCCGCCAGTGCCACCCCGAGGATGGGTAGCCAGGTGCGCATGAGGGGCTCCTTCGCGTCAGGTCGTGAGGCGGTCGAGGGACCAGTGCATCGCGAGCAGGCACGTGGCGGCGGAGCCCGTCACGAGCGCGACGCGATACGCCGCGGTTCGCCGCAGCGCGTACGCGAGCGGCAAGAAGGCGAGGACGATCGCCGCCTGGCCGATCTCCACGCCGAGGTTGAAGCCGAGGAGCGCGGCGACGAGGCCGTCGCCGGGCAGGCCGAGATCCGCCAGCACGTTCGAGAAGCCGAAGCCGTGCACGAGGCCGAGCGCGAAGGCGACGGCCCAGCGGGCGTCGACGACGCGGACCAGGTTGTTGGCGGCGGCGAGCGCGACCGAGACGGCGATGGCGGTCTCGATGAAGCGCGGCGGCAGGCGCAGCCACCCGACGGTGGAGACGACGAGCGTGATCGAGTGGGCGAGCGTGAACGCGGTGACGATCTCGAGCACGTCACGCAGGACGGTGCGGAAGTCGTCGGCCGGGACCCACGCGCGGCGCCGGGCCGGTTGCCGGGACGACGAGTAGACGGCGGGGAGAAGCAGCGCGACGAGGAAGAGGATGTGATCGAGGCCGATCCAGATGTGCCAGACGCCCTCGCGCACGAAGCCGAGGACGGAGACGCCGGCGCCGCCGTCGAGCGTGACGGGACCGGGGGCGCGCGCGATCGCGGCGGCCGTGCCGTGCGCGCCGTCGAGGCGGAGGAGCCCGCGGTGTGTCGCGTCGACGTCGAAGAGCGCGCGGTAGTCGACGGTGAGGGGCTCCGCGGCTCCGGCGCAGCGCGCGGTGACGGCGATGGCGACGTGCGTGCCGTCGGCGCGGTCGAGCGCCGTGAGCGCGCCGGCCGTGAGCGGGCAGGGGCCGGCGGCCGTGGAGAGACGGATGCGATCGGTGACGTACGCGCGGATGGCGGCGTCGTGCGCGGTGACCTCCGCCCAGCGGAGGCGCCCGTCGCCGTCGTCGAGGCCGAGCGCGTCATGCAGGTCGCGCGCGGCGAGGTCGACGCGGCCGCGGACCGTGGCGCGATCGGTGGCGAGCTCGACATAGCCGTCGGAGAGCGTGTGCGCGCTGGCGACGCCGACGAGCGCGGCCGTCATCGCGAGCCAGACGGCGACGCCGGCGCCGATGGCGGCGCGACGGATGGTGGGCGCGGGCGTGCTCATCTCCGACCCTCGAGCCGGACCCGAGCGCGGGCGAGCACGGCGTCATCGATGCGCGCCTCGTCCATCCACGCGAGGACCGGCGCGGCCGCGGCGCGATCGCCGGCGGCGGCGGCGGCCTCGAGGAAGACGCGGGCGTCGGCGGCCTCGCGCTGGAGCTTCCAGTTCCCGATGGCGGCGCGCAGCGCCTCGTCGGCGTCCGGGTCGACGTCGAGGAAGTAGCGCGCGCGCTCGCGCAGGTGTGTGGTGTCGCCGCGCGCGGCGGCCGCCTCGATCCCGCGGCGCACGATGGCGGCGTGAGCGGTGGCGCCGAGGTCACCGGCGGCGCGCGCCGCGACGGCGAGGCGCAGCCGCAGGGGGTCGGGCTCGGCGTGTGCGTCGAGCAGCGCCACCGCCTCGGCGGCCCGACCGCCGTCGACGAGCAGATCGGCGAGCACGCCGAGCGTGTACACGTCGCCGGGCGACAGCTCGAGCGCGCGACGGAGGTGCGCCTCGGCGGCGACGTCGTCGCCGGCGGCCCGCGCGAGCTCGCCGAGCGAGGTCGTCGCCCACGCCTCGCCCGGCGCTCCGCCCACGTTCGTGTTCTTGCCCATGCCCGTGCCCGTGCCCGGCGCGCGCATTCCGTCCACGATCCCTCGCAGCCGCGCGTACGCGGCGCGCGTGCCACCGTCGCGCGTGGCGAGCGGCGCGGCGCAGGCCGACGCCCACGGCTCGCCGACCAGCGTGCCCACGCGGGCGCAATCGGCGAGCGCGGTGTCGGCATCTCCCATGACGGTGGCAACCACGGCGCGGGTCAGACGCGCCTGCGCATCGTCCGGGTTACGGACAATCAGCGTGTCGAGGTCGGCGCGCGCGCCCGCGAAGTCGTGCAGCGACTGCCGGATCGTGGCGCGCAACAGCAGCACCTCGTCGCCGGGCGCAGCGTCGTTCCACCACGGCGCCAGCGCGGCTTGCGCCCGCCCCAGGTGCCGCGGATCGCCGAGCTCGCGTGCGAGCTCGATGTGACGACGCGCTTGCGCGAGCGCGTCCTTCGACGCGAACGCGCTTGCGCTCGTCGTTCGCTCGGTCCGACCGGCTTCGACGCTCGCCATCACCTCGTCGTTGCGCGGCGTGCGCGGCGTCACCGTGCGAGCACCCGCCGGCGCGACCAGCACGGCCGACGCGGTGAGCACCGCCGCCAGCCCGAGTGCGCCCGCCGCGAACACCAGCGGCTTGCCCCGCACCATCCTGAAGCTGTCCACGTCGCCCTTACGAGCAGGCGTCCCTCCCGGATCACCCACCCCGCACCCCCATCGCTACCCGCGAATCACTCCACGTACATAGCCTCGATCTCGCGCGAGAAGTTCTGGTTCACCGCCTTGCGCTTCACCTTGAGCGTCGGCGTGAGCTCGCCGGTGTCGATGCCGAGCTGCCGCGGCAGGATGGTGAACTTCTTCACCTGCTCGACGCGCGCGAGCTTCTCGTTCACCTGATCGATCTGCTGCTGGATCGCCGCTCCGATGTCGGCGTGCTCGTGCAAGCTGCCCGCGCTCGCGCGATCGCCGAGGAACGCCGAGGCCGCCGCCTCGTCGAGCGTGATGAGCGCCGACAGGAACTTCCGGCGATCGCCGATCACCACCACCTCGCTCACCAGCGGCGAGTCCTTGATCGCCGCCTCGATGTTCTTGGGCGAGATGTTCTTCCCGCCGGCGGTGATGATGATCTCCTTCTTGCGACCCGTGATCGTGAGGAAGCCGTCCGGGTCGAGCTCGCCCAGATCGCCGCTGTGCAGCCAGCCGTCGACCAGCGCGTCCCGGGTGGCCTCGGGCTCCTTGAAGTAGCCGAGGAACACGTTCGGACCCTTCACCATGATCTCGCCATCGGCGGCGATCTTGACCTCGACGCCGGGCAGCGGCGGGCCCACCGTGCCGAAGCGCGTCGCGCCCGGCATGTTGAACGACGTCGGGCCCGTGTCCTCGGACTGGCCATAGACCTCGTGGATCACGATGTCGAGGCTCGCGAAGAACTCGATCACGTCCCTCGAGATCGGCGCCGCGCCACTGACGCACATGCGGGCGCGCCCCAGGCCCAGCGCCGGCTTGAGCTTCGACAGCATCAGCTTGTCGGCGAGCTGGTACTGCACGGCGAGGAAGCCCGACGGCTCGCGCCCGCGGTTGCGCAGGTCGGTGACCTGCTTGCAGACGTCGCGGACCCACGCGACCAGCTTCTTCTTCGCCCCGGTCGCCTGCCCGAGCTTGGCGGCCACGCCGGCGTGGAACTTCTCCCAGATGCGCGGCACGCCGAACACGACGGTCGGCTGCACCTCCTTGAGGTTGTCCGGCACCTTCTCGATCGACTCGGCGAAGTAGACCGTCGCGCCCGCCGTGGCCGGCAGGAGGATCGTCGTCATCTGCTCGGCGATGTGCGAGAGCGGCAGGTACGACAGCCCCGAATCACCGGCGCGCGCACCGCCGTGATCGATCATGGTCTGTGCCGTCCACGCCAGGTTGCGATGCGACAGCATCACGCCCTTGGGCGGACCCGTCGTGCCCGAGGTGTAGATGAGCGTCGCCAGCTCGTCCTGCTCGATCGTGTCGATGCGGTCGTCGAGCGCCTTGTCGGCGACGGGGCCGGCCTTGGCCATGAACTGGTCCCACGACAGCACCAGCGGATCGTCGATGGGCGGGCAGCCCTTCATCGTGATCACGTGGCGCAGGAGCGGCAGGTTCGCGCGCTGCGCCTGGACCTTCTTCCACTGATTCAGGTCCTCCACCAGCACGGCATACGACTCGCTGTGGTGGACGATGTACTGCACCTCTTCTGGCGAGCACGTCGTGTAGATGCCTGCGGGAACTCCGCCCGCCATCATCGCCGCGTGATCGAAGATCACCCACTCGGGTCGATTGAACCCGAGGATGGCGACCTTGCCGCCGCGCGGGAAGCCGAGCCCGATGAGGGCGCGCGCGGCCGTGCGGATCTCGTCGACGTACGTGCGCCACGTCGTCGGTCGCCACACGCCTTGCTGCTTGGCGAAGTAGGCGTGGCTGGCGGGGCGGCGGCGCGCCTGCTCGAGGACGCGGCGCGGGATGATGTCGGCTGGCACGGGCCGAATGTATCAACACTCGGCCGCCGCCTGCTGCACTGGACCTTGCTCAGTCCTTCTTCTTGCGACGCTTGCGGCTGCCACCCTTGGGCGTGCCGTCGCCGGGGAAGTACTTGGTGGCGCGGCGATCGCCCTCGGTGCGGACGGCGCCGTCGGAGATGAGCTTCTTGAGCGGCAGCGACAGGTCCGAGGTGCGCGTGCCCATGTGACCGTTGATCTGCTCGATGCGCTCGCCCGGGTGCTCCTTGATGTGCGCGAGCACCGCGTCCTTCAGCTTCTCGATCTCTCCCTGGGCACGCTTGGCGCCCTTCGGGCGGCGCCCGCCCGAGAACATCGAGCTCTTGCCACGACGACCGCGCGCCGAAGGAAGACGGAGGTCGCTGATGACCGTTCCACCGACGCCGGCGAGCGCCTCCGCCAGCGTGGTCAGCGCCGCCTGGCGCGCGAGCTTGGTGATGTCGTTGATGAAGCTGGAGACCAGGTCATTGATGCGCTGCTCGATCTCGGTCATGTCGAAGTCCTGACGTTGAGTTGCAAGTCGCATGGTAGGCGCGAATTGCCAATCGCCGTCAATGGCCACAACCAGAAACCGATCACCGGACTCGGGTGATCCGTAGCGCTCGATCGCGCGCTCGATCAGGGCGCCGGCCAGACGACCGGCATGTCCTTCAGCCGCGCGTACACCACCGGACCGAGATGCTGCGAGGCACGGTACATGTCGGCGTGGTCGAGAATGCCGTCGACGCGGCTGTACTCGCCCTGCGTCATGTTCTGCGACGGGTGGAAGCCCATCATGTACGTGTGCGGCGCGGCGAGCGCGGTGCCGTCCCAGACCTTGCCGAAGATCTCCACCATCTCGGCGCGAGTCACGTAGTCGACCATGATCGCATTGTCTGGGACCTCGAGGATGCGCACGTTGGGCGCCGCCCCCGACTGCTTATCAGTAGTATTCGGGTAGTACGGTTGGCTGGTGTCGTCGATCATCGACCAGTTGGTCATGTTCCAGGTGTAGAGAGTCCCGTCTCCAATCCACTCCTCCATACGAGCCCAGTTGTTGGCGCTCGTGTCGGCGATGTAGCCCTTGTTGGCGAGCGCCTTGAGCGTGTCGATCGTCGCCGTCCAGCCGCCGGCGCGGAACGTCACGGGCTTGCCGAGCCCGCGCTGCATGAAGATCTCGTCGGCGCGGGTGAGGAGGGTCTCGAAGTTGGCCTGGCCGTACGCCTCGAGCTTGATGGTGTAGCCGCTGGGATCGTTGGGGTTCACCGTCGACTGATCGGTGATGCAGGTCAGGCCCGCGCTCTCCACGAAGTGACACCACGGGTGGATGTGGAGCCCGATCTCGTCGTTGTACTGGTCGCGGCGCGCGATGGCCCACGCCGCGAGGTCGGCCTTGCGCTGCTCGGGCAGCACCGGATCGGTGAACGTGTACGGCCCGATGAAGTGCGTGAACTTCATGTCGGGGTGGTTGGTGCGAATCTGATCGTGGTAGTCGAGCGCGACCTGACCGGGCTCGGCGAAATCCCAGTCTGTGGTGACCAGGAAATAGAGCGGGTGAGTCCGATTGAAGAGGACGAAGCCACTGCCGGTGTCGGAGCCGTCGGCCGCGATGATGATGTCGTGCTCGCCGGGCTCGACCTCGCTGATGTCGAGGTCGCCGACGAACTTGCCCGTCGCCGCGTCGAGCGTGAGCCGCTGGCCCGGGCCGCGCGCCACCCAGACGTCGAGGACCTCGGTCTCGGGCGGCGCGGTCACCGAGATGGAGACCGTGTCTTGCCCCGGGGTGAGGTCGTTGCCGACGAGCCACCAGTACGGCACGCCCTCGATGACGAACCGCGCGTCGGGTACGGTCGACGAGGGCGGCGAGGTGCGCGGCGGCCCGATGCCGTCGCTGCCGCAGGCGGCGAGCGACGCGGAGAACGAGAGGGCCACGACCCACAGCACGCACCGGTTCGGCATTCGCCGCCTATACCACCGGGCCCGCGCGTTGATAAGGTGTCTCCACACATGAGGTCCGGCCGAATCGGGGGAATCGGTATCTCCTTCCTGCTCGCGTTCGCCGCGACGGGATGTGCGTCACAGCGAGGGGAGGGGCCGCTCTTCGTCTCACTCGGGATGTCGCGCTCGGACACGGCGTCGGCGCTGCGCCACTACGACTTCTGCGCGCAGGTCGAGCCGGCCAAGGCCGACGAGGTCTATCCACAATGCGATCGTCCCGGCACCGGGTACGGCGACGCGTGGGTCATCGCGCACTACGAGGCCGGCCGCCTCGTGCGCGTGCAGCGCTTCGAGCGCTGGGTCGACGACACGCGGGCCGCCGAGCGCTGGAACCAGCTGGTCGAGAAGCGCGCGCTCGAGCAACCGGTCTCGCCGGACGCGCGCGCCCGCATCTCCGCGCGTCAGCCCGTGCCCGAGGGCACGAAGACGTGGGCTGCGTTCCAGAGCGGCGAGGATCTCGTGGGCGTGTACTTGCTCGAGCCGCCGGGCGGCAACGGCCCACGCATCCTCGAGGAGATCCTGCCCGGTGACGCAGCGCTCGGCGCGACGCCGTAGCGCGCGTCAGCTCACGGCCGCGGGCCGGCGTCGGCGATGCGCGCCGTGGCCGCGCTCGCGACGTTGTACGCCGCGCCCATGCTCGGCGCGCCCTGATCCCAGTAGTTGAAGCGGAGGTCGACGTTGGTGTTCACGCCGACCTCGCTGATGTCGGTCCCGGCGCCGTTCTCGGTCCAGTTGTTGTACTGCATGACCGCGCCGCTCGTGCCACCGAGCATCATCCCGTAGACGCCCGAGTGGATGTTCGAGTTGGTGATGCGCAGCGTGCCGGCCGAGCCGATGTGCAGATCGCAGTGCTCGTAGCTGCCCATCGCCTCGCCGACCTCCGAGTGGTCGATCACGAGCGAGCCGCCGTTCTGCACGATCACGTCGCCCGACGAGGTCAGCATGAACGAGTCGGTGATGGTGAGGTCGCCGTTCGAGACGGTGATGCCGCCGTTCTGGACCTTGCTGATGCGCGACTTCGTGAGCGTCGCGGTGCCCTCGACGATCAGCGCCTTGCCGAGGTCGTCGAACACGACGTGGTCGAGATCGCACGTCGCGCCGGTGTGGCAGTAGACCAGCGTCGCCACGTCGGTGCCCTCGACGTAGGCGAGGTCGACCGTGCCGCCCGCGTCGGCAACGATGCCGGCCCACGTCAGCGCGTCGGTGGTCGGGAGGAACGTGACCTTCGCGGCCTCGGTGCCCTCGACGCGCAGCGTGCCCTTCACGCGCAGCGTGACGCCGTCCTTGGCCTCGATCGCCGCGCCCGCGGACACGGTGACGGTGACGCCGGCCTCGATCGTCGCGTTGGCCGTGATGGTCTGCGCGCCGCTCCAGGTCTGGTTGCTGGTGATGCTGCCGGCGATGCCCGTCGGTGGAGGGACGTCGTCGTCGCCGCCGCCGCCGCCGCCCGGATCCTCGCTGCCGACCACGCAGGCGGAGAGGAGGAGACCGAGACTGGAAGCGAGTAGCGTCGCGCGGCTGGGCTGCATGTCCTGACCATGTAGCAACGGCCGTGCCCCGCGGCCGCCCATGGATCCAGGGGCTTGCGACGGGCCGGCGACCCCGCTCCGGGACCCGCCGCCCCACGTGGGGTCGGTCAACCCCTGCTAGCGACCGACGAGGAAGCGCAGCCACCGCCAGCTGCGATCGCGCCACGCGAGCTCGTCGTGCGTCGCGCCCGGCTCGTGGTGGTAGCAGACCGCGTCGACGCCGCGCGTGCACGACGGCGAGTCCGCGCGCAGCCAGCCCAGCCCCACCAGCTGATCGCGGATCTCGATCGAGTCGGCGTAGCCGTCGCCGCCGCTCTGTGCGGTGCCGCCGTGATCGAGGTAGACCGCGACCGGCACCTTGCCGATCGAGGGCAGGCGATCGCGCAGCGCGGTGTCGGTGTCCTGACCGGGCCAGAACGCGCCGGAGAGCGACGCCGCGCCCGCGTACACCGTGGGGTGCTCGAGCGCGAGGCGCATCGAGATGAGCCCGCCCAGCGACGAGCCGGCGACGTAGAGGCGCGCCGGATCGAGGCGCCACAGCGACGCGGCGCGCGGCTGCACGGTCTCGATCTGGAACGTCATGAACGTCTCCTGCTTGCCGCCCACCGACTCCGACCACCCGTACTCGTCGTTGCGCCCGGCGCCCGCGTGATCGACGGCGACGAGGATCGTCTCCTCGACGCGGCCGGCGGCGATCTCCGCGTCGAGCGCGACGTTCACTTCCCAGCCGGTGTGGCCGAAGCAGCAGTCGTGATCGTCGAAGACGTTCTGCCCGTCGTGCATGAACACCACCGGATAGCGGCGCGCGCCGTTGGCGGGCGCGTCGTAGCCGGGCGGCAGGTACGCGGCCATGTTGCGGCAGTTGCCGAGCGCCGTGGAGCACACCTGCTCGGGGACGGCGACGAGATGTCCGCGACCCGAGTCGTGGGTGTCGAGCACCGAGTTCTTGCCGTCGGCGTTGCCGGCGAAGTCGTCGTACGCGAACGACCAGCTCCACGCATCGAGCATCCACGTCGAGCCGGCGACCATCTTGTACGGATGGAAGCCCGTCGGGACGGCGGCGGTCGCCGTGAAGAGCGCGCCGTTGCAGAGCGCGGTCGTGCGCGTCGCGTTCGTGACCCATCCGTTCCACGCGCCGGCGACCGCGAGCTCGGCGTCCGCGGCGAAGAGCGCAGTGCCGGCGTCCCAGAGCGGGAAGGCACCCTTGCGCGACTGGAGCTCGGCGGTGAGCTCGGTGAGGCGAGTCGCGTCGCAGCTGGTGCGCACCTCCTCGTGCAGGGCGATCACGCAGGCCACGCCGGCGGCCCCGGGGGCGCAGCCCGACGGGGTGTCGAGGTCGTCGGCGTCGGGGGAGGTGACGCCGGCGTCGGGGTCGGTCGTATCGTCGTCCCCGCCGCCACCATTCGGCGGCGGATTGCAGGCGAGCGTTGCGAAAGGCAACAGGACGATGGCTAACCCGGCGGAACCAGAAATGCGGCCCATGACGTCCCCGCCACCGAGCAAGGCCCGCGCCGTGGCCGCCGGGCGCGCGGTTCACTTTCTCGGGAACCTTTCGCCGGCCTCTACGAGTAAGCACCCATGAGCGCCAGCCGCAAAGAGCGGGGCGCGCGAATGAATCACAATGACGACCGTGGCCCTGGCCCCGCGTGATCCCGCCGATCGAGCACCGCCCCGCGGCGAGCTCGACGACGTCACGCTTGCCCGCGCGCAGCGGGGCGACGCGGCCGCGTGGCGCGCGCTGGTCCAGCATCACCAGAGCGCCGTGTTCGCGCTGCTCGGCCGCATGCTGGGCGGCGGCCGGCGCGCGACGGTCGAGGACCTGGCGCAGGAGACGTTCCTCGCCGTGTTCCGGCAGCTGCCGTCGTTCCAGACCGCGGGCCCGGCGCGCCTCTCGACCTGGATCC
The DNA here is from genome assembly GCA_035525615.1 of Kofleriaceae bacterium. Lineage (GTDB taxonomy): Bacteria > Myxococcota_A > Polyangia > Haliangiales > Haliangiaceae > UBA2376. The sequence continues at coordinate 29,510 of DATLEB010000095.1, read as the reverse complement.
TCACCATCGCGTCGCGCCGCGCGATCGACGAGCTGCGCCGGCGGCCGGCATCGCCGATCCTCGTCGACGACATCGCGCCGAGCGCTGCGAGCACCGGCGATCGCGCCGACGACGCGATCGATCGGCGCCGCATCGCCACGGCGATCGATCGCGCGCTCGCCGATCTGTCGCCCGAGCATCGCGCGGCGTTCGTGCTGCGCGAGCTGCACGGCCTCGACTACGCCGACATCGCGCGCGCTCTCGAGATCGATCTCGGCACCGTGAAGTCACGACTCTCGCGCGCACGCGATGCCCTGCGGCGCGCGCTTGCGGAGGTACATCCATGAGCGACGATCTCGACGGGCTCGACCAGCTCCAGCGCTGGCAGCCGCCCGGCCCGCCCGCCGGCTTCGCCGATCGCCTCGACGTGGCCGCGATGGCGGCCGGTGGCGGCGCGCCCGGACCGCGCCGCGCGCGCTGGCCGCTCGTCGTCGGTGTTGCCGCGGCGCTCGCGTCGGCGGCGGCGATCGCGTACGTGGCCTGGCCGTCGGCGCACGCCCCGGCCAACGTCATGGTGGCGAGCCGCGCGTTCGAGGCGCGCGAGAGCGTCGAGCTCGGGGGCCGTGGCGTCGCCGTCGCCGAGGCCGGCGCCGCGTTCGGCTGGCGCAAGGACGGTGACGCGCTCACCGTGCGCCAGGAGTCGGGCGACATCTTCTATCGCGTCGATCGATCGGCCGGTGCGCCGTTCGTCGTCACCACGCCGGCGGGCGAGATCCGCGTCACCGGCACCTGTTTCCGTGTGGAGGTCATTCCGATGAAGCCATCGAAAGCCAGTGTTCTCGGCGCCGCCGCCGGCGCTGCCATCGCCACCGCCGCGGTGGTCACCGTGTACGAGGGCAAGGTCCTCGTCGCCAGCCCGAGCGGCAAGGCCGAGGTGAAGGCCGGCGAGAAGGTCACGCTCGACGGCGCACCGCCGCTACCGTCGCTCGTCGCGGGACGGCCGGTCGCGATCGAGATCCCCGCCGAGCCGTCGGCCAACATCACGCGCGAGGACCTGCTCGTGCGCGACAAGGCGCAGCGCGAGCAGATCGCCGCGCTCTCGACGCGTCTCGAGGATCTCGAGGGCGCGATCGCCGGGGGCGGAGGCGTGCTGCGCCGCAAGGGCGGTCCGGGCCACGGCGAGATCGAGGACTGGTTGAATCCCTCCAAGGACGAGCTCCTGGCACTCGCCAAGGAGTGCGGCGTGAAGCTCGACATCCCGCCGGTGATGCGTGGCACCGGGCTACGGTTCGGACCCGAGCAGGCCGAGGCGATGGGCCTCACCGCCGAGGAGCTGGCGCAGGTGAACCAGGCGCTCGCCGATCTGAAGAAGTCATGGGAGCTGCGCGTGCGCGGCTGGTACGTCGAGGCGACCGGCGACAGCGCGGGCGCGGACCAGCTCTCCGCCGACTCGATGGCCCAGGAGATCCAGGACAAGGCCGGACCCGACGAGCCGTCGGCGCTGCAGAAGCGCATCTCGCACGAGCGCGCGGGGCTCCTGCCCACGCCGACCGATCTGTCGCGCACGTCGCCGTACGAGCGCTACTTCCGGGCGTTCGCGAACCTCGGCGAGGAGGCCGAGCAGTTGCTCGCGGCGAAGATCGGCCCCGAGAAGGCGCACAAGGTCCGCGCCGAGGAAGGCGGCTGGCCGATGCGGATGTCGATCGCCGGCTGCAATGACGGCGAGGCCGAAGCCAGCGCCGACGCTCCGAACTAGCCTAGTAGGTCGTGCCGCCGTTGTACGCGTCGTTGAAGTGCGTGAAGTACGCGTCGTAGACCGGATGCGTGGTCGCGTTCTCGGCGGCGAGCTTGACGAAGATCTCGTCGTACTTCTGGTTGGCCGAGATGCTGAGGTTGTGGCTGCCCGTGTAGACGCGCAGCTGCTCGGCGCCGCCGAAGCGAGCGCGCACCACGAACACCTTGTCGTGGACGTGGTGCTTGCGGACGGAGATGCCGGCGCCGCGTAGCGCGTCGAGGGCGCGCGGCTCGACGGTGCTGGCCACGACCCACACCTTGCAGCCGCCGCGCTTCATCGCGACGATGCGCGAGACCACGTCCATGCGGCTGTCGCGGATCGACGCCTGCATGACGCGCACGCGGCAATCGGCGTCGGGCGTGAGATCGTCGAGGCGGTTCACGACGAGGTCGGTGCCGGTCTCGGGCGAGATGTAGATGTCGGCGGCGGCCGCGAGGATGTGGCCGCGGCCGGAGTCGGGATCGTAGTAGTCGGCGCGGCGGCGCTGGCCGAAGAGGTCGTCGAGGTACCCGCGGAAGCGATCGTAGAGCGGGCCGTCGCCGTAGACGGTGACGGTGTTGTTGAACGTCTTCATGCCGCTGGCCTGGGTCTGGTTGGCCGAGCCGAACCACGAGACCTTGGCGTGCACGGCGCCATCGGGCGCCGTCGCCGTCGAGAAGATGAAGAGCTTGGTGTGCGAGATCGCGTCGGCGCTCGAGCCGACGCAGCTCGCCGTCGACGAGGTGCCGCAGTAGACCTTGTGCGCGAGGCGGTCGAGGTACTGCGTCTTCGCGCTGTCGGTCGAGCGGCCGACCTGGCGATCGGTCGAGAGCCACACGGCGACGCCGCGATCCTGCGCGCGAAGGAGCGCGGCGGCGACGGAGTCGACGGTGATGTTGAAGATGTGGCCATCGATGCGGCCGCCGGCCGGCACCGAGTCGATGAGACGCACCAGCTCGCCGAGGATGTGGCCGTCGACGCCGGCGGTCGCGGTCGGGCGACACGGCGCGGGTGGACGCGTGAAGTGGAGCCACGTGTCGTGACCGCCGAGGCGGCCGCGCGCGACGCAACCGGGGGCCGCGGCGAGCGTGCCGACGTCCACGCCGGCGCCGAGGTCGCTGTCGTCGACCTGCGATTCCTCGTCGATCTCGTCGGCGGTCGTGTCGTCGATCTCGTCATCGGTCGTGTCGTCGGGGACGACGTCGGCGGCGCAGGCGGCGGAGGCCGAGATGGCGACGACGAGCGGCAGGAGCCAGCGGGGGCGCATCGCCCGTGTCATCGCAACATGTGTGCCGCGTGCTGCGGCCAGCCGACGCCTGAACGATCAGCGCGTTACGCGATCACCCACTGCGACCTGTCGTGTGCACTGGATGAACTCATCCCGCAGCACGCCGAACTGGAACGTGTCGTGATAGGCGCCTTGCTTCTTGATATGGGCGCGGCGCACGCCCTCGGCGGTCATGCCGAGCTTGGCGAGCACCTTGGCGGAGCGCTCGTTGCCGCCGAGGTGCTGCGCGAACACGCGCGCGCAGCCGAGCGTCGCGAACGCGAAGTCGACGGCGGCGGCGGCGGCCTCGAACGCGTAGCCATGGCCCCAGTGCGCGCGGCCGAGCCAGTAGCCGAGCTCGGCGTGATCGTGACGGCGCACCCAGCGCAGGCTCGCGGTGCCGACGATGGTGCCCTCGCCGCTGATCGTGATCGCCCAGCTGGCGCCGTGCCCCTGCGTCCACGCGTCGCGATGCGACGCGATCCACTCCTCGGCGAGACCGGTGGGGTACGGATGCGGCACGTGCAGCAGGTACCGCGACACCTCGGCGTCACCGGCGAGCGCGGACACGGCCGCGGCGTCGCTCGACGCGAACGCGCGCAGCCGCAGGCGCGCGGTCGTGAGCGTGGGGATGCTGGCCGGGAGGCGAGCCACGGGCGGATACTACGACGGCGGACGGTTGCCGAGCATCTCCCACGACCGCGGCCAAGGCAAGGGTGGGGCGGATGACGCCATGATATGTCCGAAACGTGCCCAGTCCGGGTCGATCTGCTTATCGTGATGGCCGCGTCACGCGCGCGGCGATGCTCGCCGCGGCCTTGGCGGGCGCGAACGCGATTCTTCCGGACATGATGAACCTGCATCGCGAGCGCACGGCGCAGGGCGTGACCGTCGTCGTCGCGCCAGGTGACGGGCCGGTCACCGTGGAGGCGTGGATCGGAGGCGGGCTCGGTGACGAGAGTCACGACGACGCGACGGCGGGGATGGCGCATCTCGGTGAGCACGTCGCGCTGGCGATGGCCGGCGTGCACGTCGGCGCCGGCGTGCGCCTCGACGGATGGGTGACGCCCGATGCGACGGTGTTTCGCGCGATCGCACCCGCGCATACGGCGCGCGCGGCGATCGCGGCGGTCGCGCTGGCGGCGAGGCCGCGCGGCGACGTGCGCGAGTGGATCGTCGCGCGCGAGCGCGAACGGATCGCGCGCGAAGGCGACGCGGCGACCGGCGGCCCGCGCGAGGTCGAGGCGTGGTGGACGCGCAGCTACGCGGCGGCGCGGACCACGATCGCGGTGCGCGGCGCGCGCGTCGAGGAGGCCGTCGCGGCCGCCACGGTTGCGTGCGATGGATGGCGGAGCGCGGGCGGCGGAGCGCGGGTGTCGGGTGGCGCCGCACGGCGCACGGCGCACGCGTGGCGACGGCGCGGTGTCGACGTGAGTGGCGCGAGCGAGCGCGAACGCGCGGCCCTCGCGGTCGCGGCGGCGGCCATGCGTGCGAGAGGCGAGGGCGCGGAGCTCGTGGTCACGCGCGACGCCGTGCTGTGGATCGCGGCGCGCGGCCCGGGCGAGCTCGCGCTCGACGAGGCCGGGCTGGCGTGGGCGCGCGCGGCGGTGCGCGTGCCGCTCGCCGGCGTGGAGACCGCGATCGGTGAGGTCGCAGCGGGCCAGCACCTCTTCGGCGACCCCGCGTGGAGCGCCCGCTTTCGCGCGGCCGTCGCGCGCGTCACGCGCGAGGACGTGCAGGCCGCCATGCGCACACACGTCGCGGGACGCACGCACCTCGCGGGACGCACGCACCTCGCGCGACGCACGCGTGTCGCGCAGCGGCCGGCGGCGCGCGTCGTGAAGCGCGCGACCCTCGCCAGCGGTGCGCGTGTGGTCGCGGTGCGTGTGCCGGGCGCCGATCGCGTGGCGGTCCGCGTGGCGTGGGAGGGCGGGTTCGCGAACGAGCGGCCGTCCGAGCGGGGCGTCGTCGCGCTGCTCGCGGCGACGGCGCCGATCGCGTGCGCGAAGCTCGACACGATGGCGGAGACGGTCGCCCTCGGCGGCGAGCTCGCCGGCGTCGCGGGGCGCTGGACGTTCGGGCTGCGCTCGCGCTGGACCAGGGCGACGTGGACCGAGGGGCTCGCGCTGGTGGCGGCCTGTGCGCACGCGCCGGCGCTCGATCACGACGTCGTCGCGCGCGAGCGCGCGCGGCTGGTCGAGCTCGCGACCGACGTCGCGCGCAGCCCGTCGCGCCTCGCGTTGACGACCTATCTGCGCGCGCGCTGGGGCGCCGATCCGCTCGGCGTCGACGCGCTCGCGGCGCCGAACGAGCTCGCCGCGCTCACGCGCGCGGGCGCCGCGCAGTGGTGGCGTGATCGCTACGCGCCGGGTGGCGCGGTGGTGGTCGTCGTCGGTGACATCGACGCCGACGCCGCGATCGCGGAGGTGCGCGCCGCGTTCCGCGCACCCGCGCAGCCGGCCGCCCCCGCGCGCCGTCCTCCGGCCGCCCCCGCTCCCGCCACGCCTGCATCTCCAGCGCTCCGCGAGGCGCGGCAGCTCTTCGTCGACGGTCCCGACGGAACCGCCGCGCTCGTCGTCGGGCTGCCCGGCCTCGCCGCCGGCGACGCCGATCGTCGCGCCCTCGACGGCCTCGTCGCCATCCTCGCCGCGCCCACGGGGCGCTTGCGCCGCGCCGCCGTCGCCGCCGGCGTGCGCAGCCTTCGCGTCGCCGCTGTCGACGGGCCGAGCGCCGGCTACGTCGTCATCGAGCTCCACGGTGCGCCGCCCGCCGACGCCGCGCTCGCCGCCGTCGAGACCGTCGTCCGGTCACTCGCCGCGGACGGACCGACGCCCGCCGAGGTCGCGGTCGCCGACGCCGCGCTCGCGCCGACCGACGACGCGCTCGCCATCGCCGACGCCACGGCGCGCGCCGAGCTACGCGCGCCAGGCACGTCGCCGCCGCCGGTGATGCCCGCCGCCGCCCCGCTCGACGCCGCGTCGCTCCAGCGCGTCGCCACGGCCGCGCTGCGCTGGGACGACGCGATGATCGTCACCGTGCGTCCACCGGCCATGACGCCCGGCGCGCGCGCACACGCCATCAAGCGCGTCCCTCCACGCCGCCGCGCCACCCGGAGCCGCCGATGACCCGCGCACCTCGTCGCACCGCTCCGTCGCCGCGCACGCGCGCTCCTCGCGCGGCCTGGTACGGCCACGGCGACCTCGCCGCGAGCTTCGTCCTCATCTTCCCGCTCGTCCTCGCCTACGGCATCGGCGCGCTCCTCGCCGGCACGATCAGCGCCGTCGACCTGCCGAGCCGCGCCCTCTGGCGCGTCACCGGCGCCGATCGCCACACCTACCTCCTCATCTACGCTGCGCTCGCCGCCGGCTATCTGGTGTGGATCGGCCGCAACGGCCGCCGCGTCGCGCTCTCGCTCGACATCGCCGCGCCCGTCGTCATGGAGGCGGCCATCTACGGCCTCACGCTCGCCGCCGTCATCGACCTCATCCTCGCCCGCGCGCTCGGCCTCGGCGCCGGCGACGACCTCGTCGCCGCGCTCGGCGCCGGGATCCACGAGGAGCTGCTGTTCCGCCTCGGCGCCTTCGCGGGCGGCGGCCTCCTGCTGGTCCGCGCCGGCCTGGCGCCACGCGCGGCGTGGCTGGTCGCGCTCGTCGCGTCGTCGCTCCTCTTCGCCGCCGCGCACCACTGGGCGGGCGAGCCGTGGGACGACCGCGCCTTCGCCTTCCGCGCGCTCGCCGGCGTCGCCTTCGCCCTGATCTGCTGGTACCGCTCGCTGGCGCACGCCGTGTGGGCGCACGCGCTCTACGACGTGTACGTCGCGCTGATCAGATGACGCCTTTGCCCGTCTCCTCGAGCTCGATCGAGGTGACGTAGCAGTCGAACTTCATCATCGTCGCCGCGTCGTTCGTGCCCTTGACCACCGAGAGCGTCTCCGGACCGACGCCGCCGAGGTGGATCATGTACAGGCAGTTCTTGCGCGTCGGATCCATGAACTCGATCGTCGCGTCCTTCTCGTACCCGCCGTCGGCGTCCTCGAGACCATGCTCGCGGCCGATGGCGTTCTTGAACCACCCCACCAGCTCCTTCGAGAACTGCATCGGAACGACGAAGCTCAGCTTCGGCATCTCCAGCTTGCCGGTCGACGTGTACTGCGGGTTCCGGAAATGGCCGACCTGGAACGCCTTGGCGCCGATCTTCACCGACAGGGACTCGATCGACGACGCCTGCACCTCACCGATGCCGTTGTTGATGGTGAAGCGGAACGCCGAGCACAGCCACTGCTTCTGCTTGGCGACGCTGCCCGGCGGCAGCTTCGCGCCCTCGGTGATGCCGAACTCGATCGACTCGGGCTGGCACTTGAGCTTCAGGGTCGCGTGCTCCTTGCTCTTGGCGTCGAGCTTGGGGAGCGTGAACTCGGTGATGCGCGCGCCGATGAACTCGTAGCAGTACTGGCTCTTGAAGTTGCTGTCGGCGTGGTGGACCTCGCCGTCGAACGGGATGTGCGCGACGGTCGGGTCCTTCACGATCTTCGAGACCAGACCGAGCGCCCACTTCGCGCCCGACATGCCGAACTCGAACGAGAGCGCGTCCATCTCGCGCACCGACGAGTGCTTGCCGCGGATGTGATACGCCGCGTTCGGCTCCTCGGTCGGCGCGGACTTGAACATGCCGCCTTCCGCCGACTTCAGGTACGCCGTGCTGGCCCGGTCGCCGTCGATGACGAGCGCGACGTGAGATCCGGCAAAGTGGTGCTTGGCGACTGGTGGCATCGAGAACGCTCCGGAAAGGCTCGGGGACCGCATCTTAATACGCGACTTGCCGCGCTGACCTCCCCTCGCCGCCGGATCCCGCGGGAGGGCATTTCACACCCGGGGCTGGAGTTCCCATCCGACCGCTGCCGGGTGGCGCACCCGACCAGATTTCAGTGCCTTGGCCACCGTCCCTGCGGTCCAACTATGCGGATCAGCGTTAGGTTGTGCCTCGGCACGCGGGTTGTAGGAGAATCCAGACCATGAGTCTCCGGCTCGCCGTCGCCGCGGCGTCCCTCCTGGTCCTGTGCGCCCTGCTCGGCGGTACCGCCCGTGCCGATCGGGTGCGGACCACCAAGTCCACCAAGGTCTACAAGCGCACGGGCGAGCAGTCGGGTGTCGTCACCAAGGTCGCTTCGGGCAAGACGCTCGAGGTCGTTGCCAAGCAGGGCCGATGGCTCAAGGTCCGCGTGAACGGACGCACCGGCTGGGTGACGCAGTCGAGCGTGGTCGCGCTCGAGGCGCGCGACCTCCCCCGCAACACGCGCCGCCGTCCGTTCGTCGATGGCCGCTCGACCCGGCGCGGGTGGGGCGGTGCTGCGCCCGAGGATCGCGTCGGCGCGGATGCCGTCGAGGACGATGACGACGGCGGGGACCGCGGCGATGAGGCCAGTGACGACGATGATGACGACGACCGCCGCCGCAGCCGCGACGACGATGACGATGACGACGATGATGACGACGACGACGACCGTGATGACGACGACGACCGTGATGACGACGACGACGGTGACGAGGGCGACACGCTGCGCATGGTCACGGTCACCGCCAAGAAGGCCAAGCTCTACCCGCGCATGTCGAAGAAGGCGAAGGCGGTCCTCACCGTCCGCCGCGGCGCGCAGCTCATCGTGCTCGACGAGCACGAGTCCGGGAAGTGGATCCGCGTGGAAGACGACGAGGGCGCGGCCGGCTGGATCCTTGCCGACGCGGTCTCCGGCGGAGACGACGACGGGCCGCCGCGCAAGCGCGTGATCGCCGCCAGCGCGCGCCTCGGCTTCGCGCAGGTCGGTGGCACGTTCAAGTCGAACGGCACGGCGATGGCCGGCGCCAATCCGCCCGTGGACTACGGCTTCGGCTCGACCGCCGTGAGCCTCGCCGTCGGGGGCGAGCTCACCATGCCGTTCAAGAAGGACTACTTCCTGGGCGTCGAGCTGGAGTACCTCGGTTGCGTCGCCACGCCGGGCATCCGCTACACGTCGGGCATGATGGCCGAGGACATCGGCTTCAAGACCCACGACATCGACGCGCGTGTCCTCGGTGGCTATGACTTCCACAAGTCCAGCGGCATGACCGCGTGGGCGCGCCTCGGCTACCACTACGGTGCGTTCTCGGTCGCGAACCTCAACAACCTGGCCAAGCTGCCGGCCGAGACGTTCAAGGGACCGACGATGGGCCTCGCGCTTCGCATCCCGCGCCTCACCAAGAAGATCGGCGCGGAGACCTCGCTCGATCTCGTGTATCCCGGCAGCCGCAAGCAGACCGTCGGCATCTCCGACGGCACGCTGCAGAAGGCGCAAGCCGCGACGCTCGAGCTCCTCGGCATGTACGACTGGAAGAGCGCGTGGAAGCTCTCCGGCGGATATCGTCTCGGCTACGCCTCGACGCGCTGGGGCGGCACGTCGGACCGCGTGCCGACGGCAACGAGCTCCAAGCGTACGGACGTCTCGCACGTCCTGACGGTCGGTCTCGGCCGGGCTTTCTGACGCGCTTCGGTGATAATCTCGCCGGCCAAATGCCGGAGGACATCGCCACCGAGTACGCGGGCTACCTCCGTCGCTTCGAGGCCGCGGTGGGCGCGCTGGAGCCCGGTGAGTTCGCCAAGCACAACGGCAAGCTCATCCAGAAGCTCGCGTTTGCCGAGTTCGAGCCCGTGTACAAGGAGTACATGGGCCTCGCCTCGCACTACATCGAGGGGCTCGATCGCGGCGACACGGTGAACGACCTGGTGGTCAAGCTCATCCGCGAGCACGCCGCGAAGCTCATCTTGACGTCGCCGGTCTGAGCGACGTCGACGACTACTGGCGGGGCGTCGGCAGCTTGTCGAGATCGAGCTGCGAGAGCGCGAGCCGGATGAGGTGCGACTTGTTCGCCTTGGTCCATCCGCGGCGCTTGAGCTCGTGCACCTTGGCCTCGAGCTCCTCGATGTCCTTGGTGTACATCGAGATGCAGATGACCTTGTAGTGCGTCGGGCGCGCGACGGCCTCGCCCTTCTTCGGCGTCGTCGACGGGCCACGACCGTAGAAGTCGTCGCGCAGGATGAGATCCGCGTCGGAGAGCGGATCGTGCTGGAGCAACTTGTCTTCCTTCATGATTGCTCCTTCAGGCGGCGACGGTGGCGCCGTCGCTCTGGTGCTGCGTGGCCGAGCTGGCGAGCAGCCAGTCGACGACGCGGTTGTAGTCGGCAGCGCCGTGGGACTGCGGCGCGTACTCGAAGATGCTCTTGCGATGGCTCGGCGCCTCGGCGAGGCGCGTGTTGTTGCGGATCGGCTCGAGGCACTTCTGCTTGAAGTGACCCTGCAGCGTCTCCAGCACCTCGCGCGCCAGGCGCGTGCGGCCGTCGTAGAACGTGGGCAGCACCGCCGACACGCGCACGGCGTGTCCGAGGTGACGCTCGACGTCCTTGATCGTGCGCAGCACCTGCTTCACGCCGACCAGCGCGAGGTAGTCGCAGGTCACGGGGATGACGACCTCGTCGGCGTAGGAGAGCGCGTTCTGGTTGAGCAGGTTGAGCGATGGACCGCAGTCGATGACGACGAAGTCGTAGCGCCGCGACACCTGCATCAGGTTGAGGCGCTTGGTCATGACGCGGGAGCGCGCGCCCGGATCCTGGCGCGCCAGCCAGATCTCGGCGGCGGCGAGGGTCGCGTCGCTCGTGATCACGTCGAGGTGGTTGCGCACCGGCACGGCGACGTCGGTGGGATCCTCGCCGTCGACGAGCACGTGGTAGAGCGACTTCTCGCCGGCGACGCCGAGTGACACGCCGACGTTGCCCTGCGCATCGGTGTCGACGAGGAGCACCTTGTGGCCGCGCTCGGCGACTCCCGCCGCGAGATTCACCGAGGTCGTGGTCTTGCCCGTACCGCCCTTCTGATTGAGCACCGCGATGCGGCGCGCGCGACGTGCGCGGAACGCTTCGTCGCCGAGCCCGGCCTTGCGGCACTCGAGGGAGCAGTAGTACCCGCGCTGACCGTCCCCCGTGACGGCCACCTGATAGACAAACGCGGGGCGGAACGACGTTCCGCAGCAGCTGCAGAGCTTCTCCATGCCCTTATGCAAGCGACCTCCCGACGCTGGGGGCAACTTTTTGGCTGTATGAGAGCTATAGTCCGCGACGTGGCACCGCGAGCCAACGTGACCGGCGGTGGGGACCGCGCGGTGCGGCGCGCGAGCGTCTCAGCGCGCGCGCCGGAGCAGGTCGCCAATGATCTGGCGGACGCGCTGCGCCCGACGCCGTCGTCGCTGGTGATCGCGTTCGTGACGAGCGAGCTCGATCCGTCGGCCGTCGCCGCCGCGCTGCACGCGCGCATGGCGCCGGCGCAGGTCGTCGGCTGCACGTCGATCGGCGAGATCGCCGGTTCGGTCGCCACCGGCTCGGCGGTCGCGCTCGTGCTCGATGGCGTGCGGGTCAAGTTCGGCGTCGGGCTCGCCGCCGAGCTGTCGCGCGGGCCGATCCAGGCCGGCCACAACGCCGTCGGGGTCGCCGCCAACGCGATGGGGCTGACCACCGAGCAGCTCGATCCCGCGCGGCACGTGGCGATCACGCTCGTCGACGGGCGTTCACCGATGGCCGAGGGCTTCTGTCTCGGCACGGCGGCGACCGCGCCGCGCATCGGCTTCGTCGGCGGCTCGGCGTCCGACGGCCGCGACGTCGCGCGCGGCACGGGACGGGCGAGCGATCCGCGCACGTGCGCCGTGTTCCACGACGGCACCGCGCATCGCGACGCCGGGCTGGTCGTCCTGCTCACCCCGCAGGCGTCATTCGAGGTGATCGCGTCCGAGCACATGATGCCGACGCCCCTGCGGGTGGTCGTGACCGGCGCCGATCCCGCACATCGCCTGGTGCACGAGCTCGACGGCCTTCCCGCCGCGCGCCGCTACGCCGAGGTGATCCGCGCCGCCGGCGGCAACGGTCCGCTCGACAACGCGCTCGCCGCCCGCTTCCCCTTCGCCATCTACGTCGGCGGCCGTGCCTACGTGCGCTCGGTGTCCGGCGTGGCCGGCGAAGAGCTGCGGCTCGCCGCAGCCGTCGACGAAGGCGCCGTCCTGCGCATCATGCGGCCCGGCGACCTGGTGGCGCAGACACGCGGCGCGCTGGCCGGCGCGGCGTCGCGCCTCGGTCAGCTCGATGCGGTGCTGGCGTTTTCGTGTCTCGGCCGTCATCTCGAGGCCCAGAGCCGTGGCGCGACCGGCGCCCTCAACGATATCTATGCGACCCTTCCGATGTGTGGGTTCCACAGCTTCGGCGAACAATCGGGTCCGCTGCTCGTGAATCACACGCTCGCAGCGCTGGCGCTGGGAGGAAGTGATGCCTGATCGTGAGAGCGGTGGTGGTCGTGGTCGTCGTCGTCGTAGCTCTCCCGCGGAGGGCGCCGCGACCGCGGCCGATCCCGTGGCGCGCCTCGAGCTCGAGCTGCGCGCGGCGCGGCGCACGATCGAGGTGCTGATCGCGCGCTCCGAGCGGCGCGCCACCGTGCCGTCGCAGGCCGAGCTGTTCGAGGTCGCGGCGCGCATGGAGCAGCAGATCGACGAGCGCACGCGCGAGCTCGCCGAGAAGCGCGCCGAGCTCGAGGCGATCACCGCCAACATCGATCAGGGCGTCCTCCAGCGCACGCGCGCGCTCGCCGAATCCGAGGCGCAGCTCCTCCGCAAGAACGCCGAGCTCGAGCGGCAGAGCCAGATGAAGGCGGAGTTCATCTCGATCGTCGCGCACGAGCTGCGCACGCCGCTGGTGTCGATCGTCGGTTACCTCGATCTGCTCGTCGAGGGCCGCTTCGGCGAGCTGGCCGAGCCCATGGAGCGCCCCGTCGCGTCGATCCGCCGGAACGCTCACCGCCTCAAGCGTCTCGTCGACGAGATGCTCCACTTCTCGCGCCTCGAGGCCGGCCGCGTGCGGCTCTCGCGCGAGCAGATCGGGCTCGGCGCGATCGCCGACGACGCCATCACCGAGCTCACACCGCTGGCGCAGGCGAAGCGCCAGGAGATCATCCCGTCCCTCGTCCCGATCGCCGACATCTCCGGCGACGTCGACAAGATCCACCAGATCGTCGTGAACCTGGTCTCGAACGCGATCCGCTACACGCCGGAGGGCGGCGAGATCCGCGTCTCCGTCGACGACGCGCCGGCCGCGACATACCCCGGCGACTGGGCGCGCCTGCGCGTGCGCGACAACGGCATCGGTATCCCGCTCGCCAACCGCCACCGCATCTTCGAGCCGTTCACCGACGTGCAGCCGGCGAAGCACCACACGTCGTCGGGCCCCGACTCGGCCGGCCTCGGCCTCTTCATCGCGCGCGGGCTCGTCGAGCTCCACGGCGGCTTGATCACCGTCGAGTCGGAAGAAGACAGATTCACCGAGTTCACGGTGTTGCTGCCGAGAGTCGCGTAGAAGTCGCCTACTTCTTTTTCTTCTTCGCGGGCTTCGCGGCCGGCTTCTTCGCAGCCGGTTTCTTCGCGGCGGGCTTCGCAGCCGGCTTCGCGGCCTTCTTGGGCGGCGGCGCTTTCTTCGCGGGCTTGGCGGCCTTCGCCGGCTTGGCGGCCTTCGCCGGCTTGGCAGCGGGCTTGGCGGCGGCCTTGGCTGCCGGCTTCGCGGCGCCCTTGCCCTTGGCCTCGGCCTTTGGCGCAGCCTTGGCGGCTGCGACGGCCTTCGGCGGCGTGGCGGCGACCTTGCCCTTGGCAGGCTTCGCGGTCTTCGCCTTCTTCTTTTCCTCGGCGAGCCGCGACGTCACGACGCGCTGGCCCTCCTCGGTCTTGGCGGCGGCCGCGTTGCGCGCCTTCTCGAGCGCGTTGTTCACGTCGGCCTCGGTGCGCACCGAGATCGTCGCCGCGTTGTCGTCCTTCTTCTTGGGACGCTTCTTCTTCTTCGCGTCGCGCGGCGGCGGGATCTCGCTGATGCCCGGCATCTGCGTGGCCAGGTCGCCGCGATTGTGCACGAGCACGCGCGGGTCCGGCTCGTCGCGGAACACCATCGCGACCTTGTTGTCCGGGAGCAGCTCGATCACGAAGCCGATGTCGAACTTGGGGTGAAGGACGACGTCGCCGATCTCGTAGTTGTCGCGGATCGAGTACGGCCGGCAGTTCGCCAGGTCGGGCTCGGTCGCGCGCGACATCGCGTCTTTCCAGCTGGTCTTGGAGGAGCGCGCCGCCTTGGTGGGCGCCGCGGCCTCGGGGCCGCCCTCTTCAGGGCCGTCCCCTCGGGGCTTGCGGTAGGCGTGGACCTCGCCACATACCACGCACTGGACGCGGCGAACCTCGTCCTCGTACATGCTGATGATCGTGTGGGTCGTGTCGGCCTTGCAGCGTGGCGACGGGCAGTACGCCTCGATTTCGCCGCCGACCTCGTCCACGTCTTCGTCGAAGATAGAATCCATGGGTGGCCCTGTGATGCTGCGGAAGCTGCGTGAAGCCGGGGTCTAAGTATTCGAAACCACACTGCTCCGGACCCCACTCCGGGAACAGGTCTCGGTTTCAGTCAGCGTCCTAACATACCCACTCATCACGAGCAACCATCCCCACTTACAAGTAACAGTGCGGGATCGCGATTTCTCGACGTGGTAGAAGAAGCAGGGGCATGCGGCGCCTGATCGTCGTAAACGCGTTGATCTTCGCGGTCTTGGCATCGGCCGCGGCGCTCGCGTACTACGGCTACAGCTACACCGCCGAGGCCTCTTCGCGCGAGCGCGCGATCATCCAGGACACGATGCGGGAGCTCGCCGAGGAGAAGATCATCGGCATCGAGACGCCCATGCTCGAGACCGACGAGAAGCTCTTCACGTCGATCGATCCCGAGCACCTGCCCGCCGACGAGATCGTCCGCGCCCTCAACGCGCCGGTCGTCTCGGTGTTCGTGCTCGGCGAGGATTTCCGGGTACTTCCTAGCGGTTACGTCGGAGTCGACCCGGCGTTCCTCACGTTCTTCGAGTCCGAGGTCGTCCCCGCGCTCAACCTCCGGCTCCTGGCCGAGGGGACCCGCGGCCACGAGCACCTGCTGCTGGGAGGCCGGCCGTACCTCTTCTCTTACTCCCGCCGTTCGAGCAATGGCCGTCCGTACTACGTCGTGGTCGAGGCCGACCTCCTGCACCTGGTCGCCAACGTGTTCCCGCAGTTCTTCGGCGTCCGTTCGCCGCGCCTCTACCAGGTGGTCGACGACGCCGGCGAGCTCGTGTTCGGCGTGCCGTTCCGCGAACGCGGCGCCTCGGTGGTCGAGCTGCCCTTCACCGAGACGGTGAGCCAGTGGCGGCTGCGCGTCGCCCAGCGCGACGCCGGCACGCAGGCGGCGCGCCGCGGCCGCACGGTCATCGACATCGTGCTCATCGCCATCGCGCTCCTCGTCATCACGAGCGGCATGGCGATCCTGCTCTACGCGATGCGCCGCGAGCGCAAGGCCAACGAGCTGAAGAGCGACTTCATCTCCAACGTCTCGCACGAGCTCAAGACGCCGCTCTCGATCATCAGCATGTTCGGCGAGATGCTCGCCGCCGGCCGCGTGAAGACGCCGGCGCAGGCCACCGAGTACGCCGAGGTCATCTGGCGCGAGAGCGTGCGCCTGGCGCGCCTCATCGACAACGTCCTCGACTTCGCGAAGATCGAGCGCGGCGTCGACATCTACGAGTTCGCGTCGGGCGACGTCGGCGAGATCGTCGCGCACGCGGTCGAGCTCTCGACCCACCGCCTCAACGCGGCCGGCATGACCTGCACCGCCGAGATCCCGCCCGAGCTGCCGACCGCGAACGTCGATCACAACGCGCTCACGCTCGCGGTCCTCAACCTCATCGACAACGCCATCAAGTACGCCGTCGACGGCAAACGCATCGAGGTCGCGACGCACGCGGTCGGCGACCGCATCCTCATCACGGTGCGCGACCACGGCCCCGGCATCGACCCCGAGGAACACGAACGGATCTTCGAGCGGTTCTATCGAGCCAAGGCCGTGCGTCTGAAGCCGATCCGCGGCTCCGGCATCGGCCTGGCGCTGGTCGAACGCATCGCGACGGCGCACCGGGGCGGCGTCAAGGTCGACAGCGCGCCGGGCAAGGGGGCGACGTTCACCCTCTGGCTCCCGGCCGAGCCGGCTCGTGATATGACCGCGACGTGACCGAAGGCGCGGCCCGCAAGATCCTCGTGATCGAGGACGAGCCCGACATCGTGCGCGGCCTGATCGATGCGCTCGGCTTCGAGGGCTTCGAGGTGCAGGCGCAGGGCACCGGCGGCGCGGGCCTCGAGGCCGCCGCGGCGTGGGGCCCCGACCTCGTGCTCCTCGACCTCATGCTCCCCGACGACAACGGCTATCGCGTCTGCGAGCAGCTGCGCGAGCGTGATCCGGTGGTGCCGATCATCATCCTCACGGCCAAGGCGCAGGAGGCCGACAAGGTCCGCGGCCTCGACGCGGGCGCCGACGACTACGTCACCAAGCCGTTCTCGGTGGCCGAGCTCATCGCGCGCATCAACGCCATCTTCCGGCGGCAGCAGCGGCTGGCCGCGACCGACGAGGCGTTCGCGATCGGGCCGTGGACCGTGAACGCGCGCAAGCACACGCTGACCAAGGGCCGGCAGAGCAAGCGCCTCACGTTCTACGAGCTCGAGGTCCTGAAGCTCCTGCGCGAGCGCGCCGACGACGCGGTCTCGCGCGACGAGCTGCTCGAGAAGGTCTGGGGCGTCCAGGGCAACCCGACCAACCGGACCGTCGACAACTTCATCGTGAAGCTCCGGCGCAAGCTGGAGGAAGACCAGAAGAACCCGCGCCACATCCTCACGGTCTACGGCTACGGCTACAAGCTGGTCCCGTAGCTCGGTTCGCGTAACTGGCCCACGCTGAGGGCGCCGCGTACAATTCTCCCGAATGCCGGAGGGTACGTCGCAAGCCTGCCCCGCCTGCGGGGTCATGGTGCTGGTCGGGTACGCCAAGTGCCCGAAGTGCCACGCCCCCATGCCCGCGGCCGCGCACCGCGCGAAGCGGGCGTCGTTCCAGGGCGGAGGGACGTCGAGCCAGCCGATCGAGCGCGACGACGAGATCGGCGGCGAGAGCGGCGGGTCGGGCTGGATCCTCCCGGTCCTCGGCATCGTGCTCGTCGCGGCCATCGTGATCTGGGCGACCGCGCTGCGCGGCGGCGGCGGCTCGACGAAGAAGCCGGCCGAAGCCGCGGCACCGGTCGACGACGGACCCGGCACCGGGTCGCAGACGGCGCCGCCGTCGCAGAACGACAACCAGGCGCAGACGCCGACGCTCCAGACCCGCCCCGATCCGGCGTATGTCGCCGACGCGCTCGAGGCCGAGCTGTCGGTCGAGCGCCTGTTCTCGACGGTCGACGTCATCGGCGAGCTCCTCGAGGTGCGATCGGCGTTCTGCTCCGACCCGCGCTTCAGCGAGATCACCGCGAAGTACGTCTCCGACCTCCGGGCGGCCGGCGTGCTCCGCATCCGCTGTAGCGAGACCCACGGCGCGCAGGTCTTCGCGCGCGCGCTCTGATGCTATAGACGAGCCGTGTCGGCCGACGTCGAACGCCCGCGCAAGCATCACCGCCTCATCCTGCCCCTCGGGATGCGTGTCCTCGTGCGCCTCGTGCACGACGAGGATCGCACCGACGCCGGGCTCTACCTGCCGCCCGGCGCCAAGGAGGCGCAGCAGGAGGCCATGTTCGGCGAGGTGATCGAGGTCGCGCGCGATCGCCCGACCTCCGACGACGTCGCCGAGAACGTGTCGGGCGTTCCCCACGGCGCCAAGGTGCTGTTCAAGAAGGACGCGGGCATCCGCGTCCCGTGGGACGAGAAGCTCCGCCTCCTCGACGTGAAAGATGTGTTGGCTACCGTCGAGGAGCTGACCGACGACGACGCCCACTAGCGAGGGCGAGGACGAGCAGCGCGAGCCCGACCGGCGCGCGCGGGTCGGGCGCGGCGCCGCAGCAGCCGCCGGAGAGATCATCGGGCGCTTCGCAGACGCCCGGGTCGTCGGCGGCCGGGTGCGAGATGCAGATCGCCTGTGTATCGTCGGGCTCGAGCGACGCCTTCTTGGTCTCGCCGCACATCTGGAACGGATACATCGTGGCTTCGGTGACCACGGGATCGATCGTGTCGCTACACAGCGGCACCGCGGCGCCGGTGTGATCGACGCGCTCGGGATCGCCGGGGCCGCGGCACGTGTGCTCGAGGCCGAGCAGGTGACCGACCTCGTGGGTGAGCGTGTTGGCCAGGTCGGCGGCGCACGTCGCCGCGCCCGAACCCTGGCCGTTCACGGTGAGCCTGAAGGTGACGTTGTTGAGCTCGATGTCGGCGTCGACGATCTCGCCGTCGCGCTCGTCGCTGGGCTCGTCGACGAACGTCACCGTGGTGACGCCGGCGGCCTGCCCGTTGAAGCAGCGCTCGTCATCGCCGTCGACGGGGGGGCGGCACCACTGCTGGTCGCGAAACTTGATGACGTTCACGAAGTCGCGGCCGACCTCGTGCGTCTGCGCGCCCTGGTCGACCACGTTCAGGAAGCTGCACGACGCGACCGACGTGTTCCAGTGGTCGAACACGTCGCGCATCACGTCCTGCTCGAGGTCGCCGGCGATGCCGGTCGTGCCCTCGGCGGGGCGCACGACCTCGACGCAGCTCTTGGCCCAGTAGAGCGGGACGCCGCTCTTCTTGGTGCGGGTGCGCACCGACGGCGTCGACGTGCCGGTCTGCAGATCGATCACCTCGTCGGCGACCCACGTCGCCGCGCCCGCGCCGGGGTGCGCGGCGATGCGGACGCGCAGGCCGGGCTCGAGCGCGACCTGATCGTCCCACACCACCTGCGTGTAGCCGTCGGCGGTGCCGCCGAGCTGCGTCACCTGGAGCTCGCGACCGTCGCCGGTGCGCAGGGTCGCGGTCGTGACGATGCGCGAGCCATCGGAGGTCCAGTGGGCCTCGGTCCGCACCACGTCGGCGGTGAACCAGGTCGACGGCACGAGCCCGCACAGGAGCGGCAGCAACATCGCGCCACGGTAACACGCGTCGCCTGTTGGACCGCGTCCAGGCTAGAGTGGGCGTGATGGCGGTCTCGCCCCGCTACGATGGCATTCCCGATCGAACCGCAGTCAACGCGCTGTGGCTGATCAAGCTGCGCTGGGCGCAGGTGGCCGGCCAGGCCGCGACCATCCTCGTGGCGCACCTCGCGCTCGGCCCCGGGGTCCTCGAGATCCTGCCGCTCGTCGCGCTGGTGGTCGTCGGCCTGGTGTCGAACCTCGCCCTCGAGCTGCACCTCCGGCGCGGCGGCGTGATCAGCGAACGCCGCCAGGCGCTGAGCATGGCGCTCGATGTCGCGCTGCTGACCGGCCTCCTCTACCTGACGGGCGGGCCGCTCAACCCGTTCGGGTTCCTGTACCTGGTGCAGATCGCACTGGCGACGGTGATCTTGCACGCCGCGTGGACGTGGACGCTGGTCTTCATCTCGTTCGCCGGGTTCGGCATCCTGCTCGTCGATCACGAGCCGCTGCCGATCGCCGATCGCACGCGCATGATGGGCATGTGGGTCGCGCTCGGCGTGTCGGCGGCGTTCATCGTGCACTTCCTCCTGCGCGTCACCGACGCGCTCGCCTCGCGCGACGCCGAGCTGGCCGAGGCGCGCAACCTGGGCGCGCGTCAGGAGCGACTGGCGTCGCTGGCGACCATGGCCGCGGGCGCGGCGCACGAGCTGGCCACGCCGCTCGGCACCGTGGCGCTCGTCGCCAAGGAGCTGGAGCGGCACCTCGCCGGCAAGGACGCCGCGCTCGTCGACGACGCGCGGCTCATCCGCGAGCAGGTGGGCCGCTGTCGCGCCATCCTCGATCAGATGGCGGGCGGCGCCGGCGCGGCCGGTGAGAGCCTGTCGCGCGTGTCGGTGACCGCGCTCCTCGACGAGGCGCTGACGGGGGCGCGGCCCGAGCCGCCGGTCCTGCGCCAGATGACGCAGGAGGTCGCGGCCTCCGAGGTGCGGCTGCCGATGCGCGCGGTCTCGCAGGCGCTGCGCTCGCTGATCACCAACGCGCAGGACGCGTCGCCGCCCGACGGACAGGTGACGCTGTCGGCGGTGCTGCGCGCCGACGTGCTCGCCATCGACGTCGTCGACAAGGGACGCGGCATGTCGGAGGAGCTGCTGGCGCGCATCGGAGAGCCGTTCTTCACGACCAAGCAGCCAGGTCGCGGCATGGGCCTCGGATTGTTCCTGGCACGCGCCGTGTTCGAGAGCGTGGGCGGGGCCATCGCCTTCGATTCGCGCGAGGGGCAGGGCACGCGGGTCACCGTGACCGTGCCCGTCGACGTCGAGGCGCGGGCCCGGCGAAAGGCGGCGGGGCCGCGCGGATCGCGCGCAACGGTCGCCCCGGGTTCTGCTATCTAAGGGGGCGCATGACGGCGGATACCAGCAAGCAGTCCCTCCTGCTCGTGGACGACGACGAGGTCTTCCGCACGCGCATGGCGCGGGCGTTCGTCGAGCGCGGCTACGAGGTGACGAGCGCGCAAGACTTCGACAGCGCGGTCGCGCACGCCAAGGCGGAGTCGCCGGAGCTGGCGGTGCTCGACCTCAAGATGCCGGGCAAGAGCGGCCTCGAGCTGGTGAAGGCGCTGCTCGAGATCGATCCGCAGACCAAGATCATCGTGCTCACCGGGTACGGATCGATCGCGACGGCGATCGATGCGGTGCGCCTGGGCGCGACGTATTACCTGCAGAAGCCGGCGGATGCCGACGAGATCCTGGCGGCGTTCGCGCGTGGCACGGCGCCGCCGCTCGACCCGCCCGACACCGACTACCGCGCGCCCAGCCTGGCGCGCGCCGAGTGGGAGCACATCAACCGCGTGCTCAGCGACTGCGGCGGCAACATCAGCGAGGCGGCGCGCCGCCTCGGCATCCATCGGCGGTCGCTGCAGCGCAAGCTGCAGAAGTACCCGCCGAATCGCTGAGCATCAGTCACCGCGTGCCAAAGCGGTCTGACCGGTTTAGAGTCGCGCCATGAGCGAGCTCGAAAGCCTCATCGACGACGACGCGACGGGCATCCCGGCGATCGCCGCGTACCTCGACGGCCTCGACGGCGCCACGCGCTGGCGCGAGGTCGGCGCCCTGGGACGCGCGCGGCAGCGGATGTTGTACGAGAAGGCGGCGCACGCGCGGCCGATCGATCTCGCGCACTTCGTCGGCGACGCCGGCGAGCGCGAGGAAGTCATCCACGAGGGCGCGAACACGCTGCCGCTGCCGCCGCCGCTGCGCCGCTTCCAGAAGCGCTTCTGCCGTCCGCGCCCCAACGGCCACGGCCCGCGCCTGTTCGGCTACAACGAGGGTCCGACCCGCAAGGTGGTCGGTCCCGGCTTCTTCGTCGCGATCCCGACCGACGGTCGCCCGCACTGGACGGCGCGCGGTCCCGTCGTCGTCGACTACTACCAGGTGCCCGACGGTCCGGTCGCCGACGGCTGGCCCGAGGTCGTGCCCAACGACTGGCGCCTCCAGCGCTTCGTCTATGGCGGCACGCGCGACTTCATGCGCCGGGTGTCTGCGCACGTTTCCATCGGTGCGGCGTTCAAAGGCGAACGACCGCTCGACCATTATTTCGTGCTTTGTCGTAAAACCTGAGCCTTGAGGGCCTGGCTCGCTGATCCGGTCGCGTCGGGCGTTGCCGCCGGCCTGGTGCTCGCGCTGGTCGAGCTGGCGCTACTCGGCCATGTGAGCGGCGGGCTCGCGCTCGCGGTGATCGGGTTGTGCGTCGGCGCGGGCGCGCTGGTCGGCGCGAGCGTGGTGCTCACGTACGCGCTGGCGCGGCGGCTCGGGCTCGGGGCGGTCCCGGGCGCGGTGCTGATCGCGGCGCCGTCGCTCGTGCTCGGCGTGCCGCTGGGCAAGAGCCTGTTCCAGGGCGCGTTCGCGGCGACCTTGCCGGGCGCGTCGGTGGCGCCGTACCTGGTGCCGATCGTCGCGTGGCTCGGCATCGCGGCGACGGTGTTCGCCGGCGGCGTGATCGTGCGATCGCGGCCGGCGGCGCACCTCGTGATCGCGGTCGTGGTCGCGGTGGGGGCGGTCGTGCTCGACGCCGTCAACCGCACCATGTTCCGCAGCGGATACCCCGACCTGCACCTCGCGCTCACGTTCGCGACATTGACGCTGGGCGCGATCGGGTTCGGCCTCGGCCTCGCCCGGCCGCCGGTGTCGGGGCGGACGCGCGCGATCACGGCGGTCGGCGCGGTCGTGCTCGTCGTCGCGGCGGCGCTCTTCGGGCTCGACGACGCCGCGGATCGCAAGCTGGTGGCGACACGCGGCGACGACTCGCGGCATCTGGTGCGCGCGGCGCGCTCGCTCCTCGACTTCGATCGCGACGGCTCGTCGCGCTTCTTCAGCGGCGGCGACTGCGACGAGGGCGACGCCGCCCGCCACGCCGGCGCGCGCGACGTGCCCGGCAACGGCAAGGACGAGGACTGCGACGGCGCCGACGCCGTGGCGCGGGTCGCGGTCGTCGACGAGGCGGTGGCGCGCTCGCTCGACGAGTGGCGGAAGCGCGGTGAGGTCGCCAAGCTCCTCGAGCGCACGCGCACCATGAACCTGCTCGTCATCTCGATCGACGCGCTGCGCGCCGATCAGGTCGACCATCCCAACCTGAAGGCGTTGCTCGCGCGCTCGGTGGCATTCGAGCACGCGTTCGCGCCGGCCGCCGGCACCGACATCTCGCTGACCACGTTCGTGACCGGGCGGTGGAATCCCTTCCAGGCGATCGCCACGACGCTGCCCGAGGCGCTGGCCGCGCGCGGGCGGCTCACGCACGCGATCCTGCCGCGCGAGGTGCTGCGCTACGTGCCGGAGACGCTCTTGACGCGCGGGCAGGCGTCGGTCGATCGCGTCATCACCGACAGCGGCAAGCGCGACGTCGGCAATCGCATCACCGCCGGCGAGACCACCGATCGCGCCCTCGCGTTCCTCGACCGCGCCGGCGGCAATCGGTTCGCGCTGTGGGCGCACTACTTCGACGTGCACGAGCACCTGCAGCTCAAGAAGCCGTACCGCGAGCTGGTCGCCACCGTCGACGCGGAGGTCGGACGCCTGCTCGCCGACCTCGAGCGGCGCGCCCTCGCCGACGAGACCATCGTCGTCCTGTTCAGTGATCACGGCGAGAGCATGGGCGAGGACCCGCGGCTCCCCGACAACCACGGCCTCGTCGTGTACCAGGCGCTCGTGCACGTGCCGGTCGCGTTCCACATCCCGGGCGTGCCGGCGCGCGTCGACGCGGCGCCGGTGTCGCTGGTGGATCTGGCGCCGACCGTCCTCTCGCTCCTCGGCGGCGCCGGCCCGGACGGGGGAATCACGCCGCTCGACGGCGTCGATCTCGTGCCCGAGCTGCTCGACGCGCCGGCCGAGCTGCGCCGCCGCGATCGCGCGCTCGTGATGAACGAGCAGGATCAGTGGGGCGTCGTGGTGTGGCCGCTCAAGCTCCTGGTGCGGCCCAAGGACGACCTCACCGAGCTCTACGACATCTCGGTCGATCCGACGGAGCGCAAGGATCTCGCCGCGTCGCGCCCCGACGACGTCAAGGCGCTGCGGGCTCGCTACGGCGAGTTCCCGGCGGTGCCGATGGACCGGACGACGAAAGGACGGCGGTGGCGAGAAGAACAAGCGCAGCCACCCCCGACGCCGCGCTGAGCAGCAGCAGGAGCGGCGACAGCCACCCCGTCCAGAACGGGACGATGGGACAGACGGCGTCGCCGACGAGGAGCGGTGCGCCGCCGCACGCGACGAGCACCGCCAACGTGCCGACGACCGGCAGCACGAGCTGCGCGACGCTCGCGCGCATCCAGCCGGCGCGCCGCACGGTGAACAGGAGCGACACGGCGAGCACGCCCAGGCCCGGCGCCATGGCCTGCGCCATGTCGAGCCCCTTGGGCTTGTAGATCATGGGCGTCGAGAGCGTCGGCGCGCGTTCGAGCAGCACGAGCGCCAGCATCGCCACCGCCCACCACCATGGATACGCGAGGACGTCCTTGCGCGCGGCCCACACCGTCGCGGCGAGCCCGGCGAGCACGAGCACCCACGCGACGGCGGCGTGGCCGCGAGGGACGGTGGGCAGGACGTCGTCGTCTCCGACGGGCGCGGCGATGGCCGCCTCGAGCGGACGCCCCGGTGCATCGGCGGCGAGGGTCACACCGAGCGAGTCGGCGATCGCGCGCGAGAGATCGGTGATGTGGATCGGTCCGCCGGTGCCGGTGCGCACGCCCGGTCCGGCGATGCACGCGCGCACGATGCGGATGCCGCGCTCCTCGCTGGCGTGCCCGCCGTTCTTGCTGTGGCGGATGTGATCGTGATCGGCGAGCACGAACCAGCGCGCGTCGGCAGGCGCGGCGGCGAGCAGCTGCGCGAGCACGTGATCGGCGCCGGCGGCGGCGTCGCGCCACGCGGCGGACTCCTTGCCCGCCTTGTGCCCGGCGGTGTCGACGCGGAGGATGTGCACGAACACGAGGCGCTGCGGGCTCGCCACCGCCGCCACCGCGTCCTCGATCCACCTCGTGGCCCAGCCCTCGGGGAGCTTCTTGTCGAGCGGGGGCCGCGCGTCGGCGAAGCCGAGCGACTGCACGATGTAGGGGTGGCTTTCGGCGACCGCGATCGATCCCGGCACCTGCGCCGGGATCGCGGTGGCGCCGAGCGGAGGCTTCACGACCTTGCCGGAATGGAAGAGCACGCCGGTCTGTTGCTGCGTGCGACCGCTCCACAGCGCGAGCTGCACCGGCAACGACACCGTCGGGAACCCGACGTCGAGCGAGAGCTCGAGGCCGCGCGCGCACACGCCGTTCCACGCCGCCATCGTGCGCGCGGTGTCGGCGCCCGCGCCGTCGACGAGCACGACGCGCACGATCGGCGTCGGCGTGAGCGGCGCGCCCGTACCCGTGGGCAGGCGGTGCGCGGCCGCGGACGGCGCGGCGTCGTTGCCGATGACGGCGGCGATCACGTCGCGGCGGAAGTCGGCGATGACGTAGAAGCCGAGCGCGAGCACGCCGACCACCAGCGCTCGTACCGCATCACGAAGCATGGTCGGGTGACGACCGCCGGTCATCGCCCGGCGACACTATCAGGCAGCCCCGCGTCGAGGGGCGGCAGGCCCAGCGGCTCGTCCCATGGCGCCGACGGGAGGATCTCCGCGGGCAGGAGCCGGAGGACGAAGGGCAGGGCGAAGCCCTCGGTGACCAGCGGCATGTGACCGAACTGCGAGCGGATGTAGAGGATGCGCGCGTGCATGGCTTCGAGCGGGATGCGCCCGTCGTCGGGAAAGCGATCGAGCGTCGTCACCTGATCGCCGAGCTCGCGCGCCAGCTCCTCGGTCCAGCGCACGGTGTCGTCGCCGACGACGATGAGCCGCCGCGCCGCCGACCCTTCGATCCACGCCTGCCACTCTGCGACCTCGGCGTAGAGGGCGTCCATCGCCACGATCGTGTCGAGCCCCGGGTAGTCCATCCACGCGAACATCACGCGGTAGGCGCCGCTGTGCCCGATCGCGACCGTCATGCCCATCGGGCGCGCCACGCCGGTCGCGCGCTGCACCTCGACCAGGAGGTCGGCGAGCGACGGCCAGTTGATCTTCTTGCGCGAGCCCGACGGCACCTCGGGCGCGATGAAGAGCGCGTTCACGCCCGACAGCGCGAACTGCTGCGGCAGCCGATGGTTCACCCACGCCTTGTCGATGTCGGTGTAGTAGCCGTGCGCGTACACCACCGTCGCCGCGCCGTCGGGGTGATAACCGGCGGGCACCCAGACGTGCACCGGACCGTTGGGCGTGTCGAGGCGCCAGCTCCGTCCCGCCGCCACGGCGAGCTCGACGGCGGACCGCTGCGGCGCAACCGGGGCGCCGCCGTCGACGCCGCCGTCGTCGGCGACCGAGACCGCGACCACGCCCGCTGCGGCGGCGGTGATCACGGCGACGAGGCCGACGAGCAAACGCTTCACATCATGATTATGACCCGGGACGCGTGACCATCAGGTGATTGTGGTCCTTCGCGTCGGGATAGCCGAAGCGGAAGGGCAGATCACGCGCCGGATTGGTCTTCCACAGCTTGACCATCTCGCGGCGGACGTCATTGGGGTCCTTGATGAAGTACGCGCCCACGAATGAGCCGTACGTGACCTGCTCGAGCCCCGACGCGCTCGCATACGACGGCGGGATGCCCGACGCATCCGAGATCATCCAGGCCAGGTTGGCGAGCAGATAGCTCCGCACCTGCGAGAAGTCGTCGTACCAGAGGAGGAAGCTGGCCGCCTTGGTCATCACCGCGACCTTGCCCTTCTTCTCCAGGTGCGCGAGCGCGCGCCGGTCGGCGGTCAGGTGCTCGTCGTCGAGGTTGGCCACGATGTGGCGGTACACGCGCGGCGCCGCCTTGGGGTCGCCGATCGGCCGGTACGTGATCTCGATGTTCGCGAAGACGTTCTCCTGCAGCTTCCAGATCCGGTAGACCGTGCCCTTGCCGACCTTCTGCCGCGGCGACCTCTTCACGGTCGCCACCGCCGCAGCCGCGCGCGCGTCGAGCTCGGCGCCGGTGAGGTAGCGCAGCGAGCCGTCGGCCTCGACGTCGAAGTAGCGCAGCGACAGCGGCTCGTAGCCGTGCACCGCGAGCGCCGCGAGCGCGAACATGATCGTGCCCGGCACCTTCGAGTGCGACGCCGTCATGAGCGACTTGGTCGTCGAGTACGCCGCGGAATAGAGCCGGCCGATATCCTTGCCGATGACGCCGAGGTCCGCGACCAGCTGCTTTCCGTCGAGGCCGCGGATGGCGCGGATGTCGCCGGCCGCCTCGAGCGAGACCGTCGTGATCTCGGTCGCATCGGGAAAGACGGTGAGCGCCGAGTTGAGATCGCCGCCGCCGAACGGATAGACCGCCGTGGTCGGCAGGTTGCTCGGGCGCAGCGCCGCGATGAACGGCTTGGCCTTGTCGACCCACGCGTGCCGGTACCGCTTGTAGCGATAGTCCATCTGCGCGCAGTGGTGCTCGATCGACTTCACCGGCAGCTGCCGCGCGATCGGTTCGGTGCCGCCGCACGCGCCGATGCGGTAGAGCAGCTTCGCTTCGGCGGCGAAGTCCTCGCCGCGCGCGTCGTCCGCGCGGGCCGTGGAGGTGGCACCCAGGAGGACCAGCGTCAGCAGAATCCGGCGGTACACGGCGGTGGCGGACACTATCAAAACGCCGGCGAGGTGTCGGGAGTGTGGTGGATCGGTTGTCGAACCTCTGACACGGAGCCAGCGATCTCGCAGGGTTGCAGGTGGCGTAGGGCTCGCAATGTCTCCGGTCATGCTTCGCTCCGCTCTCCTCTTCGCGCTCGCCACCGCCACCGCCACCGCTGCCACCGGCTGCAGCCACTCCGTGCTCGTCCATCGCCCGAAGGACGCGCAGGTCGACCAGGCGCTCACCAAGATGTGGACCTCCGAGATCCAGCGCGTCGCGCAGGACGGCGACTGGCTGCTGGTGCGCAGCTACGCGTCGGTCGGCGACGCGATCGTCGTGCTCACCAGCGGCGAGGAGATCAGCCACGCCGCGATGTACGACGGCAAGACCGGCACCGTGATCGAGGCGATCACGCCGGCCGTCCGCGAGATCCCGCTCGAGGAGCTCGTCGGCCGCAACCGCTACGTCATCGTCGTGCGCCCGCAGGGCACCGCGGCGCAGAAGCGCGCGTCGGTGATGCGCGCGCGCTCGACCATCGGCACCGGGTTCGACCTGCGCGGCATGTTCGGGGTCGCCGATCGCGAGGACCGCTTCTACTGCTCGGAGCTCGTGTACTGGGCCGGCGGCGTCGCCGACACGGACCAGGACGACCACTTCATCATCACGCCGGTGTCGCTCATCGAGCACGGCGAGGTGGTGTATTTCAGCGGCCGCCGCGACGACGCGCAGCTCCAGCGCGTGGCGCGCGGCTGGTCCGCCGAGCACGAGGACGTCCGCGTCGGCGCGGTCACGCCGGTCGCGCCGGTCACGGAGTGACGGCCGGCGCCTCGAGCTTGGTGAGCCCCTTCTTCATCACCCAGTCCTCGTAGTACCGCTTCCGCTTCGAGCCCTTCTTCACCCGCGTCCGCGCCAGCGCGAGCTCCGAGTCGATGAGCGCGCGGAACGACTCCGCCGGCTGCGCGCCGGAGAGGAAGCGGCCATTCACGAAGAACGCAGGCGTCGCGTAGACGCCCAGCGCCGTGAGCTCCTTCATCTCGGCGACGACGCGCGCCGGGCAGTCGCCGGCGATGTCGGCGCGGTAGCGCGCCACGTCGAGCCCGGCCTCGACGGCGAGCTGCTCGAGGTGCGCCGGCTCGAACTGGCGCGTCTTGAACGCCTTCTCCCAGAGCAGCTCGTCGAGCTCCCAGAACCGGCCCTGCTTGTACGCGGCGCACGCGGCATGCGCGGCGTCGGTCGCGACCGTCGGGTGCACGATGTAGTCCTTGTGCACGACGCGGATCTGGCTGCCGTACTCGGCGATGAGTTGATCCATCGTGGCGCGCGTCTTCTCGCAGAACGGGCACGCGTACTCGCCGGCGCGCACGATCGTGACCAGCGCATCGCCGGGGCCACGCGCGGGCGAATCGTCGACGGCGACGGCGTACACCTTCGCGGGATCCGGCTGCGGGCGCACCGGTCGGCTGGGCGGTCGCGCCGGGCCCATCTTCTCGAGCTGCTCCTCGAGCCGCGTGATCTTGGCGTAGAGGTCCTCGACACCGAGGTCGGAGAGGCGGCCGAAGCCGGCGGCGAGCGCGGCGAGCTGCGCCTCGATGCGGAGGAGCGTGCCCGAGACCTCGAGCTGGC
The DNA here is from genome assembly GCA_035525615.1 of Kofleriaceae bacterium. Taxonomy (GTDB): domain Bacteria; phylum Myxococcota_A; class Polyangia; order Haliangiales; family Haliangiaceae; genus UBA2376. The sequence goes on along the minus strand of DATLEB010000095.1, from coordinate 733 downwards.
GCTGCGTCTCGCGCTCTTCGAGCTGGGCGACGCGGCGCTCGAGCGCCTTGTACTTGCCGCTGGAGACGCAGGAGGTGGTCGTCGCGGCGATGGTGGCGGCGACGACGAGGACGGCGATGCGCGTGCGCATACGCGTGGTTGTACGCTACCGGCGCGGCTTCGGCACGTCGCGATCGAGGACGGTCTTGCGCTCGTCCATCGCGGCATTGCGGATCGACTCGTCGCAGATCGCGCGCACGTGATCCGAGAGCACGTCGGCGACCGCGTCGGAGCAATTGAAGCCCGATCGATCCTTGATGTATTTCTTCAGCTTCGAGACCACGATGAGGACGTCGCGGTCGGTGGGCTGGAGGTTGAGCGGCGCGGTGCCCGATGCGGGTGCCGATGGTGGCGCCGAGGGCAGCGGCACGAGCCGGCGCGGAGGCTCGTGCGCAGGAGGCGGCGCGGGCGCGTCGGCCTGCTCGCGCGCCCACTGCTCCTTCGACGGCGCGCGCGCCTCGACCGCCCACGAGTCGCGGTGGCGGAGCGTCGCGACGTGGCTATCCCAGCACGCGACGCTGCAGAACTTGTAGTTGGTGTTCGACCGATTGCAGGTGGAGACGCTGCACACCCAGTGCGCCGCGCCGAACCCGATGTCTCGCTTGCAGGCGCTACAGCGGAGCCAGCTCATGCCGCGAATGTACGACGACGGCGGCGCAGCAAGAGCGCGCCGAGCACCAGAAGCGCGGGGGCG
>DATLEB010000071.1:0-43302 GCA_035525615.1 Kofleriaceae bacterium | reverse complement strand
CGGCGCGTTCACGGCGTCGACGGTCTTCCTGGTCAGCTACCTCGCGCGCTTCGCCACGACCGGCGCGCACCGCTATCCCGGCACCGGCGGCGACAAGACGTTCTACCTCGTGCTGTTGGGGACCCACACGGTGATGGCCGCCGTCGTCGTGCCGCTGGTCTTGCGCGCGCTCTACCTCGCACTCAAGGATCGTCGCGCCCAGCACCGCCGCATCGTCCGCTATGCCTACCCAATCTGGCTGTACGTCTCGGTCACCGGCGTGATGGTGTACGTGATGCTGTATCACGTGGGCCCGGCGATGCTGTGAGCCCGGATTAAGACAACAGGAAACAGGAAACAGGAAACAGGAAACAGGAAACGGGGAGACCCAGAGCCAGACCCAGAAATGGGAACGGGATCAATCGCGAGATTTGGCGGTGCGCTTGGACGCACCGAGGATCGCGCAGAGCTCTTCGGCTTCGCGGATCAACGCGCTCGCGTCGCCCCAACCGGACCGCTGGATCAGGGCGAGCCAGAAGACCGACTCTCGGACTTCCTTGAGCGCAACGCCGATCTTGTGGATGAAGTCGTCGCGGCTCTCCGCCGCGCGAGCCTCCTCGTAGTTCGCACCGCCGCTCGTGGCTGATCGAAGGATCTGGGACGCCACGTGGCGGCCGGCTGTGTCCTTGGGCAGCTGCTTCGTGAGCCGCATCACCGCTACAGCAAAGCTCAAGAGTCGCTCGGCGATATCGCTGCCTCGCTGGATTCCCGGTTTCCTGTTTCCTGTTTCCTGTTTCCGGTTTCCTGTTTCTGGGTCCTTCTCCATTCCCCCGCTATCGCCCCCACCCCGCCATAGTTGCGACCTCTTCCATTGCCTGTTGCCTGCTGCCTGTCGCCTGTTGCCTGTTTCCTAAATCTCCGGCTCCTTCCCGCCGCAAGGCCGCGTAAGGGCGCCAGCGGTTGCCTCCCGCCGCGCTTCGAGCCATGTTCCGCGGCGGAGGATTCCCATGGCCGACGTCTTCATCTTCGACGCACTTCGCACGCCGCGCGGACGCGGCAAGGCCGGCAAGGGCGGCCTGTCGCACCTGCATCCGCAGGAGCTCCTGGCGCAGACGCTCAACGCGCTCGCCGCGCGTCTCAACCTCGACAAGTCGCTCGTCGAGGACGTGTCCATGGGCTGTGTCTCGCAGGTGAAGGAGCAAGGCTCCTGCATCGCGCGCAACGCGCTCATCGCGGCCGACTGGCCCGAGGACGTCACCGGCTTCACCGTGAACCGCTTCTGCGGCTCGGGGCTCGAGGCGGTGAACTCGATCGCCGCCAAGATCGGCGCCGGCTTCATCGACGCCGGCATCGGCGGCGGCGTCGAGTCGATGTCGCGGGTGCCCATCGGCTCGGACGGCGGCATGATCGACGGTCTCAACGAGAAGCTGCGCAAGCGCCTGTTCATGGTGCCGCAGGGCATCTCGGCCGACCTCATCGCGACGCGCGAGGGCTTCACCCGCGCCGACGTCGACCGGTTCGCGCTCGAGACGCAGCAGCGCGCCGCGCGCGCGATCGAGGAGAAGCGCTTCGCCCGCGGCATGTTCGCGGTGACGAACGACGACGGCTCGGTCGCGCTCGACCGCGACGAGCACCCGCGCGCCGACACCACGCTCGAGTCGCTGGGCTCGCTCAAGGCGGCGTTCGTCGACATGGGCGCCGCGCCCATGGGCCGCGACGGCAAGACGCTCGACGCGATGGCGCTGGAGCGGTACCCCGACACCAAGGCGATCGATCACGTCCACACCGCCGGTAACTCGAGCGGCATCGTCGACGGCGCCTCCACGATCCTGATGGGCTCCGCCGAGTGGGGCGTCCGTGCCGGCCTCAAGCCGCGCGCGCGCATCCGCGCCATGGCGACCGCCGGCGCCGAGCCGGTGATCATGCTGACCGCCCCGGCGCCCGCGTCGGAGAAGGCGCTCAAGCGCGCCGGCATGAAGGCCAGCGACATCGACCTGTGGGAGATCAACGAGGCGTTCGCCGTCGTCCCCCTCCAGACCATTCGCAAGCTCGGCATCGACCGCGAGCGCGTGAACGTCAACGGCGGCGCGATCGCGCTCGGCCACCCGCTCGGCGCGACCGGCGCCATCCTGCTCGGCACGGCGCTGGACGAGCTCGAGCGCACGGGCCAGACCACCGCCCTGGCCACCCTGTGCATCGGTGGCGGCATGGGAATCGCGACGATCATCGAGCGCGTGTAATCTGTCCGCGCTCTGCGCTACCTGTTCGTCCTGATCGCGGTCGCCGCGTGCGATCGCCCCTCACCCGCGCCGGTCCCGTGGCTCTACGAGGCCACGCTGGCGCTGGGGCCGCGGCCTCCGGACTCCGGCGGCTTCGGTCGCGGCGTGGCGCCGATCAGCCTGCGCCCCGCCGGCATCGTCGCCGCGCCTGGTCTCACCGGGGGGCCCGAGGCGGCCGAGGAGCTGTTGCCGGCGGAGGACGGCGCGGCCGAAGCGGTCCTGTTCGGCGCGACCACCGAGGGGCTGACCATCGAGCTCGTCGACGTCGACGCGGGCGTCGTGAAGTGGCGCAACCTCACGGCCGCCGCGAGCCTGCGCGCGTTCGCCGGGGACGTGGTGATCGCCGGCGATGACCACCGCACCATCGCGCTCGACCGCGCCACGGGGATCGAGCGCTGGCGCGTCGACGGACCGTTCCGCGCGCGCGACCAGCACACCGTGGCGGTGGCGACCGACGCCGGCCTCGTGTTCGTCGACGACGCGACCGGCAACGCGACGGCGCCCATGACGACGCCCGACGCGTGGCCGGCGGCGTCGGTGGTCGCGGTGTGCGCGACGCCGTCCTTGCACGCGTACGCGTATCGCAACGGTCAGCTCGCGCGCTGGGAGGTCGAGGGCGACGCGCTGCGGCTGCGCTGGAAGGTCGAGAGCTGGGCGCCGTCGCGCATCGACGCCTGCGCCGAGACCTACGTGTTCGGCGGCGGCGATCCGCGCGCGGTGACCGCGCTCGATCCGGCGACCGGCGCCGTCGTGGGCGGTCCCGTCGAAGCGCGCGACTTCTGGCCGGCGCGCAGCGGCAGCGGCTTCGAGCTCGCGACCACCGCCGGCGTCGAGGCGCGCGATCGCCGGCTCGGCGCGGCGCGCGCGCTCGAGCGCGTGAGCGTGGGGCGCATGCTCGCGTCGCGCGGCGGACGGCGCGTGGTCGCGCGTGGCGACGGCGGCGTGGTGCTCCTCGACGAGCACGGCGCGCGCGCCCTCGCCGAGCCGTACGGCGCGCAGCGCGTGGCGCTCGGCGATCGCTACCTCGTGGGCGGACCGTGGGCGTTGCCGGTGCGCACGTTCGCGTCGCGGCCGACGCGCTACCAGCTGCCGCGCGTCGACGAGGAAGCGGCCCCGCAGGCGCCGTTCGGCGAGTGGATGATCGGTGACCCGCCGCGCATCGACCTGCCCGTCGCGGCGGCGCTTCCCGACGGCATCGCGCTCGACGGTGTCGGCCGGTGGGCCGTGGGCGCCGCGTTCGTCGACGGAAACGACCCGGCGCGGATCTACGTCTCGGTGCTCGAGGATCGCCCGAGCGAGACGCGCGGCGCGGCGATCGCGGCGTTCGATCTCGCGCCGGTGCGCGGCGGCGGCGGCACCTGGACGTGGCACGCGCCCGACGCGTGCCCGCCGGGCATGCCGGTCGCGATGGCGGCGACGACCCGCGTCGTCGTGTGCGGCGCGCGTCAGCTCACGCCCGGCACCGGCGTGGTGCGCGCCGTCGATCGCACCGACGGAAGACCGCTCTGGGACTGGCACGGCGTCACCGTCGACACCATCCTCGCCGCCGGCGACACCCTGCTCGTCACCGAGGGCGCGCGCGCCGTCGTGCTCGATCCCGCGAGCGGCTCCGAGCTCGCGTCGTGGCGCGCCAGCGACGGCTGGCTCCCACGCGTCGCGCTGGTGCGCGCCCGCGGCGATGTCGTCGTCGCGAGCTACGAGCACGGCCGCATCGTCCTGCGCTCGTCCACGATGTCGATGCGTCCGATCCGCTCGATCGCCGTCAACGGCGTGCTCACCGGCCTGTTCGCCGTCGGCGACAAGGTCGTCGCATCGCTCGGCGACGGCACGGCCTACCTCATCGATACCCGTGGCACCGCGGTCGCCGCCGCCGGGCTGGCGCCGGGCTGGGAGGTCACCGGCGATCGCGCCGCGACCACCACCACCGACACCACCGGCGCCGATGGAGTGCTCGCGACGTTCTCGACCGATGGCGTCATGCGCACCGCCGTCACCATCCCCGGGAGCGGCCCGATCGCCGTCGTGCCGCGCGGGAACGTCGACGGAGCACCGCTCACCGTGCTCGGTGGGCCGGGCTTCTCCACCATCCTGGCGCTCACCCCGGCCGGTGGCACGGCGGCGCTCGTCGAGCTGCCGCCCGACGCGGCGCGGACGCCCGTCGTCGCGACCGCGGTCGACGGCGCCGGTGTCGTCGCCGCCGTCCTGGCCCGACCGCTACGGCTCGTGCGAATCGATCTTAAGTGACCGACGGTCGACCGGCCACAGGCGCCGGCTGCTATACGATCCAGACATGGCGCTCCCCATCCGTGCCGCGCTGCGCAGCGCTGGTCGTTTCATGGTGTCGAACCCCACGACGGCGCTCAGCATGGCGCGTCACGCGCTCGGGATGCGCATCGCCGTCCCGCTCGACGCCGTGCGCTGGTTCATCGCCAACACGCCGCCGTCGCGCAAGGCGCCGCAGGACGTGACGGTCATGGCGCGTCCGCCGGCGATCGCGGTCGGCGCGACGATCGATCTGATGGGCACGACGGTGCGCGCCAACGCGTCGATCAAGATCGAGCAGATCGAGGTCGCGCCGGAGCAGCTCAAGGTGAAGATCCGGCTCCAGAACGTCGACCTCAAGGTGCTCGGCGACGCGGCGACGCCGGTCGCGGCGCTCATCAAGAGCGGCGCGCTCGATCTCTCGAAGCCGGGCAACCTGCTCAAGTTCGCGCCCAAGAAGCCCGACGTCCTCGTCGAGGCCAACGACGACATCATGGTCGTCGACATCATGAAGAACCCCAAGGTGCGCCAGAACGCGAAGGTGCGCCGCGTGCTCGAGACGCTCACGCCGGTCGTGAACGTCATCGGCATCTCGACCGACGGTGACTTCCTCGTGCTCCAGCTGCGCGCCACGCCGCTCGGGTTCCCGCGGGCGCTGAACGCCGCGAGGGCCCTGGCCGCGGGCTGACCGGCGTGGGAACCGGTCCGGACATTCCGGCCGACCACGTCGGCCTCGTGCTCGAAGGCATCGACGACGCCCTCACCGAGGCCGAGTCCGCCGGCGACGACCGGGCGGTGGCCAACCTGCTCGCCGCCGGCGCGCACGCGGCGTTGCGGCGCGGTGATGCACGCGCCGCCCATCATTTCGGCGAGCGCGCGGCCAAGACGCGCTTCCACAACCGCACCGCGCAGTACGACGCCGTGCGCGCGCAGGGCTTTGCGGCGACGGCGGCCGGCGACCTCGAGGCCGCGCTCAACCAGACCATCAAGGCGCGCGTGATCGCGCGCGACAGCGGGCGCAACCACGACCTCGCCGACCAGTCGTGCACGCTGGCGGCGCTGTACCTCGCGCTGGGCGCGCCCGACGAGGCGCGCTCGTGCGCCGACGCGGCGCTCATGGCGGCGCGCATCGAGACGATGCACGACGTCGAGGCCGTGGCGGGCGCGTGGCGCGCGTCGGCGGATGGCGAGGCCGGCCTGCTCGACCGGGCGGCCGCGGCGCTCGCCGAGATCGCCACGAAGGATCTGGGCGTGGTCGCGCAGGTCGACGTCGCGTGCGCGCGTGCGTACTGGCTGCTCGAGCGCGGCGCGGCCGGCGATGCGCGCACGGCCGAGGGCGTGGCGACCGCAGCGCTGGCGGCGGCGATCCGCGCCGGCGTCGATCATCGCGCGACGGCGTTGCACGCCAGCGTGGCACGCGCGGCGGCGCGGCAGGGTGACGACGCTCGCGCGCGCGAGGAGCTCGAGCGCGCGCGGCGATCGAGCGACCGCGCCGAGCCGCAGTCGCTGTCGCTGCTCGCGCTCGCGGCGAGCGAGGTGCTCACCTCCGCCGACTCGCAGCGCCACGTGATGTTGAGCGCGGCGCGCGCGCGCATCCTGCGCACGGCGTCACGGCGCGAAGATCCGCGCTCGTACTGCACGGCGGTCCGGTTGAATCGCCGGTTGCTCGAGCTCACCGGCGGGATCCCGTCGGATCTGCCCGGGCCGGCCTAGCCATGCGCGCCGGGATCGTTGCAATCGCTCTGTTCGCGGCGGCGTGTGGCGAGCCGAAGCGCGAGGCACAGCCGGCGATCACGGAGCCGGGTGGAGGGACCGCGCCGACAGGATCGGGCACGGGCACGGGCTCGGACACAGAGCCGCGCACGGACACAGAGCCGGGCACGGGCACGGGTTCGGACACGGAGCCCGGGCCGGCGCCCGACAGCTTCGGATCGATCCCCGCGTGGCAGGCCGTCGTCGATCGCGACCGCTATCTGCTGCGCCGCGGTCAGCAGGCGGTCCTGTCGGGACGCATCGGCGGCGAGGCCATCGCGCCCGGCGCGCGCGGCGTCGTGCGCTGGCTCGTCGACGAGACCGAGGGCAACGGCTCGCTCGGCGTGCGCGTCGCGCTCACCGGCTCGAAGCCGCCCGCGGAGGGCGACCGCGTCGCCGTCGCCGGCGCGTGGACCCTCGACGACCAGCGCCGCTGGTACTGGCAGGTCACGTCGCTGTCGCCGCTCGTCGACCCCGCGCCACCGGCGCCGCCCGATCCGCCGCCCACCGCGCCGAGCCACACCATCGGCGTCGGCTCGCCGCCGTCGGGCTGGAAGCCCATCTCGAAGGCGCGCGACGGCGGCATCGTGACCTTCGGCGTGATCCGCACGCCCACCGGCGAAGGCGACGGCTGGCTGGTCGGCGACGACTCGTTCGGCGCGCCGTTCGCGTACCTGTATCTGCCCGGCGAGCGCTCGAGCTACGGCGGCCACGACCTCCGCCACTCCGACGAGCGATGGGTCCTCAAGCGTGGCGTCACGTACTGGGTGCGGATCGACAAGATCCGGCGCCGGACCCCCGAGGACCTCGCCCGCATCAAGGCAACGACGGCGCCTACGAAGTTCTAGGCTATCTTCGCGGGATGCGTCTCCTCGCCGCCCTGGCGGCCCTCTGCCTCCTCGCCGCGCCCGCCGTCGCTCAGCCCGACATCCCCAAGACGCCACACCCGCGCCTGCTCCTCGACGACAAGGTGAAGGCGGCGTGGAAGAAGCTCGCGACCACGGCCAGCTCGCCGGTGGCGCGCGCGGTCGATCGCTGCAAGCAGATCGGCGCGAACCCCAAGGAGTTCGCGCGCGACGGGTACATGGGCCTCGACTGGGCCGGCTACCTGCAGAACTGCCTGGTCGCGTGGGCCGCCACCGACAACGCCAAGTATGCCGACACCGCGATGACCTACTTCATCGCGATGATCGACGATCTCTCGCAGGTCGGTGACGGCGCCGGCGGCAACGAGGCCGCACGCCGCGACAGCGGTTACTCGATCCGCGCGCTCGGGCCGTACCCCGCGCTCGCCTACGACTGGCTCCACGCGCACCCGCGCATGACGGAGGAGGTCAAGGCGCGCGCGCGCGAGCGCTTCGAGGCGTGGACCGCGTGGTACCTGGCCAATGGCTACCGCGCGCGCAGCCCGAGCACGAACTATCACGCGGGGTATCTGCTGGCCGCGACGTTCATCGCGATCGCGCAGAACGGCGAGGCCGGCAAGTACGGCAACGATCTGTGGCGTCTGGTGCGCGACGACCTCTGGGGCCGCGACATGAAGACGGCGATGGAGCCGGGCGGCGTCCTCGACGGTGGCGACTGGGGCGAAGGCTGGCAGTACGCGCCGCTCTCGGTGGCGTCGTACGCGATCGCCGCGCGCGCCATGACCGCCGCCGGCTCGCCGCCGCCGGGCATCCACACCTGGCTCGACTCCGTGCTCGTGCGCCACGTGCACGCGCTGTCGCCGGGCGCCGGCGTGTTCGTCAACGGTGACACGCAGGCGGAGACGCCCAACATCGCGCCCAATCTCCTGACGCTGGCCGCCGTCGTCTACGGCGACGCGTCGGCCGATCACCAGGCGTGGGCCGCGCACGAGATCCAGCGGCTCAAGCTGGGCGACGACGCGTTCGCGAAGCAGTTCGTCATCTTTGCCGCGCTCGCCGCCGCCAACCCGGTGAAGCCGACGCCGGTGCCGCGCGAGAAGTGGCCGACCTACTACATCGCGCGCGGTGTCGGCGTGATGTACGCGCGCACTCACTGGACGTCGGACGCGGTGTGGACGGTGCTCGCGTGCAACAAGACGATCGACGTCGATCACGTGCACCCCAACGCCGGCAACATCGCCATCTCGCGCGGCAGCGACGACGCCATCGTCGACCCAAGCCCGTACGGCACCCTGTCGACCCTGACCAGCAACGCGCCGACGGTCGAGAGCAAGCAGCTACCGCCCGACTACAAGCCGTCGCAGGCGTGGTGGAGCCTGAAGACCGGCTTCAAGTGGGCGTATCAGACGTCGAGCGGCATCGTGACGGCGCGCTGCGACTACGCCGATCAGTACAAGTTCCAGGACAACCCCAGCGACGTGCCCGCGGCACAGCGCGACGTGGTCGTGTTCCCGTGGGACAAGGGTCAGAACGCGGTGGCGATCGTCGTCGACCGCGCCGCCAGCGGTGACCCCAAGCGCGGCCTGCACCTGCGCTTCAAGACGCCGGCGTCGCTCACCGCCGACGGCAACGGCGCCAGCGGCGATCGCGGCGGCACGGCGGTGTCGATCCGCACGTTGTGGGCCTCGGGCGGCAAGGGCGAGGCGCGCTCGCGCAAGCGCGGCGACTGCTTCTCCGGCGCGACGCGCGGCGGCTGCGACATCCCGCGCTTCCAGGTCGACGAGTGGGCGATGGTCGTGCCCGGTCCGACGATGGAGGCGGCGCACGCGATCGATCTCGCGCCGTACAAGCAGCGCGAGGCCGCGCCCACCGTCGAGAAGCAGGGCACGGTGACGGTGGTGACCGCGGCGCGCGGCGGCGCCAACTTCGTGGTGGCGGTCGGCGGCGTGCGCACGATCTCGTATCGCGCGGCGGCCGGCACACACGCCGTCCTCGATGCGGCGCCCGACTCGTCGGTTTCGGCGACCGCCGACAAGGGCGGCTGCGCCGTCACGGTCGGCGGCAGCGGTGGCACGAAGGTGCCGGGCAAGCTGGCGGTGTTCACGCTCGACAGCGCGTGCGCGGTCGTCCCGGACGGCATGCTGGCCCAGCCGCTGAGCGGCCCGTCGCCCGACGGTCCCGTCGACGGCGGCGCCGTGGGGGTCGCCGAGGTGCGCGACGGTGGTGAGGGTGGCGGCGGTGGTGGTGGCGGTGGTGGCGGCGACGGCGATGGCTCGATCGGCACCCCGCAGGGCACCTTGCCGCGCAGCGCGCGCAGTGGTTGCTGCGGTGCGCAGGCCACGCCGGGCTCGCCGATCGCGATGAGCGTGCTGGTTATCGCCTGGCTCGCATTAGCGCGTAGTAGATCGCGCCGGCGAGGCCGAAGCCGATGAACCACGACCAGTCGTAGATCACCTTCATCGGCGCCCAGAACGCGCCGAGGAGCGCGACCGCGGCACCGGCCAGCGTCGCGATCACGGCGGCCGGGTTCCATCCGCCGCGGTAGCGGTAGACGCCGTCGGGGACGTAGAGGTCGCGCAGCACCAGCGTCTTCTGGCGGATGAGCCAGTAGTCGACGACGAGCACGCCGGCGATCGAGCCGAGCGCGCCCGAGTAGCCGATGAGCCAGCCGTCGATGTAGCGCTTGGAGTTGGCGAGCAGCTCCCACGGCTGGAACACGATCCCGAGAATTCCCGTGATGAGGCCGCCGGTCTTGAGTCGATCTTCGACGGGAACGCGTTGGCGAAGTCATTGGCGGGCGACACCACGTTGGCGGCGATGTTCACGGCCAGCGTCGCGATGACGATCGTGAACATCGCGATCGCGACGAGCCACGGGCTCTCGAACCTGGCCATGAGCGCGATCGGCTCCCAGATCTGCTCGCCGTAGATGATCGCGGTCGCCGACGTGATGATCACGCCCATCGCGGCGAACGCCGTCATCGTCGTCGGCAGCGCGACCACCTGCCCGATCGCCTGCTCGCGCTGCGAGCGGCCGAAGCGCGTGAAGTCGGGCATGTTGAGCGACAGCGTCGACCAGAAACCGATCATCGCGGTGAGCGACGGGACGAACACCGGCCAGAACTCGCCCCACGTGGTGAGGCGGCCGCCTTGCTTCATGATCGGTCCCAGGCCGTTGGCGCGGTCGATCGCCCACCACACCAGGATCGCGGTCATCACGAGGACGAACGGCGCGGCCCAGCGCTCGACCCGGCGCAGGAGCTCCATGCCCTTGTAGATCACGAGGATGTTGAGCCCCCAGAAGAGGAGGAACGAGATCCACAGCGTGGTCGGGTAGCCGTGGAACCGGCCGAGCGCCGTCGGCCAGCCGTGCCAGAGGGAGGCGAAGAACGCCTGCAGCGCGAGGCCGCCGATCCAGGCCTGGATGCCGAACCAACCGCACGCGACGAGCGCGCGCATGAGCGCGGGGAGGTTGGCGCCGACGGTTCCGTAGGCGGCGCGCGCGAAGACCGGGAACGGGATGCCGTACTTGGTGCCGGGGTGGGAGTTGAGGAGGATCGGCGCGAGGACGATCACGTTGCCGAGCAGGATCGTGAGGAGCGCCTGCCACCACGACATCCCGTTCTTGATGAGGCTCGAGGCCATCATGTAGGTCGGGATGCAGTGGGCCATCGACACCCACAGCGCCGCATAGTCCCAGGTGTTCCACGTGCGCTCGCGCACACGCACGGGTGCGAGGTCGTGGTTGAAGAGCGGCGAGCGCGCGATCTCGTCGTGGTCGCTCAGCTCGATCCGCCCGTCCTCGTGCGCCACCTCGGTAGTCGACATGTACGTGCGCAGACATGTACCATGGGTGCATGCGTTCCCTGTGCGGGGTCTGGGTAGCCGCAGCGCTCGCTGCGCTGCCGGCGTGCGGCTTCAATCCCGCCGGTGGTGATGACGACGGGACGGTCGAGGATGCCGCGGCCGACGCCGACGAGGGCGACGGCGCCAATGGCGGCGACGCCGCGGACGTGGATGCCGCCATGGTCGACGCGGCGATGACCGATGCGCGCATGATCGATGCGCGTATGGTCGACGCGGCGATGATCGACGCACGCGTGATCGATGCGGCGATGATCGATGCACGTCCGCCCTGCCCGGCTGCGTACGACGTGCAGTTCCAGGGCAGCAACTACCGGTTCGAGGCGGTCGCGCAGGTGTGGCAGGTGGCGGCGGTCGACTGCGACGGCGACCTGCCGGGGCGCACGCACCTGGCGACCTTCGAGGTGGCGAGCGAGATCGACGGCGCCATCTCGGCGGTCAATCCCGGCAACAGCGCCGAGCCGCTGGTGGGCGCGTCGTGCAGCGCGATCGATTGCTCGGCGATGAACGCGTGGGCGTGGGTCACGGGCTCGACGGTGTCGACGATGATCTGGGAGCCGGGCCAGCCCGACAACGGCGCCACCGAGAAGGCCGGCGCGGCGATCCGCGACATGGGCACGTGGAAGCTGCGGAACGTGACCACGAGCCTCACTACGCGGCCGTACATCTGCGAATGTGATCCGTAAAGATCATGTCGCTCGCACCCGCACCCGAGAAGCTCGTCGAGGATGGACGTCAGACGCTGGGGCGGTTCGGTGGGCCGGCGCGATCGAACAACCTGCTCGACGGCGGGTATCGCGGATGGCCGCGCCCGCTGCGCTGGTGGCGGCTGAAGGAGTGGCAGGCGGTGCAGGTGGCGTCGCCGCGGCTGTTCGCCAATGTCGCGCTGTTCGATGCGCGGCTGATGCAGCTGCGGCAGGTGAAGGTCTACGACCGCGCCAGGGGCAAGAAGCACATCCACGAGAGCAAGCTGCGGCCGCGCTCGATGCGGATCGCGGAGCAGCTGCTCGAGAGCGAGAACCGGTACGCCGACAAGGCCGGGGTGCTGAGCTTCGTGAATCGCGTGGCGCAGGGGCGGATCGAGGTGGAGTGCGATCTGGCGGCGACGCCGGGACCCAAGGGCGCGCCGCGCATCGCGGGGAAGTTCTCGCTGCTCGTCGATCGCGGAGCCTCTCAGGTGGTGAGCCTGCCGTTCGCGGCCGGGCGCGGCGGCATGTACTCGCACAAGGGCATGTTTCCCGTCGAGGGCGAGCTGACGATCGGCGACGAGGTGGTGCGCTTCGAGAAGACCGACACGCTCGCGCTGCTCGACGACCACAAGGGCTACTACCCGTACGTCATGCGCTGGGACTGGGTGACCTGCGCGACGTGGCAGGGCGGCGAGGCGCTCGGCTTCAACCTGACGCGCAACCAGTGCCGCGAGCCGCTGCAATACAACGAGAACTGCGCGTGGCGCGGCGACCGGCTGGGCGTGCTTCCGGCGGTGGACGTCACGCGCGTCGGCGTGGGCGGGAAGGACGAGCACTGGTTCTTCCGCGATCGCGACGGGCGTGTCGACGTGACGTTCACGCCGACCGTGCCCGGCGACGTGCGCGTGAACGCGGTGATCGTGGAGAGCCGGTATCGCGGCCCGTTCGGGACGTTCGCGGGACGGCTCGAGCCCGAGGGGATGGCGCCGATCGTCGTCGACGGCTGGTTCGGGATGGGCGAAGACTTCCACCTGCGCTGCTGACGCGGGCCTACCCGTGTTCTATCGGCGCGAGAGTACCATCCGTCGCAGCAACCGGAGCCGTCGCAGGTGCGAACGCACCGTCGAGGCACAGGTCTGCGACGTCGAGCAGTCGCGGAGGCAGGTTCGCTGCACGGTTCACGAACTCGACGAGCTCCACTTCGTCGTGACGCCGCGGATTCGGCGGGGGTGGAGGCGGTGGCGGCTCCGGATCGTTCGATCGGCGCATGACGGCGATGATGATTTCTCTCGTGCAAGGTATGCCGTTCGCCGCACACCAGTCATCGACGGTGTCGCCGCGTACCAATCGCATCGCCTCACCCGGACTCAACGCCGCCACCGCCTCGTGCATCGAACGTCCCTCTCACACGCCCCTGACACGATGTCGGGGCAACGGGGTTGAGGGGCAGGGGGAGAGGGGGGCTCGCGGCGAAGTTAACCAGGTGATCAACGACTCGATGAGCCGCCGGCCACCGGACGCCCGTCAACCCGATCCGATGTTCTGTTGATCACCTGGTTAACTTCGCCGAAAGCCCCCCTCCCCACCCCTCCGCCCTTTCGCGAGGGGTCGTCGACAAGCGCGGCCAGGCGATTGTCGCTCGGCCACGCCGCGATGTTAGCCGACCAGCGTCGCGTCCTCGACCGTCGCGCCCGGAATCGTCGCCGCGAGCGCGCGGTACCAGCGCGTCGTGCTCGCGGTGCGACCTTCGAGCGCACGCGTGCCCCAGACGATCGACAGGAGCGTGCGCGTCGCCGCCGAGGTCTTGGTCCGCTGCGCGTCCTTCACCGGCGTGCCGCACGGACCGCCGGCGTCGGTGAGCGCGCACAGGCCGCTCGCGTCGATGGTCTGGCCCGACGGATTGAAGACGTAGGTCGTGCCCGCGGGACAAACCACGAGCGCGAGCGGCGCCGTCGCGAGATCGAGATCGATCACGCTGACCGGGAGGCCGCTGTGCAGCGAGACGTGGTTGCACACGTCGACGGCCGGATTCACCGCCGGGAAACGTCCCTCGGCCGCCGCCGCCGCCAGATACTCGGACGCGGGCTTGCCGCGGCCCGACGGCTTGTACCCGCCGTGGCGGAGGAGCGCGCGCACCGCGGCCTTCACGTCGTCGCCGACGGTCAGCGACGGCGGCGCCGCGCCCAGGTCGCCCGCGGTGTCTGGCGTCCAGGCCAGCTCGCCGAGCGGCGCGGCGAGACGCGTGACGAACGCGCCGGCCTCGAGGAGCGGATGCGGCGCGACGGAGATGGCGACGCTCATGGCGGCCCCGACGGTGCACCGCCGCCGCCCGCGCGGCAAGCGAGCAGCGCGTCGAGCACGCGTGCGCGCGCGGCCTCCCACGCATCGTCGTTCGTCGGCCACGACGCGCGCTCGCCGCGCTTCGCGGTCCCGAGCGAGCTCGGCACCAGCTCGGCCGCGATCGCCTCCGCGGCCGGCCGTCCCGCGCACGCCGCGAGCGCGTCGAGGAGCGCGCGATCGTGGAGGCCACGCCGCAGCGCCTTCAGCCGCAGCGACGGCAGCGCGCCGGGATACGCGAGCACGCCGTCGAGGTTGCCGTGATCCTCGCCGTCGTCGAAGGTCAGCGGATCGGCGACCAGATCGTGCAGCGGCGCCGCATCGCGCCCCTTGTTGTAGCGGTCGCGCCAGTACATCGCGTCCCACACGTACCAGAGCGGCACGTCGTGCCGGAACCCGATCCAGCCCCACGTGCGCGTTCCGGGCTCGGCGGCGTCGAGCACCATCGCGCCCGCCCAGGGCGGCGTGCCGTTGTACGTCCAGTCGCCGCCGAACGGCGAGATGTGCACGTCGACGTCCTTGCCCATGATCCAGCTCGGCTTCTGCGTGACCGCGTAGAGGAACCGGTCGGGACCCCCGCCGCCGTCGCGCACACACGCGGCGCGCGCACGCACGCGCAGCTGTGCCAGGATCGTGCGTGGCTCGTCGATCGGGATCGCGAAGGGCGTCTGCCCGCTGCCGCCGGTCAGCGCGACCCAGCGCTGCACGTCGGCGGCGATGTCGGCGCAGCCCCGCGGCAGGAGCGCTGGCACGTAGCGCAGCCCCGCGACGAGGTCGCGCCGCGCGTTCCACGTGTCGGGCGTGAGCTCGGGCGACGCGACCACGCCGTGCGCGCGGAACATCGCGGCGAACCGCGTCTCCTCGGCGAGGAGCGCCTCGGGCGCCGTCCCGCTCGCGCGCATGATCTCCTTCGCGTCGTAGTAGGCCCACGCGCGCGGCGCCGCCGTGATGTCGGCGAGCTCGACGTCGACGACGGTGAGCTCGACCGGAATCCGCGCGGCGTCGATCTCGAGCAACCCCGTCACCGTCCCCGGCGCGGCGTTCCACGCGACCGAGATGTCGAAGAACGCCGACCGTTCCGCGGCTACCGGCTGCGTCGCGGGCGTGAGGCGATCCGGATACCGCCCGCGCCCGCGGCTGCCGCCGTACATCGCCGTCGACGGCTTGGCGACGCGACCGTGGTCGACGGTGAACGCGTCGACGCGCACACCCGGCGCCGCCAGCGTGAGCATCACCGGTCCCGCACCCCCGACCGCCCGCCGCAATGCGTGCAACCCGAGCACCTCGCCGCGGGCCGCGCGCAACCGCACCCGCTCACCGTCGAAGATCGCCGTCTTCGCCGGCAGCGGATCCTCCCAGCGCAGGCGCGCGCCCTCCGTCACCACCGCGACGTCCGCGCCACGCGGCGGCGCTCCACCGCCACACGCGGCCGCGCACACGATCGCCGCCGCGAGCGCGAGCCGCCTCACGTCGCGACGAGGTCGGCCATCGTGACGAGCTCGTAGCCGGCGCCGAGCAGCTGCTCGATCACGATCGGCAGCGCCTCGAGCGTCCAGTCGTGGCCTTCGTGGAAGAGGATGACGTCGCCCGGCTGGATCACCGACGGGTGACAGCGCGCGGCGATCTCCGCCGCCGGCGCCGGATCGTAGTCGCGGCTGTCGACCGACCACATGCCGATCACGTGACCGTAGGCGAGCATGATCGCCGCCTCGAGCGGACCCATCCGTCCGTACGGCGGACGCACCCACATCCGGCCCTGCGGCACCGGCCCGATGATCTCGGCGGTCTTCACCAGCTGGCGGCGCAGCTCGCGCTTCGACATCTCCGTGAAGCGCTGGTGGTCGTATCCGTGCGAGCCGACCTGGTGCCCGCGGCGCAGGTACTCGCCGACCACGTCGGGCCGCGCCTCGGTGAGGTCGCCCATCAGGAAGAACGTCGCCGCCACGCCGTACCGCTCGAGCACGTCGAGGTAGCGCGGCGTCAGATCGTCCGGGCCGTCGTCGAAGGTGAGCGCCACGCGCTTCAGGTCACGCGGTCCGTGCCAGATGGCGCGCTCGCCGGGAAGACGCTGGATCGCGTCCTCGAGGGTGCGCCTCAAGCGAACCGGGAGCGGCATCTCGCCGAGATAGCGAGTAACCCGCGAAAACGCAATGTTCTTGAGGTCGGTTCGCTACCCCACGCCGCCTTTACAAGCTCGGGTTCGATCCGTACCTTCCGCGCCGTCGTGTCGTCGCGCGCAACTCCCGGGATCATCGCGTTCGCCAAGGACTGGCACGAAGATCCCACCAGCAACCACCACGTGCTCCGCGAGCTGGCGCGGACGCGGCGCGTGCTCTGGCTGAACTCCGTCGGCACGCGCACGCCCAAGCTCTCGAGCGGCCGCGACCTCGGCAAGATCCGCCGCAAGCTCGGCGAGTTCACCAGGGGCCCCGTGAACGTCGAGAACGACCTCTGGGTCTTCTCGCCGCTGGTCCTGCCCTTCCCGCACAGCCCCGTCGCGCGCGCGCTGAACGCCCGCATCCTGCGCGCCACCATTGCCGGCCTGCGCTGGCGGCTGGGTCTGCGCGACTTCGACCTCTGGACGTTCTTGCCCACCGTCGCCGACTACGTCGGCACGCTCGGCGAGCAGCACGCGGTCTACTACTGCGTCGACGAGTGGTCGTTGTTCTCGTACCTGAACGAGGCCGAGACCCGGCGCTCCGAGCGCGCGCTCCTCGAGAAGGTCGACGCGTGCTTCGCGATCAACCACGCGCTCGCCGAGAACAAGCGCACCGTCTGCGCCGCCACCCACGTCTCGCCGCACGGCGTCGACCACGCGCAGTTCTCGCGCGCGCTCGATCCGGATCTGGCGCTGCCCGCTGACGTCGCCACGCTCGCGCGGCCGATCATCGGCTTCTACGGGACCATCCAGGACTGGGTCGACCTCGACCTCATCGCAGCGGTCGCGAAGCGCCGCCCGGCATGGAGCTTCGTCCTGCTCGGGCAGATCATGGTGGACGTCGAGAAGCTGCGGGCCCTGCCCAACGTGCACCTGCTCGGTCGCAAGCCGCACGAGCAGCTGCCCGCGTACTGCAAGGCGTTCGACGTCGGCCTCATTCCCTACGTGATCTCCGAGCGCATGACGTACGTGAATCCCATCAAGCTCCGCGAGTACCTGTCGGCCGGTGTGCCGGTGGTGTCGACCGCGGTGCCCGAGGTCGTCCGCTACGCCAACCTGTGCACGATCGCGACCACGGCCGACGAGGTCGAGGCGGCGATCGCCAAGGCGCTCGACGAGCAGGACAAGCCGGGAGCGCGCAAGGCGCGATCGGACGCGATGAAGACCGAGACGTGGGCCGCGCGTGTGGCCAACGTGGCACGCATCGTCGACGAGCTTCCGCGGAGGCACGGCTGACATGAGCGGTGACGTCCCGTTTCTGGTGACGGGCGCGTCCGGCTCGCTAGGCGGCGCGACCTTGCGCCGGCTCGTGGCCGAGGGCAAGCAGGCGCGCGCGATGGTGCGCCGGATGCCGGAGCAGCCGATCGCCGGCGTCGAGTACGCCATCGGCGACCTGGGGGACGCGGTCGCGGTCGCTCGCGCCGTGAAGGGCGCGAAGACGGTCATCCACGCCGGCGCCGTGATGAAGGGTGGCTGGTCCGAGCACCTGAGCGGCACCGTGCTCGGCACGCAGCACGTGATCGACGCGTGCCGGACACACGGCGTCGAACAGCTGGTCCACATCTCGTCGCTGTCGGTGATCGACTGGGCCGGGGCCGCCGCAAAGCCTGGCTCGCACGTGGTCGACGAGCGCGCGCCGCTCGAACCGCGGCCCGGGGAGCGCGGCGCGTACACGCGCGCCAAGCTGGAGGCCGAAGCGCGCGTGGTCGCCGCGGCCGCGGCCGGCCTGCCCTGCGTGATCCTGCGCCCCGGCCAGATCTTCGGCGGCGGTATCGAGCTGATGAACGGCGCGGTCGCGCGTCGCGTCGGCGGGCGCTGGCTCGTGCTCGGCGACGGGAAGCTCGCGCTGCCGCTCGTGTACATCGACGACGTGGTCGACGCGATCCTCGCGGCCGTGGCCAGGCGACTGACCGGCGGCGAGATCATCCAGATCATCGACGGCGAGACGCTCACGCAGACCGACGTCCTCGAGCTCGCCGGAGGCGGCGCCAGGACGGTGCGCGTGCCGCGCGCGCTGGTGTTCGCGCTGGGCAAGCTCAGCGAGCTCCCGCTCGCAGTGCTGGGGCGATCGTCGCCGGTGGCGCTGTACCGGTTGCGGTCGGCGCTGGCGCGGCTGCGCTGGGGCACCGGCAAGGCCGAGGAGCTGCTGGGGTGGCGTCCGCGCGTGGGCGTGCATGAGGGAATCCGTCGTGTTTTGCGATAGGTTTTAGTCCTGCCTCCCGCGCGCCCGACATATGCCGTGGAACGCGTGCGTCCCGCGGACGCGCGTGAAGACCTGTTGCGGTTGTGGGCGGAGAACCTGCAGCTCGAGCGCGCCGCCGAGGCGAAGTACGCGTGGCTGTACCAGGACGCGCCGATCGTGCCCGAGGACGTGTGGCTCCTGCGCGCGACGCTCGAGGGCGCGGTCTCGACGGTGGGCACGGCCGGTGTGGGCGTGCGGAGGTTCCAGGTTGGTGACGGCGCGAGGGACGTCACGGCAGGGTTATTGGCGGACCTGGCGGTCGACAAGGCCCACCGGTCGGTCGGGCCTGCGCTCGGATTGGTGAGGGCGGTGAAGGAGAGCGTGCTCGGGAAGGGCGACGCGCCGGGAACGCATGCGCTCGCGTACGGGTTTCCGAATGCGCTGGCCCAGGGCGTGTTCAAGCGCGTCGGGTACGAGGTGCTCGGCGTGATCGGCCGATATGCGCGCGTGCTGCGGCATGCGGAGTACGCGGCGCGCGTGCGCGAGCTGGAGCTGTCGAGGGTTCCACCGGCGGCGCGGGAGCTCCTCTACAAGGTCGCCGAGCAGCCGCTGCTGGCGGCGATGGCGGGCGCGGCCGTGGACATGGCGCAGCTGGCGAGGCGATCGCCTGCGGCCGTCGATGCGGCGCGGCGGCTGCGAGTCGAGCAGGTGCCGATGCTCGACGGTGCGGCCGTCGATGCGTTGTGGGCGCGCGCGCGCGCGGAGCACGCCGTGGTCGCGCATCGTACGGGCGCGGTGCTGGCGTGGCGGTTTCCCGTCGAGAAGCGGCGCGCGTGGTACGCGGCCTACGCGCGCGACTCCAGCCGGGCCTTGCGCGCGTACGCGCTGGTCGAGCGACACGACGACGGCACCGCGCACCTGAAGGATCTGTTCGGGCACCGGAGCGACATGGTCGGTCTGCTCGATCTGTTGCCCGCGCTGGTCTACCGCACCGGCGCGACGGCGCTGTCGATGCGGTATCTCGGTGCGGGATGGCTGAAGGACGCGCTGCTCGAGCGCGGGTTCTCGGAGCGCGAGAGCACGCGGATGATCGCGGTGGGCGCGACGGAGAGCGTGAGGGATGCCGTGATGCAGGTGGAGCGCTGGCATCTGACGGATTTCGACGAGGACGTGTAGTGATGAAGAAGCGAGTCGCGATCGTCGGAGCCGGCCTGTGCGGCTCGTTGCTCGCCGCGCTGTTGCGCGACCAGTTCGCCGTGACCGTCATCGAGCAGGGTCGCAAGAAGAAGCCCTTGTTCGATGACGTCGACTGCACGACCGGGGAGCTGAACACCTCGATCAACCGAGCCGAGGGCCTGGGCGGCACCACGAGCTACTGGCACAACGCGCTGATCGAGCTCGACGACCACGACCTCGGCAAGGCCGGGATCGAGCCGCGCGGCTTCGCGCCGTACTACCAGCAGGCGTGGTCGTTCTTCCTGTCGCCGAGCGAGCTCGAGGAGTGCAATCGCCTGTGGGCGTCCAACCGCGCCGTCCTCGAGCGCGGCACGTCCACCGTCGGGCACATGGTGCTGCCGCAGACGCGACACAACGCGTGGGAGCTCGCGAACGAGCGGTATCCCGGCGCGGACGTCGCGGTCGTGTATGGCCACGTGGAGCGCATCGTGGCGGCCGCCCATGGCTCACCCGCGCAGGTCGAGGTCCGCGGCCGCGGCGGCGTGGAGCGCGTCGAGGCCGATCACGTGCTGGTGTGCGCCGGCGGCATCGGCACGCCGATCGTGCTCGCGCGCTCGCTCGGCATGGACGACGCCTTGTGCGCCGGCTACCACGATCACCCCATGGCCTACGTGGCCAAGGTGAAGCTGCGCTCCGACAGCAAGCTCAAGGCGGTGTCGTCGGTCGCGACGCGCTCGGCCGATGTGCGCGCCGGCATCATCTACACCAACGACGATCTGAAGACCGTCGTCTACCTGCGCCCGGCGATCGACATGCGCCTGGGCTCGATCACCGGCCCGGCGCGCTACATCCTGTCCGACCTGCGCAACGATCCGTTCTCGCCGAAGAAGATCCTGCGCCTGCTCGGAAACCTCGAGGCGGTGCGCGAGGCCGTCCTGTTCAAGACGCGCTCGGGGTTCCGCGGCGACTACTACTCGGTCCTCATCCTGGGCGAGCAGACGCCGCTGCCCACCCGCGGCGTCCGCCTGACGCCGGGCAAGCGTCCGTCCCTCAACTGGGAGGTCACGCCCGCCGAGCTGAGCTCCTACGAGCGCAGCGTCGAGGCGTTCTTCGCCGAGTACAAGGGCGACATCCTCGAGCGCCGCGCCCTGCCGGCGGCCAAGTGGGATTTCAGGAACGCCGCGCACCACTCGGGCACCGCGCACCAGTTCGTCGCGAAGCCCGCGCAGCCGGGCGACACGAGCCTCGACTTCTTCGCCGTGAAGGATCTGCCGGGGGCCTACGTCTGCGACGGCTCCATCCTGCGCGCCGCCGGCATCGCCAATAGCGGCCTCACGCTGGTGGCGCTGGCGTACCGGCTGGCGGAGCAGCTGCGCGCGCAGGCGTGAGGTGCGGGCGAAAGGGCGTCAGTCTTCGAGCAACACGGTGCCGAGCACCTTGTTGGTCGTGATCTGATCGAGCGCGCGGCGCAGCTCGCGCGCCGTCGTGTTGCGGCCGCGCGCGACCACGACGACACCGTCGGCCGCGTCCTGCAGGAGGTTCACCTCGGCGCTGCCGAACACCGGCGGCGCGTCGATGACGATGTGGTCGTACCCGCCGAGGCGCAGGCGCTCCATCGCGATCGCGAAGGCCGGTGCGTCGAGGAGCTGGGCCTGTTCGCTCCGCGGGTTCACGGCGCCGACGTGCAGCCACAGCTGCGGGATGTCGACGAGGCCCCACGGCAGGAGCGGCTGGTGGCGGTGCGCGGCGAGCTGCTCGGCGAAGCACCACGGCGGGACGAAGCGGAAGACGCCGGCGAGCTGCGGGCGGCGCAGGTGCGTCTCGGCGAGCAGCACCTTGGCGCGGCCGCACTCGGCGAGCGCGAGGGCGAGGTTCACCGCCGTCGTGGTCTTGCCCTCGCCGGGCTTCGGGCTGGTCACGACCACGACCTGCGGGCGACCGCACTCGAGCAGGTGGTGACGCAGGACGCGGAACTGCGCGGCGCGCTCGGAGTCCGGATCGAGGTGCAGGATGAGCCGCGGATCGGGCGCGGCGTCGTCGGGGAGATGGTGCTGCGTCAGCCCGATCTCGGGCGGCGGCTCGTTGCGCGTGGAGAGCTCGCGCCCCGCCGACATCGGCTGCATCGTCACGGTCGGACGCGGCTCGATCGCCATGCCGCGTTCGCTGTCGGGAGGCAGCGCGACGGTATGCGCGAGCGCGCGCGGGCCGCCGTCACCGCTCGTGGGCGGACGCATCGCCGCCATGGGATGCGTGACCAGCGGCAAAGGTGCGCCGGCGCGAGTCTTCACGTCGAGATCGTCATCGGGAACACCCGGACGATCACCGAACTTGCCGCGCTTGGTCATGGCTCAGAAGTCTCGCTAGCCGCAGGGTATCACGACCGTGACGCGCGCCGGGCCCGAGGCTGACGGACGCGGGCGCGGGGGATGACGGCCAGGGTCGGCGCCAGGCCGATCGCGTCGAGATCGTGGCGGCGGTAGATGCGGTCGTCGATGAGCGCGAGTCCCAGCGCCAGCCCGCAGCCCATGAGCGTGAACAGGACGACGCCGGCCATGACCAGCATTCGCTTGGGCTTGCCGATCGGCTTGAGCGGCTTGAACGCCGGATCGACCACGGCGAGGCTGGCCTGCGAGTCGGCGGCGCGCTGCTCGGCCTCGAGCTTGCTCTTGAACGCGCTGTCGGCGAGGTTGGTCACGCGGAGGCGCTGCTCGTCGACGCCGAGCTTGAGGCGCTGATACTCGTCCTCGAGCGCCACGACCCAGTTGCCGCTCTGCGCGGGCGTCCCGGTTTCGGGCGGCGGCGCGGCGCCGCGCTGGCGGGCGCGCTCGGCGGCGATCTGGCGCTCGACCTTGGTGAGCTCGGCCTCGAGGAGCCCCTTGTCGACGGGCCCGGCGGGGATGACAACCTCGTCGGGATCGGGCGGCACGGCGGCCTTGGCGCGCGCGACCTGCCCCTTGGCCGCGGTGATGCGCTCGCGCGCCTTCACGGCGTCGGGGTGGCGGTCGGTCACCTTCCCGAGGGTCTCGGTGAGCGCGCGCTCGGCGGCCTCGAGCTCGCGCTCGGCCTCGGACACACGCTGGTCGGCGACGATCTGCGCGGCGGTGCGCGACCGCGGCTCGCGCGGCGGCGGAGGCGCGTCGGGGTTGGCGATGCGCGCCTTGAGACGGGCGCGCTGGCGCTCGAGGTCCGCGATCATGCGCTCGGCAGGCGTCGCCGGACGCGTCCGGTTCTGATCTTCCTGCGAGGCGCGGATCGAGGCGCCCTCGCCCGAGCCCTCGGCGGCGTCGATCGCGAACTCGGGGTGGGCGACGAGGAACGTGTTCAGCTCGGACTGGTGGCGGCGCAGGAGGTCGACCTGCTCGGCGCGCAGCTTCTCGGCGAAGTTGGCGGTGGTCTCGGCCTGCTCGAGCCGCATCTTCGCTTCCTTCGACTGGAGCAGCTCGGTCAGGCGCTTGGTGACGTCGCGCGCGCGCGTCGGGTTCGCGTCCTTGTAGGAGATGACGAACGTGTTGGCGCCGCGCGGATGGAACTCGATCTGCCCGCGCAGCTCCTCGACCGCGGCGTCCTCGCCGTCGGACTCGACCACGTGGGGGAACGGGTTGATCTTGGGGTCGCGGACGATCTCGACCAGCGAGCTGCGCGCGAGCAGGAGCTCGCGATAGCGCTCGCCGATGTTGCGGTGCTGCGTCGAGACGTCGCGGTTCTGCAGCAGGCTGGTCTGGATCTTCTCCTGATAGAGGAGGACCGCGCCCGACTCGTACACCTTGGGCCGCGTCATCGCGAAGGCGATCGACAGCACGCTGCCCAGCACGACCAGGCCGGCGACGAGCCACCAGTAGCGCCGCGCCCGCACCACGTACTGGAGCAGGCGATCGAGCTTCTCGCGGGGGGTCACGCCGGGCGTCAGGGCCATGGCCACCAGAATGGCACCCGGCGGAGTCGAACGCCACGGTCGCGCAGCGCTCCGACGGAATCGCCAGGGAACGTCGGGATGTGGCCGAGCAGGTTCAGCTCGAGGCGCTCGACGTCGTCGAGGTCGTGGACCCGCGCGTCGAAGGCGCCGATGACGATGCCGGCGAGCGGCAAGAAGATGCACAGCGCGACGAGCGCGGTGCCGATCAGGACCACGGTCGAGCGCTCGTGTTTGGGGGGCTTGCGGTCGGAGACGATCTGCATCTCGAGCGCGAGCCCGGCGGCCGTGACCGCGGCCTCGAGCGACTCCGCGGTCGTGGTCTGCTCGATCGCGAAGAAGGCCTCCTCGGCGCGGCGCAGCTCGCTGGCGGCGTCGGTGACGTGGATGCGCGCGATCGCGGCCTGCGTGCGGTCGTGGTGCTCCTCCGCGAGCGCCACCTCGCCGGCGGCCTGGAGCGCGGCGGTGCGCGCGTCGTTGAGCCGCTTGCGCGCGCCCTCGAGCACGGCGGTCGATTGCCGGGCCAGGGCATCGGCGAGCTCGGCGCGCCGCTGGCCCTCTTGCATGATCACGATGTTGGTGAGCGCGCGGACCATCTCGTACGCGAAGTCGCGATCGACGCTGGTGTAGACCAGCGCGACGCGCGCGGTGCGGCGCTCGTCGTACGACCACGAGTACTGGAAGTAGTTGCGCCACACGCCGATGCCGAGCGAGTCGCGGATCTCCATGACCACGACCTCGTCGCCGAAGAGCTCGCGCTCGTCGGCCATCCACTCCTTCTCCTTCAGCATCTGGACGATCGCGCCGTTGGAGAGAAGGACGTTGCCGATGTAGTCGCGGAGCTCGCCGAGCGGCGTCGCGACGTGGCCCTGGTTCAGCTCGCCCTCGGTGATGGCGAGGACGATCTGCGCCTTGTACATCGTCGGCTTGCGCGAAATCTTCCAGAGCAGGGCGCCGGTGAGCGCGACGCCGACGAGCACGACCAGCCACCACCGCACCTGCGCGCGCCGCTTGAGCCGCTGCAGCTCCTGGACGAGCACGCGGAACAGCGGCGGCTCCGCTTCGTACCAGTCAGCCATTCGGGTTGACGTTATCCCTGCCGGACGGCGTCGTCGAGCACCTGATGGAGGGCCGCGGCCGAGGCCGCCCAGCCGCCGCGGGCGCCGAGCGCGGCAACGGCGGCGGGGTCGTAGGGGGTCGCGAGCGCGCGCTCGAGGGCGGCCGCGAAGGCGGCGGGGTCGCGCGCCGGGGCGAGCTCGCCGAGCGCGGGATCGCGGATGAGGTCGGGGATGCCACCGACGGAGGTCGCGACGATGCGGCGGCCCGAGGCCAGCGCCTCGAGGACGACGTTGGGCGTGCCCTCGGCCCAGCTGGCGAGCGCGAGGACGTCGCACGCCGCCATGTACGTCGGCACCTTGGCCAGCGGCTGCGGGCCGACGACGTGCATCCGCCCGGGCAGGCGCGCCGCGACCGCATCGAGCGCCGCCTTCTGCTCACCGCCGCCGACGACGACGAGCTGCGCCGACGGCCGGCGCGCGGCCACCTGCTCGAACGCCGCGGCCAGGTCGAGCACGCCCTTCGATTCCTTCAGGTTGCCGACGTGGAGCGCGAGCTCCCCGGCTGCGGGCAACCCGAGCTCGGCGCGTGCGGCGGCGCGATCGCGCGGACGGAAGAGCTCGGCGTCGACGCCGTTCATGACGATGGCGATCCGCTCGCGCGCCACGCCCAGCGCCGCGACCTCGTCGGCGAGCGCGCGGCTCACCGCGACGACGCGCGCGGCCTTCGGCAGCGCCCACGCCAGCTGGCGCCGCGGTCCCGCCAGCTTCGCGTTCTGGTTGATGTCGGAGCCGTGCAGCTTCACCACCGCCGGCACGCCGAGCATCTTCGCCAGCACGACGCCGGCGAACCCGTCCGGGTAGGCCCACGACGAGAGCACGACGTCGACCTTGCCGCGATAGCGCGGCACGTACGGCACGAGCGACGCGACGTAGAGCGGTCCCCACGTGCCGTGACCGGCGCGCGGCACGAACAGCGTCCGCGGATGACGCACCGGCAGCCCGTCGATGGTCTCGCGCGACGGCACCTCGGTGAGTCGCCCCGCCGACGACCAGCGCCCCAGCAGGCCCGCGCCCGGGTAGTACGGGATCGTCGCCAGCACGTCGACGATCTCGCAGTGCCGCGCGAGCGCCCCGAACTGCTGCCGGTTGAACGGCGCCGAGAGCGGCTCGGCCGCGTTCGGGAAGATCTTGGTGACGACGAGAACGCGGATCAAATGGTGAAGACTTTGTCCATGCGCAGCAGCTTGAAGATCGCCAGCGGCTGGTCGCGCGCGCCCTGCACCGAGACCTGCCCGCCGTGCGCGCGGCTGCGCTTGTACAGCGCGACCAGCGCCGCGACGCCGGAGCTGTCGATGAGATCGAGCCCGCTCAGGTCGACGACCACGCGCGGCCGGCGCTCCTCGACGAGCTTGTCGATCGTCGGGCCGAGCTCGGGCGCGGTGTTGACGTCGAGCGTGCCCGCGATGCGCAGGTTGGAGACGTCACCTTGGTCAGAGCGGCGGATGTCGATCGGCACGGCAGTTCACCTGTTGTGGAGAGAAAGCAGTCAGGAAGCGCTCGCAGCGGCGGCACCCGGACGATGACGCTTGGTCAAGCGCCACAGGTTCGGGGGGCCCGGTTCGTACTTGATTTCGTCGAGCATGGCTCGTGCGATGTGCAGGCCCATGCCGCCTTCGGGCAGTGAATCGAGGTCGGGCTCCGGCACGCTCGAGGGATCGAATGTGACGCCTGTGTCGCGAATCTCGATCGTCAGCGACCCGGCGCCGACGTGGATCGCGATCTCGATGGTCTCGCCCTCGCGGCGCCGATACGCGTGCAGGACGATGTTGTTGTAGATCTCGGCGAAGGCCGACACGATCTCGGCGTCGAACGGATCGCGCAGGTCGTAGCCCATCGACTTCTCGTCGGTCGTACCTTCACCACGCGCCAGCCGGCACGACTCCGCGACCAGCCGCACCGCCAGCGCCCGGTGGCGCAAGGTGCACGGCGAGCTCAGCCGGATGACGGACGCGGAGGCCATGTCGGCGGAGGATATCAGGGCCGGGTCCGCTCGTGGTAGCCTCGACACGGAATGGACACCAGCGTCCGTATGGTCAAGCGCGCGATCGACATCGTCGGGTCGCTCGTGGGCCTGGCCATCTCCGCCCCGCTCACCCCGATCATCGCAGCGGCGATCTACATCGAGTCGCCCGGCCCCGTCTTCTTCCGCCAGCGCCGCGCGGGCAGCCTGCGCTCGGTCGGCTACGAGAACGGGATCAAGCGCTTCCGCTTCCACGAGTTCCACATGCACAAGTTCCGGACCATGCGTCCGGACGCCGAGCGCTTCACCGGCGCCGTGATCGCGGGCAAGGACGACCCGCGCGTCACCAAGGTCGGCAAGTTCCTGCGCAAGTCGCGCCTCGACGAGCTGCCCCAGTTCTGGGACGTGCTCCGCGGCGAGATGAGCCTGGTCGGCCCGCGCCCCGAGCGCCCCGAGCTGATCGAGAACCTGGCCTACGCCATCCCGTTCTTCGAGGAGCGCATGCGCGACGTGAAGCCGGGCATCACCGGCCTGGCGCAGGTCTCGCTCGGCTACACCGGCGAGGTGCCCGAGGGCAGCGAGATCGCGCAGCTCGCCGCGACGCTGCAGAACCCGTACGGCCTCGACGAGGCCAAGGGCGCGCTCGCCGACGACATGCGCATCAAGATGCTCTACGACCTCGCGTACACCGCGTCGCTCGAGAAGCTCTCGACGTACCTGCCGACCGAGCTCCGCGTCATCACGCGCACGCCGCTCGTGATGATGAAGGCCGTCGGCCGCTAGGGAACGAACAGCGAGTCGCCGGTCACGAGGACGATGTTCATGTCGGGCCGCTTGCCCGACGCGAGCACGTCGTAGGCGAGCGGGATGGTGCGGATCTCGCCGGTCTTGGCGTCGCGGCGCTGGAGCACCATCTCGTTGCGCTTGGCGAACCGCGTGAAGCCGCCGGCGAGGGCCAGCGCCTCGCTCACCGTGACGAAGAAGTCGGGCGTCATCATGCCCGGGCGCGTGACCTCGCCCGCCACGGTGAAGCGGTAGCTGTGCGTGCTGCGCAGCGAGACGGTGACCGCCTCGGGGCCCTGCAGCTTCACGAAGGTCGAGACCTTCCCGACGATCTTGGTCTTGAGCGAGGTCGGCGTCTCGCCGACGGCGCGCAGGTCTCCGACCAGCGGCATCGTGATCGTCCCGTCGGGACGGATGGTCGCCTCGGTCGTGAGGTTGGGGTTCTCCCAGACGCTGATGCTGACCTGGTCGCCGACGCCCAGCACCCATTCCTGGTTCCGCGGATCGGGCTCGACCGAGTAGTCGTAGGTCGGAAGGGTCGGTCCGCACGCCGCGAGCGCGGCGGCCCCGAAGGCCAGGACCACTACCGCGACGGCCCAGAGCTTCTGCGAAGTCATCGCAGGAGTGTTACCACGACGGGAAGGTCATCGGCGTGCCGCCTAGCGGCAGCATCACGACGCGAGCCTTCTTCGCGCCGTTCTTGTTCACCAGGTAGATGGTGATTCCGTCACAGGTACCGTCGGGGCGGCAGTAGACCTCGAACCGCCCGGTGGTGCCGAGGGTGACCGCCGGCGTGGTCCCGTTCGAGAGCATCGCCGACGCGGTGTAGCCGCGCAGGGTGACGTCCCGGTGGACCCGCGCCGTCGACATCGGGATCCACGTCGCCGACGCCGACGGGAACGCGGCCTCCTCGAGGCGATCGATGCCGATGGTGACGCCGGTGGCCGAGCTGGTGAACACCGCGCGCGTGCGGGACTTGCTGCCGAGCGCCGCCGCGACGTCGCCGCGCACGGAGCCGTACGTGATGGCCTTGCGCGAGGTCTCGGCCAGCTTGCTCGACACCTGCGACGCGACGTCGACGGGCTGGGGCGACGAGCGCACGACCGCGACGGCGAGCGTGGTGAGCACGCCGATGAGCGCCACCGTGATCAGCAGCTCGGTGAGGGTGAAGCCGCGCTCGCGGGTCGCGCTCACAGGCCGACTCCCATGTTGCGCAGGTCGGTGCCGACGGTGGCGTGGCGATAGATGTGCTCGCCGCGCAGCTCCTGCGGTCGCGACAGGTCGGCGACGCCCTCGAGCTGGACCGCGGCGCGGTTGCCGAGGTCGTTGTTGTCGGGGCGCGCGCCGTCGATGAGCGCGGGCGTGCGCTGCGACGGCACCACGTCGATGCGCGTGTGCGTGCGCACCACCAGCGTCACGCGCACGGCCACGAGCCGCGAGCGCGCGCTGTTGTACGAGCCCAGCTCGAACGGCGCGGGCGGGATCGCCGTGGTCCCGGTGAGCGGCGCCGTCATCGTCGTCTGCGCCGCGCCCGACCACCACTCGCGGTCGTCCCAGCGCGACGCGATCTGCAGATCGGTGAAGCCGATGGCGAGGTCCTGCCAGTCGTTGACGCGGCCCGCGGTCGCCGACAGCTGCAGCACCGCGAGGTCGCGGCGCGTGCTGTCGATGCGATACGCGCGCGCGCGGAAGCGATAGACGATGGCGCGGGTGTCGTCGCCGAGGCCCAGCCCGGTGCGCACCTGATCGCACTGGTCGTTGCTGGTGCTGCCCCACGGGGCCGAGGACGAGAGCGTCATCAGGTTGCCGTTGATGGCGGCGATCTGGACCACGCAGGCGAAGAACCCGACCTCGGTGGGGAGCCCGTCCTGGGTCTTCACGATGACCGCGAGGTCCCCCGGCGCGAAGTCGGCGGCGGTGTCGACGGTGAGCGACGTGAACGACGACGTGACGAGGTCCCCCACGCCGTTGAAGTCCTGCACCCGCGCCATCCCGGCCGCATCGGCGGCGTAGACGCGCAGCTCGTCGGGGCCGAAGCCGGACGCGTTGTCGACGATCTCGACCGGCTGGTGCAGCTGATAGTCGCCGGCGATGAAGAAGCCGTCGGCGATCTGGAAGCCAGCCTCACGCAGGTCCGCCTCGATCATCTCGTGACCGGCGGACAGGATCTGTTGCAGCTCGGCGACGCCCTGCTGCCCGCGATAGGCGATCGACATGCGGCTCCAGATCGCGAGCACCATCCCGACCAGCACGGTGCTGATGACCAGCGAGATCATCACCTCGACGAGCGTGAAGCCGAGCTCGCGGCGAAGATGGCGCGAACGCGTCACAGCGCCTCGGACGCGGTCCGGATGAGCTCGAGGCTGACGCGATGGTCGTAGAGGCCGCCCTGCGCGCCGGCGGACGCGTGCCCGTCGGTCCAGACCACCTCGATGCGGATCTTGACCAGGTTCGGCGACGTCGCGGTCAGCTCGGTGACCAGCATGCGACGGTTGAACGTGGTGCCCGCGCGGCCGGCCACGGTGTTCAGGTTGATGTCGAGCGGGAGGGTCGCTGCGCCGTGCGTCGTCAGCAGATCGTCGATCGACGTGTTGCGAACCTCCTCGACCGTGGCCTCGGCGACCGCCACGGCCTCGCCGCTGTGCGCGCCGAGCGCGTTGCCGCGCGCCGTGACCACGTAGAGCGAGAGCAGGCCCATGAGGCCGATGACCGTGACGCCGAGCGTGACCAGGAGCTCGACGAGCGTGAAGCCGCGCTGCTTGCGGTTGCGCATCAGTACACCTGCCTCCAGCCGAGGAGCGCGAGCGCATCGGCGTTGCCGACGGTGCCGGTGCCGCTCTCGCTACCCTCGCCGAACTGCGGCGGGCGCGTCGTCGACGTGGTGTCGCCGCCGGCATCGGGTGAGCGCGGCGTGCCGATGCGCGAGACGTCACCCGACAGCGTCGCGAAGTAGAGCGCACCCGCATCGCCGTAGAGCGCGCCCATGACGGCCGAGCCGAGCGCCTGCGTGAAGTCGGTGTCGAAGTCGCCGTTCGCGTCCTCGTCGAGCTGGAGGGCCTGGACCACCGTCGAGCCGACATCGCACGTGCCGGTGCCGATCTTGGGGTCGCGCGTGCGGGTGAGGATCACCTGCTCGGGCGTGACCACGACGCCGCCGTAGAACTTCTCGCACGTGTTGCTCGTGCACGTGCCGGTGAGCTTCGAGCGGATCTCGCCGGTGTCGGCATAGACCGCGTAGAACTCGTTCTGCCGGGTCACGGGGTGGCTCTCGAGGCCGCCGGTGCCGAAGAAGATCGCCACGCGCGTCGACGCGTCGGAGCGCACCGCCAGCGTGCCGGTGATCGGGCTCGCTTGCCCGAGCGCGCCCGGCGACGTGGCGGTCGAGAACAGCGCCGTCTGGCGCGCGCCGCTGATGGTGTCGACCAGGATCGAGCCCATGGTCGAGTTGTCGTTCCACGCGCCGTCGAGGTCCTTGCCCGGATCGAGCTTGTACACGTTGCCGCACGCGTCGGCGAAGATGGCGCGGTCCATGAAGCCGTTGAACGTCGGCGCGCCGGGCTCGAGCTCGTCGTCGGTCTCGTACACCGAGATGTCGCTCGTCACCGGGCACGCGGCGCGGAACTGCCAGACCAGCTCGCCGGTGGCGAGGTCGTACGCCGCGACGACGCGGCCCTTCGACCACGGCGCGATGGGGTTGTCGGGCGCGATACCCGTCGCGGCGATCACGAAGTAGCGCTCGGCCGTGCCGATGAGGACGCGCGCCACCGCCGGCTTGGCGTGGCCCTGGCCGGCGTCGGCATCGCCGGGCGTGGCGGTCCACAGCGGCGTCGGGCCGATGATGGCGCCGGTCGTCGGGTGCACGGTGCGCGTGACGTCGAGCGCGACGATGCTCTTGCCGCCGTTGCCGGCGCCGGAGATGAGCGCGGTCGCGAACTGGCCGTTGGTCATGCGGTAGTCGGTCAGCGTCGGCGAGCCGTCGGGATACGCGCTCACCTGCGTCGACCCGGTCGACAGGCTGGTGGTCTGGTCGGCGATCATGCGGCTCGCGGTCTTGGGCGGCACGAAGGCCCACGCTTCGCGGCCGCTCGGCGTCGTCGTGATCGCGGTCGGCTTGGTCTCGATCGCGTGGATCATGCCGTCCTTGGCGCCGAAGAAGACCAGGCTGCGGCGATCCTGGTTCTGCTGCGAGAACGCGTTGTGGCGTCCCCGATCGCCGGGCGACGCGAACGTGTACCAGATGGGGATCGCCGGCTTGGTCAGCACCGCCGGCGTCGACGTCTCGATGGCCCCGAGCCGCGACAGCGGGATGCCGACGTTGCCGACGCCGAAGCGCGCGCTGCGCACCCACGCGATCACGCTGGCCGCCTGCGACTGGTTGGCCGCGCCGAGGACGCTGATGAGGCCGGCGCTCGACGAGTTGGCGACCGTGAAGTCGAGGCGCGCGTTGCCCGCTGCGCTCGCGGTGTAGATGTAGCGCGAGCTGTCCGACATGCCGTCGATGGACGTGGCGGCGTCCCAGTAGGTGGTGGAGAGGCCGGCGTTGATGGCGTAGAAGTGACCGCGGTCGCCGGGCTGGCGGAAGCCGCCGAGGTACGCGACGCCGTCGTTCACGGTGACGCCGGCGCGGAAGTACTCCTTGGCGCGCGTGTAGTCGAAGGTCATCGCGACGCTGTAGAGCTCGGGCGTACGCGTGTGCGCCGCGTTCGAGCACATCTCGACCTTCCAGCGGACCTCGCGTCCGACTGGCCGCGGGAAGCTCGCGCACAGATCGCCCGAGCCATCGCCGCAGTCGTTGGCCTGGATCCAGTTGGCCGGCTCCTCGTTGGAGACGAAGAACTTGATCGTGCCGCTGTTGAGGAAGTAGTCGGGGTCGATGCGCGCCGCCGTCACCACGGTCTCGGAGCCGGCCAGCGCGCCGAGGGGGATCGTGCCGGAGGCCACGTCACCGCAGGCGACGTACTGGCTCACCACGCGGTTGGCGAAGACGTAGAAGCTCGACGAGTGGTTGCCGTCGGCGATCATCATGTCCGGCGTGTTCGACGGATCGTGGTCGTAGTTGAAGACGAAGCCGACGTCGAAGTCGCCGGTGGGGCTGCCCGGGCTGGTGATCACCGCGCCCGAGCCGGTGAACGGCGTGCCCGTGCCGTTGTTCACCCAGTAGCGCGTCGCGCCACCGCTGCCGCCGTTGTAGTTGAAGTTGTCGGTGCCGACGATGAGGTCCGGCTTGCCGTCGCCCGAGAAGTCGGCGACGAACACCGTGGTCGCCGCGCCCGCGAAGGTGATCGACTGGTAGCTGCCGGCGTTGATGCCGCCGCCGTCGACGCCCTTCCACAGGCGCAGGCGCTGCGTCGCCGTGGTGCAGCAGCTCGGCGCGCCGGAGATGAGATCCCGTTTTCCGTCGGCGTCGACGTCCTCGAAGTAGAACATCGCCAGGTTGCCGGAGTACGTCGCGTTCGAATAGCCCATGTTGGTGATGAGCGTCGACGAGTACGCGAAGGTCGGGTTGTTGCCGCAGCGCACCGGCGCCGGCGCCGCCGGCTGGGCGCCCGCGGCGGTGGTGCACTGGTTGAGGAACACGCGGACGGTGCCGTTGTTGTAGCCGCTGCCCAGCAGTAGATCGATCTTGCGGTCGCCGTTGTAGTCGACGGCCTGCGTGCTGGTACCGCCCCAGGTCTGCGCGCCGATCGTCGACAGCGCCGTGCCCGACGCCAGCGCGTTGTAGCTGGCGAGGAAGCGCGGGTTGCCGGACGCGTCGTTCGACGCCTGGTTCAGCCAGATCTTGGCCTCGGTCGGGTCGGAGCCGAGCGTGGCGGTGGCCATGAACACGTCGGGCCACCCGTCGCCGCTGAAGTCGGCCGCCGCGACCGGGCGCGTGCGGTTGCCGCTCTGGTAGCTCGCCGACTGGATCTCGCGCACGTTGACGAACTTCGGCGTGCGCACCGCGTTGGGGTCGTCCCAGTTGGGCGCCGGGTTGTCGAAGGTGCGGTTGCGGTAGATGCGGACGAACGACGAGCTCTCGCCGATGCCCACGAAGTCCTCCCACGTATCCCTGTCGAAGTCGGCGACCGCGGCGTACACGGTCGCGTCGCTGATGCCGAGCGCCGTCGACTTGAACACGCCGGCCGAGCCCTGGAGGCGCAGCTTGGCGCCGCCGCCGTCGTAGACGATGCCGTTCTTGCTCGGCGTACCGCTGTCGAGGGTGGCGTCGTCCCAGCTCGTGGGCGTCGAGGTCTGCGGGCACACGAGCGCACCCGCGGCGAAGAGCACGGTTGCGAGGTTCATGGTGCGCCTCCCGGGGAGAAGGTGGCGACGTCGGTCGCGACGATGTTGGTCAGGCAGTCGTTGCGGCCGGCGCCGTCCTCGGCCATGCCCTTCTGTCCGTAACCCGGACAGGGACGGCCGCCGGCGCCGGTGACTTGCACGCCCACCTGCCACTCGACCTGCGCGACGGCGCCATTGGGCCCGTGCCCGGTCGCGCGGATGATGACGCGACCGTCCTCGTCGTCGCCGGCGAGGAAGCCGTCGTCGTCGAGGTTGTTGAGGATCTCGACCTCGTACCAGGCGCGGATATCCGCGCTGAAGAGGTTGCCGGGCGCGCCGGGCGGTACGCCGTTGCCGACGATGTCGACCGGGAACTGCGGCGACGCGTTGGCCGGCTCGACGAACGCGCTCCACTTCGACGTGGTGTCGACGTTGCGTCGCAGATAATCCATCGCCGCAGCCGCACCACTCTCGGCGGCGTAGAGCGCCGTCGAGCGATGTCGCTGATGACCGGACGCGCTGATCCCGCCTTGCACGGCGAGAACAGTCAGGCCGCCGAGCGTGATGAGCCCGGTGAGAACGATTAACGAGACGACGAGCGCGCTACCGCGCTGGCGTCGTCTCAGACGCCATCGAAGCATGGGAGGGTGCTCCTGCATTCATCAATGCCGGAGCCCCGCCGCGAGCACAATCAAAACCCGAGTTAAGGGTGGGGCAGCGGCGATGGCTTCCCATCGGTGTCGAGCTCGACGAGCGCGCCCTTGCCGAGCGTTCCGTCGGCGGCGAGCTTCGCGAGAGCATCGCGCAACGTCACGGGTTTTCCGTCGACGAGCAGCGGCACGTCCTTGTCCGCTTCCCGGACGATCATCGTCGCGTCGCCGTCTCCTACCACGACGTACACGGCATCGTTCGACTTGAGGTGCTTCTTCGCGGCGGCCTTCACCTGCGCCGGCGTCACCTTCTGCACCTTCGTCGAGTAGCTCGCCCAGTAGTCGAGCGGCAGCCCGTAGTAGACGAGGCTGCGGAACATCCCGAGCGACGCGCCCGCGGTCGCGAAGCGCGACGGCAGGCCGAGCATCGCACCGGCGCGCTCGCGCTCGAGCTCCGCATCGGTGGCAGGCAACTCGCCGCGCTCCAGCGAGCGCACCTCGCGCTGCAGCTCGAGCAGCGACTGGTACGTCGCGTCGCTGCGCACGGAGCCGCCCGCGGCGAACGTGCCGTACTGACGGCTGTAGCTGAACGAACCGCGCGCGCCGTACGTGTAGCCCTTGCCCTCGCGCAGGTTCATGTTGATGCGGCTGGTGAAGCCGCCGCCGAGCACCGACGCCATGAGCGACGTCGCGAAGTAGTCGGGCGCGTTGCGCAGCGGCCCGAAGTGCACGAGCGAGACCTGCGACTGCGCCGCGCCGGCCACGTGCACGAAGAAGATGCGCGCCTTGGCGGTCGCGGGCTTCGTCAGCTTCGGCAGCGCGGGCGCCTTGCCCTTCCATCCGGCGAGCGCGGGACCGTCGAAGCGCTCGCGGATCTGCGCCGCGGTCATGTCCCCGACGACGAAGAGGCGCGCGCCGGCCGGCTTGAGCTGCGCCGCGTGATACGCCTTGCAGTCGTCGAGCTTGATGGCCTGGTACGACGCCTCGGTGGTGACGCGGCCGTACGGGTGCGTCTCGCCGTAGAGGACGGGACCCGCGATGCGGCCGGCGACGGCCTCGGGGTTGCCCTTGGCCTGCTTCAAGCCTTCGAGGCGGCGCTTGATCATGCGATCGAGGTCGGTGTCGCGGAAGCCGGGCGTGCGCAGCGTGTCGACGAAGAGCTCGAAGGTCACGTCGAAGTGCTTGGTGAGCGTCGACATGGACACGCCCTGCGTGTCGGCGCCGGCGTAGGCCGACACGCTCGAGGCGACATCGGCGAGCGCCTCGCTGAACGCGAGCTTGTCGAGCTTCTCGGTGCCCTCGCCCATCATCGCCATGCACACCGACGCGAGCCCTTCCTTGCCCGCGGGGTCGGAGACCGATCCGCCATCGAACGAGAGATCGAGGCTGACGATGGGCAGCGTGTGCTGCTCGACGAGATAGACCGTGATGCCGCTCTTCAGCTTGAAGGTCTGCACCTCCGGCAGGCGGAACGGACGCGGCGCGCCGGCCTTGGGCTGCTCGGCGCGGAACGGCTCGTCGGGGAACGTGAGCTCCTGCGGCTGGGCGGTCTGGGTCACGGGCGCGGGCTCCGGGTTGGACGGGGGGGCAGTCGGGGTGGGGTCGGCGACCGGCGTGCGGTCGGGCGCCGGCTTCGGCATGGGTGCGGGCGCCGCCTTGGGACCGCACGACGCGGCGACGGCAACCGCGAGCGAGAGGATCGCGATGCGCTTCACGGGGCACCTCCGGCCGGCGCGGCCGCCGGCATGGTGACGATCACCACCGGCTTCTTCAGATCGATGTACGCGGTGGCTGCGGCCTGCACCGCCGCGGGCGTCACGGCGCGATACCGCGACAGGTCCCACGACAGCTTGTCGGGATCGCCGAGGTAGTGGTTGTAGCCCTGCAGGCGGTTGGCGCGCCCCATCTGGCTCTCGAGGCCCCAGACCGCCGAGGCCTCGCGCTGCGTGACGACGCGATCGATCTCCTTCTGCTCGATCGGCTCGCGCAGGGCGCGCGCGAGCTCGTCGGTCACGATCTTCTCGACCGCGGCGAGGTCGGCGTCGCCGCGCAACGTCACCGTCACCGCGAAGATGCTCGAGAACGTGGCGCTCGACTGCGACGCGCCCACGCTGGTCGCGAGCTGCTTCTCGTGGACCAGGATCTTGTAGAGGCGGCCCGTGCCCTCGCGGGTGAGCGCGCTGGCCAGCACGTCGAGCTCGGCGTCGCCGGGCGCGAAGTTGGCCGGGCTGTGCCACGCCCACGTGATCTGGCGCTGCTTGGCAAACGTATCCTCGACGGTGCGGCGCTCGGCGCGCGCCCTGGGCGCGGGCACGTGCAGGACCTCGGGCTTCTTGCTGGGCGGCAGCGCACCGAACCACTGCTCGATCTGCTTCTTCGCGGCCGCCGGCTCGAAGTCACCGACCAGCGTGAGCGTCGCGTTGGCGGGCACGTACCACGTCTTGAAGAACCCGATCACGTCGTCGAGCGACGCGGTGGTGAGGTCCTCGTGCTTGCCGATCGTGAGGAAGCGATACGGGTGCTTCTCGGGGTAGAGCGCCTCGAACAGCGCGAAGCGCGCCTTGCCGTACGGCACGTTGTCGTAGCGCTGGCGCCGCTCGTTGCGGACGACCTCGATCTGGTTGTCGAGGCTCTTCTGCGTGACCAGCGGCAGGAGGAACGCCATGCGATCGCTCTCGAGCCACAGCGCGGTGTCGAGCTGGTTCGACGGGATGACCTCGAAGTAGTTGGTGCGATCGAGGTTGGTGGTGCCGTTCACGCCGTCGCCGCCGATGATCTTGAGCGTCTCGAAGTGCTTGTCCTCGCCGACGTGCTGCGAGCCCTGGAAGAGCATGTGCTCGAACAGGTGGGCGAAGCCGCTCTTGCCGTAGACCTCGTAGCCGGAGCCGACGTGGTACCAGACGTTCACGGCGACCAGCGGGACGCTGCTGTCGGGCGCGAGGATGACCTCGAGGCCGTTGGGCAGCGTGTACCGCTCGTGCGGGATCGAGGGATCGTCGGCGGCGGCCGGGGACGTCCCCAGACCGAGACCCACCAGGAGCGCAGCGACCGCCGCGCACGGGATGCGGGAGCACATGGGCGGACCCTACCAGAGGGTCGTGGCTACGTGATCTCGATCGGCTGGACCCCGAGTAACACCGAGCCCTCGCCGGCCGGGTCGAGCCACATCAGCAACCGCTGGCGCGGGCGACCCTCGACCTCGATCTCGAGGATGCGGCGCACCGCGGCGCCGCCGATCGCCTTGGCGAGGTCGCTCTCGAACGCCTCCCACGCGCCGGCCAAGGGCGTCGACTGCACGGTCAGGCCTTCGACCTCGACCGACACGCCCATCACGAACTTGCCGAACGCCGAGTTGGCGACGAGGACCAGGCCCTGCCCGGTCACGAGCGCGAGCGGCAGGCGGCACGACTCGAACGCGCGCGACACCAGCGCGTCGCGCTCGTTCTTGCTGCGCTCGATGACGACGCGCTTGCCGACGCCGCCGCCGCGCCGGCCGCGCCGACCGAAGCCGAGCATGTCCATCACGGTACGCAGCTCGTAGATGAACGCCGCCATGTCGCGGTGCCGCTTGGCCGGCTCCTTGGCGAGCGCGTGCAAGATGAGATTCTCGAGCGCGGGATCGAGGCCGCCGGGCACGAGCTTCGACGGCGGCGTGGGCGTCACCTCGAGGTGGCCGTGCAGGATCTGCGACACCGGTCCATCCCACGGCACGTGACCGGTCACGATCTCGTAGAACAGGATGCCGAGCGCGTAGATGTCCGACGACGGCGACGCGGCGTCACCGCGGATGCGCTCGGGGGCGACGTAGTGCGGCGTGCCCGACAGCGGCCCCGAGCCGCGGCCGCTGGCCAGCGAGCGCGCGAGGCCGAAGTCGAGGAGCTTCACGATCATCTGGCGGCGCTTGGTGCCCTGCTGCTCGCTGACCAGGAGGTTCTCGGTCTTGATGTCGCAATGCACGATGCCCTTGCCGTGCACGTAGTGGAGCGCGTCCGCGACCTGCAGGATGATCTCGCAGGCGACGCGCACGCCGAGCCGCGTCTCGCGGTGGAGCATCTTGGCGAGCGGCTCGCCCTCGACGAGCTCCATCACCATGAACGCGCCCAGGTCGGCGTCCTCGCCGAAGTCGACGACCGACGTGATGTTGGGGTGGTTCACCGACGAGGCCATGCGCGCCTCGCGATAGAACAGCTCGCGCGCGTCCTCGGTGTCGGCCAGGTTCTCGCCGATGACCTTGAGCGCGAAGACCTTGCCCAGCTGGGTGTGGCTGACCTTGTAGACCTTGCCCATCCCGCCCTGGCCGATGCGGTCGAGGATCTCGTAGCGGCCGGCGACCGGCTTGCCCTGCGGCGGGCCGCTCTTGTTCGGCGCGCGCGGCGTGGACGGGATGGGGAGCGCGTTGCCGGGCGGACGCGGCAGCGGGCGCGCCACCGACGGCTCGGCGGGGAGCGGCAGGCGCGGCGACGGCAGCGGCGGCGCGGCGGGCAAGGGCGCAGGCGTCGACGTCGACGCGTCGGGCTGGAGCGGCAGCCGGCGCGCGCTCTTGCCCTTCTTCATGCTGATGCCGGGCACGGTGTTGCGATCGCGCTGCTCGAGCGGCAGCTCCACGGCCGCCGTGACCGGATCGAACAGCTCGTTGTCGGTATCCTCGCCGACCCACGGCTCGACGGGCAGCATGGGCAGGTCGCGCGCCGTCGTCTCGGGGACGTACGACGTCATGCTCATGCGGACCCGGCTGGTGTGGTCGTCGGGGTCCGGCAATGGCGGGGGCAATGGCAGCCCGCGAGACTGCCCTGGACGCTTGCCGTCGCTGGACACCAGGGCCGATTCTACACCAGGATCGAGGTAGTCGTTCATGTCGCCGCTCCTCGACGCCGAGAGCTACGCGGCCAGCGGTGCCTCGATCCCGTTCGTGATCGCGGCGGTCGCGCTGGGCATGGTGGTGACCTACGCGATGTTCATGCGCGGCGCCCCGCAGCTCCGCGTGCCGATCCTGGTGTACAGCGGCAGCCTGCTCCCGTTCGTGGTCGGCTGCGGCCTCGCCGTGGCCGCGCCCACCGACGACGCCGCGGTCGCGTTCTACCGCGTCGCCGTCGCGCCGGTGCCCCTGGCGACGGCAGGCGGCATGTCGTTCCAGCTCGCCCTGGCGCAGCAGCTGTCGGCGCAGCGCGTGATCGTCGTGCTGGCGTTCGTGATCGGCATCGCGTTCCTCGGCGTCGGGTGGTTCACGGGGCTGGCCGTCGATGACGTGATCATCACCCCGTCGGGGTTACGCTTCTTCTCACCCGGGCCCATCGTGGCGCCGGCGTCGGCGGCGATCGCGGTCCTCGCCGGCCTGGGCACGCTCGCCGGTGTGCGTGCGTATCGGGCGGAGACGTCGGTGGTGCGGCGGCGGCAGCTCGGCAGCGGCATCCTCGCGCTCGGCATCGCGTTCGCGGGCCTGGTCGACGTGTTCCTCGCCTACGGCATCGGCTGGGCGCCGCTGAGCTGGCTGTTCGTCGCGGCCAGCTCGCTGCTCATGCTGCGCTCGATCCTCATCGACGACCTCCTGCGCGCGCGCGCGTTCGACAGCCGCGCGCCGAGGGCGCTGGCGGCGGGCCTGGTCGCCGCCGGCGTGGGCTGGCTGGTGAGCGTACGGCTCGTGCCCGACCTCGACGGCTGGACCGCTGCGCTGCCGGTGCTCGGCGCCGTGCTCGCGGCGCGCCTCGCGGTCGGTCTCGGGGCGCGCGTGTGGACCATCCGGCCCGGCGGTGAGGGCCCGCTCGATCGCCTCGCGGCGCAGTACACGAGCCGCATCCACCAGGTCGCGAACGTGGAGGAGATCGTGCAGCGCACCGCGGAGGTGCTCGACCTCGGGCTCGGCGCGCAGGCCGACGTGATCGTGCCGGCGCGGGACGACTGGTCGTGGCTCGGCGCCGACGGCACGACCGTATCCGACACCGCCACACCCGATCCGCTGCTGATGCCGTGGCTCGCCAATCACCGCCGCCCCATCTTCCTCGGCGAGCTCGACGGTGTCGGCCTCGAGGATCTGCGGCCGGCGCTCGAGAAGCTCCTGATCGCGCTGGGCGCGCAGATCCTCGTGCCGCTCATCGCGCGCGACGATCTGGTCGGGCTGCTCGTCGTCCGCGAGCGCGCGTCGGGGCGCGCCTTCCGCCGCGGCGAGCTACGCCTGGTGACGATCGTCGCCGAGCGGCTCGCGCCCGCGCTCCAGTTCGTGCGCGTCGCCGCCGAGGTCGCGGCGCGCGCCGAGGTCGCCAACGAGGTCGAGCTCGCCGCGGCGGTGCAGACCGGCTTCGTGCCCAAACCCGAGCCGATCATCACGCGCGCGGCGCAGGTGCTCGGCACGTGGCAGCCGACCAGCAAGTGCGGCGGGGACTGGTGGGGCTGCTATGCGCTGCCGGGCGATCGCGCGCTCGTCGTGATCGGCGACGTGACCGGCTCGGGTGTCGCCGCGGCCATGGTCACGGCGGCGGCCAAGGGCGCGTGCGACGTCGCGGTGCGCGTCATGGGCGCCGAGTTCGATCTGGCGGCGCTCCTCGGCAACCTCGACGGTGCGGTGCGCCGCGTGGGCGCCGGCCGCTTCCACCTCACGTGCTTCGCCGCGATCCTCGATCCGGCGGCGGGCGAGGTGCGCTTCGCCAACGCGGGCCACGTCGTGCCGTACGTGTGCCGGCCGACGGTCGACCAGAAGGGCACGACCATCACGCTCAACGCGCTCGTGGCGCGCGGCAACCCGCTCGGCGCCGGCAGCGCGCCGCTCACGCGGACCGCGTCGCGCGCGATCGTCCCCGGCGATCTGCTGATCTGGTACACCGACGGGATCGTCGAGTGCCGCGGCGCCGACGGCAATCAGTTCGGCGACCGGCGCATGCAGCGCGCGCTCAAGCGCCTCGATCCCGAACGTCTCGATCCGGCGAGCGTCCACGCCTTCCTGGCCGCCGAGCTCGCCGCGCATCTCGGCGGCTTGCCTCCCGGCGATGACATGACATTGGTCGTAGCAAGGGTCGAGGCACCCGCCAGCGAGCAACCTGCGTGAAGCTGCGCATCGTCACCTGGAACATCCACAAGTGCATCGGCGGCGTGGACCGCCGCTACGATCTGGCGCGTACGGTCGAGGCGCTCAATCACTTCGCGCCCGACGTGTGTCTGTTGCAGGAGGTCGACGCGGGTGTTCGCCGCTCCAATGGCGATCACCAGACCGAGTTGCTCGCGGAGGGCGTCGGGCTGGCGCACCGCGCGTGGTTCCCGAACGTGCAGGTGCGCGGCGGCGGCACCTACGGCAACGCGATCCTGTCGCGCTTCCCGCTCGACGAGGTCCGCAACATCGATCTGTCGGTGCCGCTCAAGAAGAAGCGCAGCGTGCTGCACGCGGTCACGCACGTGCACATCGACGGCCACAAGCGCACCGTGCACCTCTACAACATGCACCTCGGGCTCGCGCAGTACGAACGCCGCCGCCAGCTCGCGACGTTCCTCGACAGCCACCCCTTCCAGGGCCTGCACCACGAGACGCCGGTGATCGTGGGCGGCGATCTCAACGACGTGTGGGGCAACCTCGGCGCGCTGCTCGCGCCGGCGGGATTTCGCGGCGCCGAGCGCACGCCGCGCACGTTCCCGGCCTGGGGCCCGCTGCGCGCGCTCGACAGCCTCTACGTCCGCGGCAAGGTCCGCATGATGGAGCTGATGCGCGGCGAGACCGAGCTGTGCAAGCGCGCCAGCGATCACCGCCCGCTGGTCGCCGACCTCGTCGTCGAGACGCCGTAGCGGCTCGCCGCTCAGCGCGAGATCGGCTTGTACTTGATGCGATGCGGCTGGTCCGCATCCTTGCCGAGGCGTCGGATCTTGTCGGCCTCGTAGTCGACGAAGTTGCCCTCGAACCACTCGACGTGGCTGTCGCCCTCGAACGCGAGGATGTGGGTCGCGATGCGATCGAGGAACCAGCGATCGTGGCTGATGACCACCGCGCAGCCGGGGAACTTGATGAGGCCGTCCTCGAGCGCGCGCAGGGTGTCGACGTCGAGGTCGTTCGACGGCTCGTCGAGCAGCAGCAAGTTACCCGCCGCGCGGATCATCTTGGCCATGTGCACGCGGTTGCGCTCACCGCCGGAGAGGTTGCCGACGAACTTCTGCTGGTCGGGGCCGCGGAAGTTGAAGCTCGACACGTAGGCGCGCGAGTTGATGCTCAGCTCGCCCAGCATGATCTGCTCGGAGCCGTCGGTGATCTCCTCGAACGCGGTCTTCTTGTCGTCGAGCGCGTCGCGGCTCTGGTCGATGTAACCGAGCTTGACCGTGTCGCCGATCTTGATGGTGCCCTTGTCGGGCTTCTCGAGCCCCATGATCATGCGGAACAGCGTCGTCTTGCCGGCGCCGTTGGGGCCGATCACGCCGACGATGGCGCTGCGGGGCAGCTTGAAGGTCAGGTTGTCGATCAGCACGCGATCGCCGAACGACTTGGTGACGCCCTCGAAGCTCACGACCTCGTTGCCGAGGCGCGGCCCCGGCGGGATCATGATCTCCATGGTCGGATCGCGCTTGTCCGACTTGGCCTCCGCCACCATCTCGTCGTAGCGGGCGAGGCGGGCCTTGCTCTTGGCCTGGCGCGCCTTGGGCGAGCTGCGCACCCACTCGAGCTCGTTCGCCAGCATGCGCTCGCGCGCGTTCTGCGACTTCTCCTCGTCGTGCAAGCGCTTGGCCTTGGCCTCCAGCCACGACGAGTAGTTGCCGTGGTGCGGGTGGCCCTCGCCGCGATCGAGCTCGAGGATCCACTCGGCGACGTTCTCGAGGAAGTAGCGATCGTGGGTGATGGCGACGACCGTGCCCTTGAAGTCCTCGAGCGTCTTCTCCAGCCAGCCCACGCTCTCGGCGTCGAGGTGGTTGGTGGGC
The DNA here is from genome assembly GCA_035525615.1 of Kofleriaceae bacterium. GTDB lineage: Bacteria > Myxococcota_A > Polyangia > Haliangiales > Haliangiaceae > UBA2376. The sequence continues at coordinate 194 of DATLEB010000071.1, read as the reverse complement.
TCGTCTAGGAGCAGCATGTCCGGCTTGGACAGCAGCAAGCGGCACAGCGCCACGCGGCGGCGCTCGCCGCCCGAGATCTTGGTGACGTCGGCGTCGCCGGGCGGACAGCGCAGCGCATCCATCGCGATGTCGCAGAGGCGATCGAGGTCCCAGCCGTCGACCGCGTCGATCTGATCCTGGAGCGCGGCCTGCTG
>DATLEB010000053.1:0-4963 GCA_035525615.1 Kofleriaceae bacterium | reverse complement strand
GTTCATGAACCCGGGCGGATCCGTGAAGGACCGCATCGGCGTGCGCATGCTGCTCGACGCCGAGAAGAGCGGGCGCATCAAGCCGGGCGACACGCTCATCGAGCCGACCAGCGGCAACACCGGCATCGGGCTCGCGCTCGCCGCCGCCGCGCGCGGCTACCGCGTCATCATCACGATGCCGGAGAAGATGTCGCAGGAGAAGCAGGTGGTCCTCGAGGCGCTGGGCGCCGAGATCATCCGCACGCCGACCGAGGCCGCATGGGACTCGCCCGAGAGCCACATCGGCGTCGCGCGCCGCCTGCACGAGGTCATCCCGAACTCGCACATCCTCGATCAGTACGCGAACCCGTCGAACCCGCTGGCCCACGAGGAGGGCACGGGGCGCGAGATCCTCGCGCAGACCGGCGGCAAGCTCGACGCGGTCGTCATGACCGCGGGCACCGGCGGCACGCTGAGCGGTGTGGCGCGCGTGATCAAGCGCGAGCTTCCGAACGTGGAGATCGTCGGCGTCGACCCCGAGGGCTCGATCCTTGCCGGGCCGGGCGAGATCCGCAGCTACAAGGTCGAGGGCATCGGCTACGACTTCATCCCCGACGTGCTCGATCGCAGCCTGGTCGATCGCTGGATCAAGTCGAACGACCGTGACTCGTTCCGCGTGGCGCGCCAGCTCATCCGCCAGGAGGGCCTGCTCGTCGGTGGGTCGTCGGGCTCGGCGGTGTGGGCGGCGCTGCAGGTGGCGGCCGGCATGAAGCCGGGCCAGCGCGTGGTCGTGATCCTGCCCGACTCGATCCGCAACTACATGACCAAGTTCGTCGACGATCGCTGGATGCGCCAGCAGGGCTTCCTCAAGGCGGACTGGGAGGTCGGCACGATCGCGGACGTGGTGCGCGCGCTCGGCAAGCGCGCCGTGCTGACCGTGAACGCCGACGACAAGCTGGTGCGCGCGACCGAGCTGCTCAAGCAGCACGGCATCTCGCAGCTGCCGGTGCTCGATCAGGGCAAGCTGGCCGGCATCCTCACCGAGGCCGACATGCTGCAGGCGCTGGTGAGCGGGCGCGTCGCGGCCGACACCATCGTGGCCGAGGTGATGGTGCGCAAGGTGTCGACCGTGGCGATGCACGCGTCGTCGGGCGAGCTGCCGGCGATCTTCGAGCGCGGCGAGGTCGCGCTGGTGGTCGACGATCAGCGCCAGGTGCTGGCGCTGCTCACCAAGATGGATCTGATCGAGATGCTGGCGTCGCGTCGCGGTCCGGCGCGCTGATCGGCGCGTCGAACCGCTGCTTGAACGTGAACGCGTGCGCGGACGGTCCGTGCGCGCGCAGGTGCGCGAGGCGCTCGAGGCCCTCGCCGAGCTGTGGCGTGTGACCGGCCGGCACCCACCACAGCGCCTGGTGCGCCTCGGCGGGGCGCTCGAACCATTCGCGGCGGCGGATCATCACGGCGTTGTGCGCGGTGCGATAGACGTAGTCGAAGAGCGCGTCGACCGACGACCAGACCGACATGTTGGCGATGAGCTGCGCGTCGCCCCAGAGGCGCACGTCGGTGGCGTTGCCGCTGGCGGACTGCAAGCGCCAGACGAAGCCGGGTGATGCGTCGGCGAGCGCGTTCACGCGATCGAGCGCCGCCATGAACTCGGCGAGCACGGGGCTGTCGAGCGGGGCGACCGCGCGCGCGACGTTGAGCTGAGCGACGTGCCACATGGACGTCGAAGCTAACATCGCGCGCGACGCTCGCTACTGGTCGAGTGGGCGGGTCGCGCTGAGCCGGTCGCTCTCGTGGAGCTCGCGGGCGCGCGTGGCTGCGGCCGAGGCGGAGCGGAAGATGTCGGTGAACGCGGCCTGGAGGCGCGGGTCGGGCGTGCTCGTGCTCGGCGGTCGCGTGGTGCCGTGCGCGCGCGCCGAGAGCACGAGCACGCCGAGGGCGAAGCCGATCGCGACGACCGAGGCGGCGATCGTACCGATGGCAACGAGTACAGCAGGCCGGCGCACGGCGTCAGCCTAGCATCGGGCGCGCGTCGGTGTCGGCGGTCGCGATATCGGTGCACCACGCGTCGAGCAACGCCTCGCACTCCGCGGCTGACGCGGCGCGTCCACTGCCGGCGAGCGTGACGGTGGCCCCTTCGCCGTCCGCGACGACGGTGAGGACGCTCGTGGCGGCGCGCGCGGTTGCGGGCAGGAGCTGCGCCGGCGACGAGACGGCGACCAGCGGCGGTGCGCCCGCGACGCGCATGTAGGACAGGCAGCCGGTGCCGGCGATGACGTCGATGGCGTCGGCGAGCCAGCGAGTGCGCGCGCCGACCACGCCGCGTTTCCAGCCGAGCGGCGCGGGCAGGGCGGACAGCGCGGTGAGCAGGTGCGAGCTGAGGCCGCGGCCCTGCGCCTCGCGCGCGACGGCGGCGCGTGCGCGCGCGGCGAACACCGCCTCGGGCTCGGCCCGACCGTCCGGGAAGCGGACACTCACGATCGCGGGCCGCACGCGCCGCGTGAACCGCGTCGGGTCGTCGGCCGCGCCCGGCGCGACCGGAATCTGGAACGTCGGCGACCGCGCCGCGCCCGCCTCACCGCGATCGCGATGGAGCAGCTTCCCCAGCGCATACGCCTGCCGCAGAAACGGCGGCATCGGCGCCGGCAACCGCCGCCACGCCACCCCCAGCGCAATGTTGTCAAAGTTGACAAAGTTTCCACCGTCCCCGTCCGTGAGCGGGGACGGTGGAAACTTTGTCAACTTTGTCAACTCTGCGTCCGCCGTGGCGGCGAGGGTGCGGAGGGCGGCGCGATCGAGGTTGCGGGCGATGTCGGCGGTGAGCATCGCGTGGCCCCAGCCGTCGACGATCATGTGGCAGGTCGAGACGATGGTGAGGCCGCCGGCGCGCGCGATGCCGAGCCACGGGCCGCCGCGCGCGTGCCAGGCGCGGCGATGGCCGTGATGCGCGCGAGACAGGTCGTCGTCGCCCACGGTGACGGTGAGCATGGGCGTCGGCTCGTCGTCGCGGACCGGAGGCGGCGGAGCGCGCAGGGCCGACGCGAGGGTGCGGGCGAGGGCGGCCTCGTGCGCCGGGCCGCGTGGATCGAGGAGCGCGGTCACGATACCGGCGCGGCCGTTGGCGCCTCCGATCGCGAACGCGACGCGCCACGGCGACGCGATGGGCACGGCGCGCGCGGCGCCGCGATGGAGCGCGATGGCGACGGTGAGCGGCTGATCCGGCAACGTGCCGTCGCGCGCGAGCACGGCGCGCACCGCCGCGTGCGCCGCGGCGATCGCCCAGCCGATGCGACCCGCCGTGTCGTCGGGCGCAGGCCCGGGCACGCCCATGAACGTGTCGGCGCGCGGCTCGGCGTTCGACACGACATACGCGCCCGGCCGCCCGTACGGCTCGACGGCCGCCACCGCGCCGATCAGCGCCCACCAGACGGGCGACGACGTCCACCCCGGCGGTGCCACCTCGTCGACGAGCGCGCGCAGCTCGCCCACACGTGCGCGAAGGGAATGCGGGATCGTCGACATCGGAGGCTCCTCGATTGTACGGCGAGCTAGGAGAGCCGCAGCTCGTACAACGGCTGCACGTCGTCGTCACGCCGCCTCACCTGCCGCCAGCCGCCGGCGCGCGCCGCCTCGGCGATCACCGACGCCCGCGGCGCCGTCGCCACCACGAACGGCCCGAACATCGCGCCCATCACCCACGACCGCACGCCGCGCGCGTGCGCCGCGACGCGCGCCGCCGGCGCCTCGGGATCGAGCTCCACGATCAGCGCGACGCCGCCTGGTCGCACCACGCGCCGCAGCTCGGCCAGCGCGCGCGTGCGATCCGCGACGTGACGGATGGCGGACACGCTCACCGCGGCGTCGATGCTCGCGGTCGCCAGTGGCAGCGCCTCGGCGCGCGCACGCAGGCGCACGATCCCGCTCGCCACCGGCGTGAAGTCCGCGCTCGGCTCGATCTCGATGACCTGGACGCCCGGGAAGTGCGCGCACAGGCTGCGCGCCACGGTGCCCGGCCCCGCCCCGAGGTCGAGCACCCGCCGCGCGCCCGTCAGGTCCGCCCGCCACGCCTCGCACAGCCGCCCGTCGAGGTCGCCGAACCCAGGGCGCTCCACCGTCGCGTACCGGTGGGCGCTCCTTCCGGTGAACGGCCGCCGGAACAGCCACGGGTCCAACCAGGAGGCCCACCGCACAGCGGCTAGCATAAGGTATTGCGTGGCATCCGCCCGGCGGTGGTACGGTCCCCGCCGGGGAGATCACACCATGCGTAGTACAGCTTCGCTTGCGACCATATTTGCTTCGGGGTTGATGGCGTTTGCGGCGTGCGGAGGTGACGACGGCGGCACCGGCATCGCGGCCGAGTGCAATCCGCTCGGCGGACAGGCCTGTCTCGTGCCATGGCCCTCGAGCGCGTTCCTCACCGAGGACGCGACCACCGAGACCGGCTTCCGCCTCGACCTGGCGACCGCCGGCATGCCGATGAACATCGACAGCCTTCCGGTCGATCCGGCGTTCTTCAACCGCTTCGACGGCTTCGCGCCGTCGGCGCCGATCATCGTCGGCTTCGCGAGCGGCGTCTCGGGCGCGAACCTCCCGCACCCCGATCGCCCCGACGAGTCGCTCGCCGCCGATTCGCCGATCGTCCTGCTCGACATGGACCGCATGGAGCGCGCGCCGTTCTTCGCCGAGATCGATCAGAACGTCAGCGATCCGCTCCAGCGCGCGGTGATCATCCGGCCGCTGATCCGCCTCAAGCCCTCGACGCGTTACGCCGTCGCGCTGCGCCGCTCGCTCAAGGCCGCCGACGGCGCGGACCTGGTCTCGCCCAACGCGTTCACCGCGGTCCGCGACGGCACCGCGTACGAGCACCCGCGGCTCCAGCGCGGCCGCTTCGACGCCGTCTTCGCCGCGCTCGCCCCCGCCGGCGTCGCCAAGGAGGATCTGGTGCTCGCGTGGGACGTCGTCACCGCATCCGACGAGTTCC
>DATLEB010000048.1:0-17597 GCA_035525615.1 Kofleriaceae bacterium | reverse complement strand
GGGGTGCTCTTCGGCATCATCCGCAAGGCGGCCTAGCCGCCACCCCGGACGGCGAGCCGGGCTCCGGCCTGGATCCGGTTTCGGTTTCGGTTTCGGTTTCGGTTTCGGTTTCGGTTTCGGTTTCGGTTTCGGTTTCGGTTTCAGTCGTCGAGGCCGCGGCAGATCTTGCGCAGCTCGCCGATTGCCGGCGGTGTCGCTCTCGCGGCCTCCTCGGCGCAGCGCGCGAGCGCGGCGGTCGTCTTGTCGAGCGGGATGCCGCAGGGCTCGTCGGTGGTGACGCGCCGGCCGCGCCGCAAGGCGGCGTACTTCACGCGCGCGATCGGTAGCGCCGCGCAGGTCGTGACGATGCCCGACGCGACGCGGAAGCGCGCCTTGGACATCGCGCGATCGATCTCCTTCATCGCGGCGGGCGAGATGCAGCCGGACTGGCCCATGGCTTCGCCCGAGCCGGCCTCGCCGGCGCCGACCCAGCGCCAGCGGCCGGTCGCGAAGATCTCGAACGTCTGCGTCTGCACGGACGTCGCTTCGCCGGGTGGCGGCGCGTTGATGGGACCGCGCGTGACGCGGTACATCGGCTTGCCTTTCGGCTTGGGGCATTCCGCCGCCGCGCTGCGCGCCGAGACGATCGACGTCCCGAAGAGCACCGCGGCGACCACGAGCCCGGGGAGGAGGGCACGCGAGACGATCACGATCGCAGTGTACTCGTCCGGATGGCCGGACACGACACAAATCAGTGGAGCGCCTCGAGCGCCTCGTCTTGCATCACGCGCGTGCGACGCTCGACGTCCACCGGGGCTGCAGTCGCGGGGGAGGGCATGGGAGCCCCACCCGCACCGGCAGCGTAGGACCGCTCCGCCTGCAACGCCCGTAGCGCGGCGGCGGCCAGCTCGGGCAGATCCGCACGCAGGGTCTCGAGCTTCTCGAGGTCCTTCGCCAGGTCGGCGTCGTCGTGGATCTCGAGCGCCGAGCGGGTCGCGCCGATCGCCGCCTCGAGGATCGCCTGCGCACCCGCGAGGTCACCGACCCGCGCATGCGCGATGGCGTCGAGGATGGCCGCGTTCGCCTTCGCGCGATCACGCGCCAGCGCGATCTGCGTCTTCACCGACGCGGCCACCGCGACCGGATCACCGCTCGCGTGCACGCTCGCGAAGCCGGTGCGGCGCAGCGGCCCCGCGCCGACCGTCGCGTCCTCGAACGTGAGCGTCGCGTCGACGAGCTCCACGGTCGCGCCATCGCGGCGACCCGTGACCTTGAGCGGCACGATGACATCCATGATCTCCCCGGCGGTGAGGTCGCCGAGCACGGCGTAGAGCCCGTTGCCCATGGGCTGGAACCCGCCCATCGGTTCGAGGATGACGCCCGGACCCGCGACCAGGTTGAGCGCGAGGTTCTTGCCGATGACCTGGCGCATCTTGAGGAGCTCCTCCTCGAACACCGCGGCGACCTGGCCCGGCTCGTCGAGGTAGTGGTACCGGCCGCCCGTGTCGCGCGCGATCTTGCCGAGCATCTCGGCGTCGAACTCCACGCCGAGGCCGAGCGTCGTGATCGACAGGTGCTGTTGCACCGCCTGCGCGACGAGCCCGGGGATCGGGTTGGGATCGTTGGGCACGCCGTCGCCGAGCAACACCACGCGATCGATCGACTGCGGCGCGCGTCCGGCCAGCGCCTGCTGGAGGCCGAGCGTGAGGCCCGAGCTCATGTCGGTCGTGCCGCGCGCGCGGATGCCGTCGATCGCCTTCGCCAGGTCCTTGCGCGCCTTGTCGGTCACGGGCGTCGCCGCGACCAGCACCTCGGCGGCCGAGTGGAACACGACCAGCGACACGCGATCGCGCGGCGTCAGCCGCTCGACCAGCTCGCGCGCCGCGCGCTTCTCCTCCTCGATCGCCTCGCCTTCCATCGAGCCCGACGTGTCGAGCACGAGCGCGAGATTCAGCGGCGGTCGCTCGCCCGGCGGCAGGCGCGCCGCCGACACGCGGATGCGCACCGCCAGCTCGCCCACCTCCTTGGCGAGCACCTTGTCGGCGGTCGGCTCGACCGCGAGCTCGATGAGCGCCGGATCGCCGGTCTGCGCGAGGGGCGCGCCGGTGCGCTTCTTACCTGAACACCCGGCGAGGAGCGCGGTGGCGACGATGAAGGTGAAGGTGAGGCGAGGCAATGCGCTGGGTCCCGACATGGGTGTGCCAACGCATGGCCGCGACTCGCGATCTACTGCGGTCGGGCCACTCGACGCAGTTTCTTGCGACCAGTCACAGCCTTCCATCGACCAACCTCCCATGCGAACAGCAATTCTTCGCCTTGGGGTGGTGAGCGGTCTCGTGCTCTCGTTGGCCGCGTGCGGTGACGACGGCATCGGTTCGAACGAGGCGGCGCGCCGCGCCTACCTCGGCCTCGATCCCTCGATCCCGCAATCGCTCCAGCTCGGCTTCGACGGGTTCAACAGCGCGCAGAGCGCCAACATCGCGCCTCAGATGATGGAGGGCGCAGACACGGGGATGCTCACCATCACCGGCCAGGTCGATCAGGGCTCGTCCGACAACAAGGGCATGCGCCTCCACGTCGGCATGGTCGACTACTCGCAGGGCCCGTTCACGGTGGTCGTGAACGAGGGGCAGGACAACGAGGAGCAGCTCTCGGTCGACCTCACGTACAACACCGCCGACGTCGACACCGCTCAGCCGTATCTGAATCTCTCGCTGAAGAACATCCCGACCGGCACGCTCGAGGGCACGCTCACCGGCGTGTATCACGTCACGGGTGACATCGAGCCCGACGAGGCCTTCGAGGCCGACGTGACGCTCGACCTGACGTTCGCCGGCACGCTCGTCGATCTCGGCGGCGGCCTCACGGGACGTGCACCCGGCACGGTCGTCACCGGCACGGCGACCTCGGGCGACGGCGTCTACCAGGTCGACCTGACGCTGCCGTAGCGCGCCTCAGCGCGGAACCAGCACCATGCCGGTGCGCGGCGGGATCGAGAGCGGCGCCGTGACCTGCTGCCCCGAGACGAGATCGTCGTAGTCGCCGCCGGGCAGCCCCTGCGCGGGCTGCGCCTGGTCGCCGCGGTTGAGCGCGACGAACACGTTCTCGCCCGATGCGCTCATTTGGTAGACGAGCGTGTGGTTGGTCGAGCCGAGCACGGTGCGCGTGCCGCGGCGCAGCGCCGCGTGCTCCTTGCGGATGACGCCGAGCCGCGCGATGCGATCGCGCAGCGTGGTCTGGTTCGCGTTGTAGTTGGCCCACTGCATGAAGCGGCGGTTGTCGGGATCGCCGGCGCCGGGCTGGCCGACCTCGTCGCCGTAATAGATGAGCGGCACGCCCGGTGACGTGAACAGGAACGTGTACGCCACCGCGATGCGCTCGTAGGCGCTCGCGCCGGTCGGCAGCTGCGGCTGGTTGGTCCACGCGCGGTTCTTGCCGTCGTCCCAGTCGCCGAAGAGCGGCGTGTCCTCGGCGATGTGGATGGTGCGCGGCACGTCGTGGTTGCCGATGAACGTCGACATCACGGCGCCGCTTCCATAAAACGTGTCGTTGGTCCCGAGGAACGCGGCCAGGTCGCTCATCGAGCCGGCGCGGCGCAGGATCTTCGAGAGCAGCTCGGCCCGCAGCGGGAAGTCGAACTGGCCGTCGAGCATCGTCGACGGATTGACGTAGTACTTGATGAGGTCGCGATCGCCCGTGTACGTCTCGCCGACCAGGTAGAAGGTCTGGTCCCACTCGAGCTCCCCGTCGAGGCGCGCGCGCAGGTCGGTGAGCCACGCGTCCTCGATGTGCTTCACCGCGTCGAGGCGGAAGCCGTCGGCGCCGAGGCGCTTGGCCCACATGACGGCGTTGCCGACGGAGTAGCGGCGCGCGTCGCCGTTCCTGAAGTCGAAGTCGGGCAGGTACGACGTGAACCAGCACTTCTTGCGCTGAAAGCCGTCGTCCCACGAGCAGCCGCTGCCGCAGATGCAGTTGCCGCCGCTGCCGTTGTCGTTGGGCCAGAACCAGCTCGGGTTCTGCGTGTAGACCGGGCTGTCCGACGACACGTGGTTCATCACGTAGTCGAGGATCACGTTGATGCCGCGCGCATGCGCCGCGTCGATCACGGCCTTGAGCTCCGCCTCGGTGCCGATGCGGCCCTCGGTCGCCTCCATGTCGCGCGGCCAGTAGCCGTGATACCCGGAGTAGTTGTGGCCGTCGGTGCCGAGGCCGCGGAAATCGGCGTTGTCGACCGGCGACGTCAGCCACAGCGTGTTCACGCCGAGCGACTCGAAGTAGCCGCTCTCGATCTTCTGGCGCAGGCCGGCGTAGTCGCCGCCCTGGTAGTCGGCGGGCGTCTCGAGCTGGCCGATCGGCGTGTCATTGCCCGCGTTGCCGTTGGCGAAGCGATCGACCATCACGAAGTAGAGGACCGAGTCGCGCCAGTCGAGCGGCGGACGCTGCGGACACATGTCGCAATCGACGCGCACCACCGAGTTCATGCCGCCGAAACCGTCGGGCGAGCCGCGGGAGGCGCCGGGGTCCGCCATCCACGTACCGTCGATGACGAGCTTGTACGTGACGATCTGCTGATCGCTCACGGGGATGGTGGCTTCCCACGCGTTGCCGACGCGCGTCATGGTCACGCCGGTCGTCCAGCCGTCGGCCGCGAAGTCGCCGCGCAAGATGACCGCCGAGCCCGCGCCCGTGTACCGGAACGTATGCGAGCACGTCGGCATCGGGTTCTCGCAGACCGGCGTGACCGAGCCGTCGATGCCACCGTCGGTGTCGGGGCCGGCGTCGGCGGCGCCGTCATCGTCGTCGTCGTCGCCGGGGTTCTGGGCGCCGGGGCAGCCACCCAGTGCGACGAGCGCCAGGAGGGCGAGGACGGCGAACGGCGTGCGACGCATGAATGCCATTTGATCAAGCCACGTGCCAGCACGTCGCGGCAACGGAGGATTGCAGAACGCGAGCTTGCACGTTTCCGGCGGGGACTTGCGCCCCGGGGTCGTTGCCATTCGCAACGAGGAGAGGGCAGGCTCGCAACGCTCCCATGGCCGACCGGTTCAGGTTCTCCGTAGATGGACGCGTCGATCCGCGTTCATTCCGGGCACGATTCGTGCTCAGCGCGAACGCGATGTTGGTGCGTCCTTCGTTCGTCGCGTTCGGAGTCGTCGCGGCGCTCGCCGCACCCGCGTTCGCGCAAGAGGCGCCGCCTGATTCGGAACCCGTGCCCGTGCCCGTGCCGGCGCCCGTGCCCGATCTCGAGCCGCTCAAGGCGCACATCGCCGAGCTCGAGTCGCGCATCGCGGGCCTCGAGGCACGACCTGCCCTCGCGCCCGTCGACAGCGGCGCCGCGACGACTCCCCCAGACGACGCGACGGGCTTCCGCTTCGGTTCGTACGGCCGCATCCTCGCCGGCACCGACCTGCGGGGTGGTCGCCCCGAGCCGATCGCCGTGGTCGCGCGCGGGCCCCGCGTCGTCGAGAAGAGCTACCTCGAGCTCGACTTCGCGTACGGCATGCGCGCCCGAGAATCCGGCGCGCTCCTCCGCACCGTCGTCACGCTCGCCTTCGGCGATCGCCTCTTCCACGAGACCGGCGAGTTCGACGCGCAGCCCGCGCTCCGCAACTTCTTCGCCGAGGCCTCGTTCGGTTCCGGCGACGACGGCACCACGCTGTGGGTCGGCTCGCGCATGTACCGCGGCGACGACATCTACCTGTTCGACTACTGGCCGCTCGACGATCAGAACACGCTCGGCGCCGGCGCGCTCACGCGCAAGGGCGCGGTCGAGGTCGCCGCCCACGCGGGCGTCAATCGCCTCCTCGACGACTACCAGTTCCAGGAGCGCGACGTCGCCAGCCCCGAGCTGGGCGCGACCACGGTCACGCAGCTCGATCGCCAGCGCATGGTCGGCAGCGCGAGCGCGACCTACTACGTCGCCGGCGCGCCGAGCGACCTCAACGCGAAGATCAAGCTGCACGCCGAGCTGCAGGGGCTGCCCTCGGGCACGCGCCTGCGTGACGACGCCACGCCGGAAGCGCTGCCCCGCGACTGGGGCACGACCCTCGGCGCGCAGCTCGGCGTCTGGGGGCTGGCCGATCCGAGCCTCGGCTACCGTCGCCACGCCAACGTCTTCGCGCGCTACTCGAAGGGCCTCGCCGCGTTCGACGAGCTCGCGCCGCCCTTCGGCTTCGACACCACGCTCAGGACGTACCCTCGCGCGTCGGAGCTCGTCGTCGGCCTCGGCGCCAACTGGGACGACCGCTGGGGCCACGTGCTGTTCGGCACGTACGCGCGCCGGTTCGTCGACGCCGATCCCAACGTGCGCGACATCGACGACGGCTGGGAGTACGCCGCCAATGTCCGTCCGATGGCCTTCGTCTACAAGGGCGTGTTCGCCGGTGTCGACCTCGCGTACCAGGCGCGCTTCCCGCGCGGCCTCATGCCTTCGACGCAGGTCGCCGAAGATCCCGCGGTGGTCTCGTTCGCGCCGATGCTCGCGTTCTCGCCCATGGGCCGCTCCGGCTACGACCGCCCGCAGCTCCGCCTGGTCTACCGCGTGGCCAAGCTCTCCGACGGCGCGCTCGCGCTGTATCCGGAGGACGACCCGCGCCGCGCCCACTCGACCGTGCACTACCTCGGCGCGCAGGCCGAGTGGTGGTTCAATTCCAACTCGTACCGGTAGGAGCTCGCCATGGAACGAACCACCACGCTCACCTGTCTCTCGCTCGCATCCGTCGCGCTCCTGGCCGGCTGCGGCGCCGCGTCGGGCCTCGACCATCCGTCGGATCAGCCGCACGAGTCCAACGCCGGCGACGACTGGCGCGACGAGGTCATCTACCAGATCGTCGTCGATCGCTTCGCCAACGGCGATCCCAACAACGACATCAACGTCGCGCCGTCGATCCCGGGCCGCTATCACGGCGGCGACTGGCAGGGGATCATCGATCAGCTCGACTACCTCGAGGCACTCGGCGTCACCGCGCTGTGGATCTCACCGGTCGTGAAGAACACCGAGGAGGACGCCGGGTTCGCCAGCTACCACGGCTACTGGACGCAAGACTTCCTGCGGCCCAACCCGCATTTCGGCGACCTCTACAAGCTGCGCGAGCTCACCAACGCGGCGCACGCGCGCGGCATGAAGGTGATCCTCGACGTGGTCACCAACCACGTCGGCCAGCTCTTCTTCTACGACATCAACGGCAACGGGCAGCCCGACGACTGGTTGTCGGGCGGCGGGCTCTCGCACACGTGCGTGCAGATCTGCTCCAACCCGGGCCGCGCCACGGAGTGCACCGCCGACGAGCTGGTCTACTGCAGCCAGGGCAAGGACTACCTCGAGCGCATCATCGAGTGGGATCCCGAGTACGACCCGCGCGGCGTGCAGGGCTGGACCTCGCTGGGTTTCTCGGGACCGGCGCAGGTGCGCTTCACCGACTGGCCCGACATCAACCGCGTGCCGCCGCCGCGTCCGCCCGACTGGTTCGACTGGCCGGCCGACAAGCCGTGGTTCGACGATCCCAGCTGGTACAACCGCCGCGGTCGCGTCTACGTGTGGTGGCACGAGAATGACTACTCGCGCGAGTTCGTGCGCGATCAGGAGACGACCGGTGACTTCCCCGGCGGCCTGAAGGATCTCAACACCAACAACCCCGACGTCGCCGACGCGCTCACGCGCTCGTTCGAGTACTGGATCGAGGTCGCGGACTTCGACGGCTTCCGCATCGACACGGTGAAGCACATCGATCGTCCCGAGGTGAACCCCAACATCCGCGGGTTCTGGGGGCACTTCACCGACTCGATGCGCGCCAAGGCAGCGGACCTCGGCAAGGAGAACTTCTTCATCTTCGGCGAGGCGTTCGACGGCAACGACGAGCTCATCGGCTCGTACACCAAGGGCGGCGTCGACGCCGACGGCGCGTTCGGCCGCTTCGACTCGGTCTTCTACTTCAGCCAGAAGTACCGGGTCATCGACAACGTCTTCAAGTTCGGCCAGCCGACCAAGAACATCGAGTGCCTCTACAACAGCCGCGTCGGCCGCAACCCGACCGACGCGTTCTGCATGGCCAACGGCTATCCGGCGGGGCCGACGATGGGCACCACGCCACACGCCTCGTCGGCCGACGGCGGCATCGGGCTCGCGCCCGGCCAGGTGATGGTCAACTTCCTCGACAACCACGACCTGCCGCGCTTCCTGTTCGAGAACGCGGGCGAGGGCACGCTGCGGGCCGGCCTCTTCTATCTGATGACGTGGGACGGCATCCCGTGCGTGTACTACGGCACGGAGCAGGGCTTCGCGGGCGGCGTCGATCCCGCCAACCGCGAGGACATGTGGCGCGGCAACCCCGGCAAGGGCTACCCCGCGTTCGATACCGCCAACGCGCACTTCGCGCTGGTGAAGGATCTGATCGCGCTGCGCAAGGAGCGCGCCGCGCTGCGGCGGGGCACGGTCGAGATCAAGTGGTCGACCGCGCAGGCGGGCGCGCGACGCGACGCCGGCATCTTCGCGTTCGAGCGCGTGGCCGACGACGACAAGGTCCTGGTCGTGCTCAACACGTCCGAGCAGGACAGCGAAGCGTGCGCGCCGGTCGCCGACGGCGGCGCGTGTTTGATCTCGTCGTTCGCGCCGGGGACGACGCTGCGCGACCTCGCTCCGGGATCGGATGGTGCGACCTTCACGGTGGGCGCCGGCGGCGCGGTGACGGTCAGGGTGCCGGCGCAATCCGCGAGGATTTTGGCTCCCTGACAACCTTCGGGCTTCGCCCTCGGGTGGTGTAACGTTCAGCCCGAGGTTGCCGACCACGGGCTCTGAACCGGTGCTGTCGAGCTACGTGCCGCGCTTCCAGCTGGAGCGCATGGCGCGAGCCACCGATGCGGGCGCGCGCGCGCGCCTCGACGTCGAGGACGGCGCGCTGCTCTACCTCGACGTCTCCGGCTTCACGCGGCTCACCGACGAGTTCGACCGGCGTGGGCCCGAGGGCGCCGAGGCGCTGGCGACGGCGCTGCACCTTTACTTCGTGCGCGTGGTCGACGTCATCGCCGCGCGCGGTGGCGACGTCGTCGCGTTCGCGGGCGACGCGGCGATCGTGCTGTTCCGGGCGAGGGAGTTCGGCGGGCTCGGGCCGGCGGCGCGCGCGGCGGCGGCGGCGGCGGTCGCCGTGCAAGAAGCGCTCGCAGGGTGGGAGCCCGCGCCGGGGGTCGTGCTGCGTACGCGCGCCGGGGTCGGCGCCGGCGAGCTGCGGTTCGCGGACGTGGGCGGGCACGACGGGCGCTGGGAATCGCTGGTGGCGGGGCCGGCCATGGCCGATGCGCTCGATGCGCTGACGTCGGCCGCGCCGGGTGAGGCGATCGCGACGGCGCTGGTGGTCGGCGCCCTCGCTGCGGGTGATCGACGCGAGCCGCGTGCGCGCGGGCAGGCACGCCTCGTCGAGGTCGACGCGCCGCCGCACCCGACGCTCGTGACGCCGGTGTCCGTCGGGGCGGTCGGCTCGGTACAGGTGTCGGTCGCGGGTGCGCCGTCGGTGCGTGTGCCCTCGTCGGCGCTGCGCGCGGTGGTACCGCCGCCGGTGGCGCTGGCGGCGGATGGCGGTGCGGCGCGGTCGCGCTGGCTCGCCGAGTTCCGGCCGGTGACGGCGCTGTTCGCGGTCATGCCGACCACCGACTGGTCGCGCGGGGCCGCGCTCGACGAGCTGCAGGCGTCGGTGACGGCGATGCAGCGCGCGATCGTCGAGCACGACGGCGCGCCGTACCAGCTGCTCGTCGACGACAAGGGCACGACGCTCGTGGCGGCGTTCGGGTTGCCGCCGCACGCGGCGAGCGACGACGCGACGCGCGCGGTGGCGGCGGCGCTGGCGCTGCGGCGCGAGCTCAACGCCGTCGACGCGCGCGCCGGCATCGGCGTGGCGAGCGGGCGGCTCTTCACCGGCGCGTTCGGGACCGCGTTCCGCGCCCACTTCGCGCTGCGCGGCGGCGCGATGAACCTGGCGTCGCGGCTGGCGTCGCTGGCGCCGGGGGACGTGCGCGTCGATGCGGCGACGGCGCGGGCGGCGGCGAAGATCGCGTTCGAGCACCTGCCGCCGGTGCGCGTGAAGGGGCTCGCCGAGCTGGTGGCGGTGGCGCGGCCGATGGGCGCCGCTGCGACCGGAGCCGAGCGGCGCGCGGTCGTCGGGCGCGAGGCGGAGCGCGAAGTGCTGGGTGGTGCCGTCGACGCGGCGGCCGACCTGGCGAGCGGTCAGAAGGGCGGGCTGTGGGTCGTGACCGGTGAGCCCGCGATCGGCAAGAGCTTGCTGCTCAACGACACGCTCGCGCGCGCGGCGAGCCGCGGCGTCCCGGCGTGCACGGGGAGCGCGAACGCGATCGAGCGCGCCACCGCGTACTACGCGTGGCGCGACATCGTCGCCGAGGCGCTGGGCGAGCAGGCGGCCGCGCCGCCCGAGCAGCTGCGCGCGGCGCTCGCGAGACGCCTCGAGGGTGCGGCCGGGCTGGTCGCGCGCGCGCCGGTGCTCGGCGCGATCCTGCCCTTCGGGCTGCCCGACACACCGGAGACGCGCGACATGGACGCGGCGGCGCGCGCCGACAGCGTCGAGGATCTGGTCACGCACGTCCTGGCCAACCCGGGGACGCCGTTCGTCGTCCTCGACGACGTGCACTGGCTCGACAGCGCGTCGGTCGCGCTGGCGCGCGCGGTGCTGCGCCGCGTGCCCGGGCTCGTGATGATCGCGGCGTCGCGACCGATCGACGAGCGCGCGCGGACCGATCTCGCGGCATGGTTCGCGTCGGCGCGCGGCACGGTGCGGCTCGAGCCGCTGGCGCCCGCCGACGTGGGGGCGCTGCTCGCGCGGCGGCTGGGTGACGTCGCGCTCGACGACGACGTCGTGACGCTCGTGATGGAGCGCACCGACGGCCGCCCGTATTTCGCCGAGGAGCTCGCGGTCGCGCTGCGCGACGCCGGCGCCATCTCGGTCGAGCACGGCCGCGCGCGGCTGGTGGGAGGCGCGGCGCACGCGTTCGGTGCGGCGGCGAGCCTCGAGGCCGTGTTGCGTGAACGCCTCGATCGGCTGCCGCCGCGCGAGCAGCTCGTCGTGAAGACGGCAAGCGCGATCGGTCACGTCTTCCCCGACCAGATGCTGGTCGACATCCATCCCATCGACGAGGACCGGTCGATCATCCCCGAGGCGCTCGCCCACCTGCAGTCGAGCGACGTCCTGCGCCCCGTCGATCCTCCGCCGGGTGGCGAGCACGCGTTCAAGCACGTCACGCTGCAGCAGGTGGCGTACGACACGCTGCTGTTCGAGCAGCGCCGCGAGCTGCACCGGCGCGCGGCGACCTGGTACGAGGAGCGCCACGAGGATCTGCGGCCGCTGCTGCCGCTGCTCGCGCACCACTGGATCGGCGCCGAGGACGCGGCCCGTGCCATCGACTACCTCGAGCGCGCCGCCGACGAGGCGCTGCGTACGTTCTCGAATCGCGAGGCGATCGGCTTCTTGACCGAGGCGCAGACCGTGGCGGCGCGCGCCGGGCTCGCCGTCGCCGGGGAGCGCGCGGCGAAGTGGGAGCGATCGATCGGCGAGGCGCAGATCGGCATGGCCAAGGTCGGCGACGCGCGCGGACACCTCCTGCGCGCGCTCGAGCTGCGCGGCGTCGCGCCGCCGGCGTCGCCGGTGCGCATGGGCGGCGGGCTGCTCGCGGAGATCGCGCGGCACGTCATGCGCGGCCGGAAGCCCGCGCCGGCGACACCGCCCGAGGACGCGCGCGCCGAGCTCGACCGCTTCGCCGCCGGCGTCTACCACAGCCTGTCCGAGGTCCACTTCTTCCAGCACGAGCAGCTCGCGCTCCTCCACTCGACGTTCGCGTCGCTGAACGCGGCGCAGCGCACCGGCGCCGTGCGCGAGACCGTGAACGGGCTGGGCAGCGTCGGCTACGCGGCCGGGCTGGTCGGGCTGCGCGGTGTGGCGCGGCGCTATCGCGACCGCTCGCTCGCCCTCGCCGAGGAGAAGGGCACGCTGCCGGTGGTCGCGTTCGCGCACCAGATCGCGGCGACGCTCGACAACGCGATCGGTGACAGCGAGGACGCCGATCGCTCGTGCACGCGCGCCGAGGAGATCTTCGGGCGCCTCGGCGATCGGTTCCGCTGGGAGAGCATGAAGTCGATCCACGGTTACACGCACCTCGCGCGCGGCGCGCTGCGTGACGCGGCGTCGGCGTTCGCGGCCGTGCTCGACTCGGCCGGATCCGAGGGCGCGATCCAGACCCGCGCGTGGGCAACGGCGGGCACGATCCTGGCGACGGTGCCGGCGGCGCCGCTCGATCCGGTGTGGATCGAGCGCGCGCGTGCGCTGCTCGCACGCGAGGTCGCGCCGGCGGAGCGGCTGCTGCTGGGCGGCGCCATCGCGCTGGCCGAGCGCGATCGCGGCAACGTCGCCGCTGCCGTGGCCGCCGCCGACGAGGGGCTCACGGTGCTGGCGGTCACGCCGCCCGTGACCAGCTACACGCTGTGGAGCACCGCGGCCATCGCCGACGTGCTGATGGACGCGAGGCCCGATGCACGCGCCGCGCGGGCGGTCGAGCTGCTGGGCAAGGCCGCGCGCGCGATGCCGGCGGGCGCGCCACGTGCCGCGCTCGCGCGTGCCCACCTCGCAGCCGCGCGCGGGAAGCGCGGTGCAGGGACACGCGGCTATCGCGCGGCGGCTTCCGCGGCGGAGCGCCTGCGCATGCCGTACGAGCACGCGCTCGCGCTCGCGGGGCTCGGCCAGCGCGCCAGCGCCGCCACGATTCTCGAGCAGCTCGGCGCCGTGCGCGACGCCGCCAAGATCAGAGGGGGAACATGAGCGAGACGACGACGAAGAAGAAGGTCGCCATCCTCGGCGGCGGAGTCGCCGGCCTGACCGCGGCCTACGAGCTCACGTCGGGGACCAACGCCGGCAAGTACGACGTCACCGTCTACCAGATGGGCTGGCGCCTCGGCGGCAAGGGCGCGTCGAGCCGCAGCCTCGATCCCACCAAGGGCATGCGCATCGAGGAGCACGGCCTGCACGTGTGGCTGGGCTTCTACGACAACGCGTTCAAGGTGATCCAGGACGTCTATGCCGAGCGGCAGGCCCACGTCCTGCCCGACGAGAAGCTGCGCACCTGGCGCGACGGCTTCATGCCGCAGAGCTTCACGCCGATCGGCGACGACACCGGCGGCAAGTTCACGTGGTGGTCGTTCTCGTGGCCGCCGATGGCGGGCACGCCGGGGCAGGGCGGCGTCTTCCAGACGCCGTGGCAGATGCTCGAGAGCCTCGTGCTCATCATCAAATGGCTGCTCGGCAAGCTGCACGAGCAGGGCGCCGTCGACGCCGCGCTCACCGAGCACACCGTCGCCGACTGGGTGCACGACCTCTACACCGACGCCGTGCCGAGCGAAGAGACCACCGAGCCGCACCACAACCTGCTCGGGCTGCTCGAGCGCGCCGGCAAATGGGTCGCGTCGTTCGGCGGCGACCATCGCGGGCAGGAGCAGGAGCATCACGCGGGGCTCGCCGAGCTGTTGCGAGTGGTGTCGAGCAAGGTGCACGTCGATGTAGAGAATTCGCCGTCGACGGAGATCCGCGATCTGTATGCGGCCTTCGTGATCGGGTGCGCGATCTCCCGCGGCATGCTCAGCCCGCGCTGGGGCGTGCTGTGGCACCTCGATCTCGATCGCGTCGATCACCTCGAGCTGCGCGAGTGGCTCGTCCTGTGCGACGCCGACCGCAAGGTCATCGAGACGTCGTCGCTCCTGCGCGCGCTCTACGACCTCGCGTTCGCGTACGTCGATGGTGACGCGAATCGTCCGAACTTCGCCGCCGGCACGGCGACGCGCTGCATCCTGCGCATCGTCTTCACGTACAAGGAGTCAGCGCTGTTCCTGATGAACTCGGGGATGGGCGAGATCGTGGTCGCTCCCATGTACGAGGTGCTGCTCCGTCGCGGCGTGAAGTTCGAGCTGTTCTACAAGGTGCGCGAGCTGCACGTGTCGCCGGGCGGCACGGCGATCGATCGCATCGACTTCGACATCCAGGCGCTGGTCGCGCCGGGGCAGGCGTACACGCCGACCATGCGGGTCGACGGGCTGACGTGCTGGCCCGATCGCCCGTTCTGGCATCTGCTCCAGAACGGCGACGCGTATCGCGATCACTTCGCGAGGAACGGGTCGAGCTTCGAGTCGCACTGGTGCCAGCCCGATCCGGCGGGCCAGTGCACGCTGGCGCGCGGGACGGATTTTGACGACGTCGTGCTCGCCATCTCGATGGGCGCGTTCCAGCAGCTGAACGATCAGGACCGATGGATGGCGCGCGAGCTGTCGGCGGCGAGCGCCAAGTTCCGCGACATGCTGACGCTCCCGCTCAACCCGACGATGGGCGCGCAGCTGTGGATGATCCCCGACCTCGCGGGGCTGGGCTGGAGGGAGCCGAAGCCGGCGATGGACGCGGCGCCCGAGCTGATGAGCGTGTGGGCCGACATGAGCCAGGAGCTCGTGCACGAGCGCTGGGGCGACACGGGCCCGGGCTCGGTGCAGTACCTGTGCGGCGTGTACCCGACGCAGCTCTATCGCGCGCCAGCGACGACGCCCGACATGCCGCATCGCGCGTGGGTCGAGGTGCGCGACACGACCAAGGCGTGGTTCGCGCGCTGGGGCGGCACGATGTGGCCGGAGATCCGCGATCGCGCCAACCCCGACGGCATCGACTGGAACGCAGCGTGGGCGCTGCCCGACCTGAAGGGCGACGAGCGGCTCGACTTCCAGTGGCTGCGGCCGAACGTCGATCCGACCGAGTGCGCGGTCGCGGCGGCGGCGGGCACGAGCCGCTTCCGCCTCGATCCCGGCGCGAGCGGGTTCACGAACCTGTATCTCGCCGGCGACTGGACCTCGAACGGGCTCAACACGCTCTGCGTCGAGGCCGCGGTGATGAGCGGCATGCGCGCGGCGTCGTGCCTGTCGGGCACGTCGGTCGACATCGTCGGGTGGGACTTCCTGCGGCGCGGCGGGTTCCATGCGGCCGAGCCCGTGGCGGCCGCCGTGGCGCCGACAGCCTCGTCGTTGGCGCCCGGAGCATCGGCCACGGGTGGCGCCCTGCCGATGTACGTCTCGCAGCTCGGCCACGGGGAGCAATCGTCGCTGCCGCCGGGCGTGATCGAAGGCGGCATGGGCTGGTGGTTCGCGGTGCGCGCCAACGCGAGCGCGATGCAGGCGCTCGTCGACGCGCAGCTCAACGCGCCGAGCGGCGGCAAGGGCCCGAACTACCGCGTGCTCGGCTCGCACATGCTCATCTCGATGCTCGACGCCGATCGCCTGACGACGCCGGCGCAGCAGGTCGGCTACGTCCCCGATCAGGAGTGCGGCCTGTGGATCCCGCTGATCGTGTGGTCGGGGATCATCCCGCGCATCGTCTTCTGGATGCCCTACATCTTCATCAACAGCTCGGCCGGCATGTGCACGGGCCGCGAGGTGTGGGGCTACCCGAAGCAGATCAGCACCTTCGTGATCCCGCGCCATCCCGACACCGCCGACGCGTTCGTCGTGAACGCGACCGTGTTCCGCGCGCTCGACTCGCGCGTGATGGGCACCTTCGAGCCCATCATCCAGATCACGCGCACCAGCGGCGCGCCGTCGACCGGTGTGGTGGCGGGCTCGTGGTCCGGTTTCGAGGAGGCGGCTCGGGCGGTGGCGAAGGAGCTCGCCGAGAACGGCGTCCACTTCTCCGTGCACGGCGTCGAGGAAGGCATCGCGGCGGCCAAGCTCGGGCTGTCCATGAACGTGCCGCTCGCGAACCTGAAGCAGTTCCGCGACGTCCAGGATCCGACGCGCGCCTGCTATCAGGCCATCACCGAGGGCCCGATCCGCATGGATAGCTTCGGTGGCGGCTGGTTCCTCCCCGGCGGCTACACGCTGACCATCACGCCGGCCGAGAGTCATCAGATCGTCACGGACTTCGGCCTGCCCAGCAACATCGTCCCCGTCGAGCTCGCCTTCTGGATGCGCATGGGCTTCTCGGCGATGCCGGGCAAAGCCATGTGGACCGCCCCGTAGCGCGCGGCGCCGCCGTGGCGGCGGTCGTCGCCGCCGTCGGCGAGATGATCGCGCCCGACCGCAGTGCGGCGCGGCATGAGCGCTCCCGCGAACCGCGATTCGCATCGCGGCGCCCGCGAGGAGGAGCGTGCCAGCTCGCGACCCGCGATGTGCAAGCGGCCCTCGCCGAACACCCGGCAGAGCTCGGCCACGTCCACCCGCGCCTTCAGCTGCCTCCCATCGCTTCCTCCACGGCATCCGCAACCATCGCGGCGTGCTCTGTCACCTATGTCCTCGGGCAACACGTCACCCACTGTCACGCATGTCCGTGGTGGTGGGTGTCAAGGTTGTTGTCGCCTCGGTTCATGCTGCCGCTCGTGCAGCGGCTTCCGGGTTGAGCTCGATGAGGCCGATGGGCGACCAGTTCCGGATCGCGCGAGTCCAGCGCTCGGGGTTCGCGGTCTGCGCAGCTTCGTAGAGCTCGCGCCGGGCGGCGAGCACGGTGTGTTCGTGCCCGAAGTGGCGTTCGTCGGGCGTGACGTAGCGGATGCCGCTGTGGCGATGCTCGCCGTTGTACCAGGCGACGAAGCGCGCGACCCAGCGACGAGCAGCCTCGAGGTCAACGAACGGCAGCCGCGGATACGCCGGCGTGTGCTTGAGGGTCCGGAACAACGCCTCTGAGTACGGATTGTCGTCGGAGACGTGCGGCCTGCTAAACGACGGCACGATGCCGAGCCACTGCAGCGTCGATACCATCGTCGCGCCGCGCATCGGCTTGCCGTTGTCGGAGTGCAGTACGAGGCCGCGCGGATCGACGTCACCGTCGCGGCACGTTCGCTGGATGAGCGCAGCGCCCTCGTCCGCCGATTCGCGCTCGGCGATCGTCCACCGAACGATGCGGCGGCTCCACACGTCCATCACGAGACTTGGTTCGGTCCGGTCGCGCGATGCACCGTCGAGCCGCGCGTGACGTGCGTGCGTTCGACTTGGCGCTTGCCGCGACGGAGCCCATGGCGGCGCTGCAGGCGGTACATCGTCGATTCCGACGCCAGGTACAAGCCTTCATCGGCGAGCTGCGGGACGAGCTGTTTCGGCGAGAGCCCGGCGTAGCGAGGGCTGGCCATCACGGCGAGCACACGGGCCTGCTCAAGAGGCGTGAGCGCGTTAGCGGCTCGACGGTGCGGACCTGCACGGCGATCGTCGCCGCCAGGTCGGCCGCGCCACCGCTCGACGGTACGCACCGAGATGCCGACGACCCGGCACGCGGCCGCGAGGCGGGCACCGTTGCGCTGCGCCTCGGCGATGGCGTCGAGGATCACTTGTCGTTCTCCGTGCCTATGTCGTCGTCCTCGTCCTCCGAGTACAGGTCCTCCACTTTTTTTTTGAGAACGAGCAGCGCCGCCGCTTCAGCGAGGGCCTTCTCCTTGCGCGCCAGCTCGCGCTCGAGGCTGCGGACGCGCCTCGACATCGCGATCGACGAGGTCTCGCGGTCCTCGAGCGCGACGCGCCAGCGCTCGAGGTCGGCGAGCTGCGCGCCTTCCCGCTGGAGAAAGGCGGCGAGCCGTTCGCCATCGAGGTTCGCAGCATCGGCAACGATGCGTGCCTT
>DATLEB010000038.1:0-36565 GCA_035525615.1 Kofleriaceae bacterium | reverse complement strand
CTTGCGCCAGCTGTTTCTCCTGCGTTTCGTCGAGCCCTGGTTCCTCGACACGAGCTGGACCTTCGCGTTCGACCTCTACAACCAGAGCCGCGTCTTCAACAACTTCCAGCGCAACGCCGCCGGCTTCAACCTGACGTGGGGCTATCCGCTCAGCTACGAGGCGCGCGCGTTCGTCACGTACAAGCTCGAGAACGTCGGCATCTCGCGCGGCGGCGGCTCCATCACGTCGTTCGGCGCGGTCACCGTGCAGGACGACTTCGAGGACGTCGCCAACCTCTATCGCGGCGGCATCACGTCGTCGGTGCGCGGCTCGCTGCAGTGGGACAGCCGCAACAACCGCCTGTTCCCGACCGGCGGCTGGTACCACAACATCTTTGCCGAGTACGCGAGCAAGTACACCGGCTCCGAGAACATCTTCGTCCGCTGGGGCGGCTTCTCGCGCTACTACCGCGACCTGTGGGGCCCGTTCGTGCTCCACCTGAACGCCGAGGTCGGCGTCACCACGTCGACGGATCCGCTCGGCGTGCCCATCAGCGAGCGCTACCTCATCGGCGGCATCTACGACGTGCGCGGCTTCCGCCCGCGCACGCTCGGTCCGCTGCTCGCCACCGGCCGTGACCCGGACTCGACGCTGCGCGAGATCCCACTGGGCGGCAACCTGCAGCTCATCTGGAACAGCGAGGTCGAGTTCCCGCTCATCAAGCGGCTCCAGATCTCGGGCGTCCTCTTCTACGACATGGGCAACGCCTACAACCTCGAGGCGCGCTACTGCAACGGCCGGTCGGCCGCGGTCTCGATCAAGTTCGACCCGTGTTTCAGCTTCCCCGACTCGGTCGTGTACGGCATCCGCAAGTCGGCGGGCTTTGGTTTCCGATGGTTCTCCCCGATCGGGCCCCTGCGGTTTGAATGGGGTATCCCCCTCGACCGTCAACCCAACGAAGACGCCCTGGTCTTCGAGTTCACCATCGGCAATTTCTTCTAGGCCTTGGCTTCCTGGCCTTGGTAGTACGTCGGCGGAGGTCACCTGTATGTCTCGCTTTCATTCGCGCCTGGTCACTGCGCTCTCGGTCCTCGGTCTCGCCATCGGTCTCGGCATGGTCACCGCGCCGGTGACCGGCCTGGTCGATGCCGTCCCGGCGAACATGAAGATCGGCGTCGTCGACCTCGAGAAGACGCTCTACGACACGCCGGCGGGCAAGCGGGCCAGCGAAGCCTTCGACAAGACCCGGAAGGCCAAGCAGTCCGAGCTCGACAAGAAGCAGAAGGACCTGCAGAAGGCCGCCGCCGAGCTCGACAAGCAGGCCGCGGTCCTCAAGCCCGACGTCCTCGCCCAGAAGAAGGGCGCACTCGAGAAGCAGTTCGTCGAGCTGCAGCAGGTCTACGTGAAGCTCGAGCGTGACCTCGCGGGCGAGCGCACCAAGCTGGTCCAGGACCTGCTGACCAAGGCGCAGCCGATCATCGCCGACATCGCCAAGGCCGAGGGCGTGCACATCATCCTCGACCAGAGCGCCGTGCTCTGGGGCGACCCGGCGGTCGACCTGACCGCCAAGCTCAACGCCAAGATGAAGTGATCGAAGGCCTCGCCCGGTCAGGGCGGGGCAGGTCGCAGGTCATTCGCCGGTCAGGTCTCCGGTCAGGTCTCCGGTCAGGTCGCCGGTGGATCCGCCGCAGCCTTGCGGCGGTTGGCGATGATCGAGGCGACGACGCCGGTGCCGATGAAGCCGGCGATGATGGCCAGCGACACCAGGTTCGAGATGTGGACGTGGCCGTGGCCGATCATCTTGGCCCCGATGAAGACGAGGAGTCCGGCCAGCGCGTACTTCAGGTAGTCGAACTCGGCCATGGCGCCGGCGAGCATGAAGTAGAGCGAGCGCAGGCCGAGGATGGCCATGATGTTCGACGTGATGATCACGAAGGACTCCTGACTCACGGCGAGCACGGCCGGGATGGAGTCCATGGCGAAGACGACGTCGGTGAGCTCGACGACGACGAGGGTGACGGCGAGGATGGTGAGCGCGCGGTGGCCGTGGCTGTCGCGCACCATGAAGTGGCCGCCGTGGTCACCGTCGACGATGCGGACGAAGCGCCGGAGGATGCGCACCGCCGTCGAGTTCTCCATGTGGTTCTCGTCCTCGTCTTCCTTGCGGAGGAGGCCGAGCCCCGAATAGATGAGGTACGCGCCGAAGAAGTAGAAGATGAAGTCGAACTTCTTGGTCAGCCAGACGCCGCCGCCGAGCATGGCGCAGCGGAAGACCACGGCGCCGAGGATTCCCCAGAACAGCACGCGGTGCTGGTACTTCCCGGGGATGCGGAACGACCGGAAGATGAGCGCGATGACGAAGATGTTGTCGACGGAGAGCGCCTCCTCGAGGAGGTAGGCGGAGAGGTACGTGATCGCGGCGTCGGCGCCCGTGAGGTGCGCGCTGGAGCGCGACGACGCGCCCATCCAGTCGTTCTCGTAGATCAGGTACACGGGCGCCGCGAACGCGAGGCCGAGCGCGACCCACACCATGCTCTTGCGGAACGCCGACTTGAAGGTCGGCTCGGTGGGGGTGCGGTTGAAGACGCCCAGGTCGAGGACCAGGCAGATCGCGACGAACGTGAAGAAGCCGACCCAGAACCAGATCATGAGGACAAATTCCCCTGGAGGATCGCGATGCTCAAGGTCTTGGAGGATGCCGTGGGGTACCGGATCTGGCAAGCATCCTGACTGGACTTCGACGTAGTTGCGGCACCTTGTCCGTTTACCGGGTGGGGCTCGATCGATATCCTCCGCGCCGCATGCTGATCGTGCAGAAGTACGGCGGTACCTCGGTCGGTACGACCGAGCGCATGATGAACGTCGCGCGCCGCTGCCTGGCGGCGCAGCGCGAGGGCCACGACGTGGCGGTGGTCGTCTCGGCGATGTCGGGCGAGACCAACCGGCTGCTCAAGCTAGTCAACGAGATCCACGACGACCACAACGATCGCGAGGTCGACGTCATCGTCTCGACCGGCGAGCAAGTGTCGGTCGGGCTCGTCGCGCTCGCGATCCGCAAGCTCGGCGGCAAGGCGCGCTCGTTCCTCGGCCACCAGGTGAAGATCCAGACCGACAGCTCGTTCGCGCGCGCGCGCATCCTGTCGATCGACTCCGACCCCGTGAAGGAGGCGTTCAAGGCCGGCGAGATCGCGGTCATCGCCGGCTTCCAGGGCGTCGACGAGAAGGGCAACATCACGACGCTCGGGCGCGGCGGCAGCGACACCACCGGTGTGGCGATCGCGGCGGCGCTCCAGGCCGACGTCTGCGAGATCTACACCGACGTCGACGGCGTCTACACCACCGATCCCAACATCGTGCCGTCGGCGCGGAAGATCGAGCGCATCTCCTACGAGGAGATGCTGGAGCTGGCGTCGCTCGGCGCCAAGGTCCTGCAGATCCGATCGGTCGAGCTCGGTATGAAGTACGGCGTGCGCATCCACGTGCGCTCGAGCTTTTCCGAAGTCACCGGGACCTGGGTGGTCCCGGAGGAGCTAGAGATGGAGAAAGTCGTCGTCTCCGGTGTCACGGTCGCCCGTGACGAGGCCAAGATCACCGTCGAGAAGGTGCCCGATTCGCCCGGCATCGCGGCGCGGCTGTTCACGCCGCTGTCCGACAACGGCGTGGTGGTCGACATGATCATCCAGAACGCGTCGAGCGACGGCACCACCGACATGACGTTCACGGTGCCGGCCATCGACCGCAAGCGCACCACCGAGATCCTCAAGCGCGAGGTCCCCGACCTCGTCGGGTCGGACGGCGAGCGCGTGAAGTACGACGACGAGATCTGCAAGGTCTCGGTGGTCGGCGTCGGCATGCGCTCGCACGCCGGCGTGGCCAAGAAGATGTTCCAGCTGCTCGCGGCGGACGGCATCAACATCCAGCTGATCTCGACCAGCGAGATCAAGATCTCGTGCGTCGTGGCCAAGAAGTACGCCGAGCTCGCGCTGCGCGCGCTGCACGACGGCTTCGCGCTGGATCGGCCGCCGAGCGAGCGCGCCTCGCTGTAGCCGGCGCGGCTCAGGGGCCGCAGTAGGGCGCGAGCGAGCGGAACCAGAAGTCTTCTTCGTGGTGCCGGTAGTACGTGAGGCGCTGGCCGGCGCCGAGCGCGGCGCCGCGTGCCGGGTCGGGGACGATCGAGTAGGCACCCCAGCGCGCCACGTCGAGGAGCGTGACGATGCGCGGGCCGGTGCCGTCGACGAACGCGCCGGCGAGGCTCATCGGCAGGATGGTGCCGGCGCCGTCGTTGCCGTCGGGCGCGGCGGGATCGGGCGGGAGCAGGAGCTCCGTGGGCGCGACGCCCGGGCCGCCGCCGAGATAGATGCCGAACTGGTCGGTGGCCTGCCAGTTACACGGTTCGTCGTCGGAGGTGTCGACGAGGTGCGTGACGGTCATCTCGGCGACACGCGGCGAGCTCTCGACCGAGCGAAGCGACCACAGCGTCTGGCAGCTCGGCGCACATGCGGGGCGTTCGACGGCCATGTCGAGCGGGGCGGGGACGGGCGCCTTGCTGCCGGGGAGGGCGTAGGTGCCGCCCGACTCGTCGAGGGTGAGACTGGCGAGCGCGCCGGCGGGGGCAAAGCCGCAGCCCTTCGGCTCCTCGGCGACGGCCAGCACCCACGCGTCGCGCGCATCGTCGGTGGGCAAGCAGTCCCGCGTGACGGCCGAGACGACGGTCGAGATGCCGACGCCGGGATCCTCCGGCATCGCGACGAAGCCGCTCACCTGCGCGCGGCACGCCGGCTGGCCGGCGCGGTAGATCCACACGACGTCGGGCACGTCGAGCATGCCGAGGGCGCGCACGGTGTCGCGCGTGATGGGTCCGTACGGAGGAGGGCTATCGTCCTCGAAGCGGAAGCCGACCGGGATGCGCCAGAACGCCTCGGCCGGCGCGCCGTAGGTCTGGCCGCCGTCGGACGGCGCGGTGTAGAGGGCGTAGCGGACGACGTCGCCCGTCGGGCACGACGCGACGCTGCCGCCGATCGTGCCGCGCCCGGATCCTCCGCACGACGTGAGGGCGAGGGCGAGCGCGGTGAGGAGCGGGAACGCGACGGGCCGTGACGACATGGGCAGAGACTAGAACGGCGGGCGCGGCGCGGGCATTCTCGCGGTCATGAAGCGCGAGCGAATGGGCGAGGTGACCGTGCCGTCGGGCACGCTCACCATCCTCGATCCCGGCCACATCGGCATGTTCGAGAACGGCGACATCGCCGAGGTGCCGGCCGTGATGGTCGGTGACTTGCCGACCGATCGGCCGTTACCGGTGTGGGGTGTGCGCGTCGGCGAGGGCCGCTGGGCCAAGCTGTGGGAGTGCGTGGTCATCGAGGTGCGCGACGCGCCGGTCGCGTCGAGCGAGGAGGTGGGCACGGCGATGATCGACCACGCGCGCGTGCTGCTGTGCGACGAGAGCAACCCCGACAAGTGGGTCCACTCCGACTGCATCGACGGGAAGGCCGACTTCGTGTTCTGGGGCCGGGACGCCGCCGACCTCGCCACCGCGGTCGGCGCGCCCGCGCTCGCCGACGGGCAGTTCGGCTGGCGCGACATGGACCTCGACGAGGTCGTCGACCGCGGCCAGGCCGCCGAGAAGCTCCGCACCGAGCGCGGCTGGAAGCTCGCCACCGACTTCCGCCCGCACTCGCATCACTGGGCGCTCCTCGAGCTCGCCCGCGCCGCCGACACCGAGTCCGGCACCATCGACGTCGACGACCTGCGCGTCTGCCTCTTCTTCACGACGTGGGGCGACGGCCTCTTCCCCGTCTTCGTCGACCGCGCCGCCGACGGCACCCCGGTGCAGGTTCGTATCCAGCTCCACACCGCCGACTCCGCCGCCAACATGGCCCACGTCAACGGCTGACGCGGCCGACGTTTCCGCGGAAACGTCAGTGGCCGCCGCGGAGCTAACGCATGCTCTGGCGGCTCCACTTGTCGGCGGTGATGCCGCCCGACGCGATCGAGAGCCAGAGGTCGTTGCTCCAGTAGAGTACGTCTGCGCCGGCCACGAGATCGAAGTTGCCGACGGGATGCGGCACCAGCGGACGGTCCGCGTACTGCAAGCGCACCGACGACGCTGTCCCGCCGCGCGACACGCGCCACTCGTCGACATTGGGCCACGCGTTGTCCTTGAAGAACGCGACGTCGGCGCCGCCGACGCCGTCGAAGTCTGCGACGACGAGCTCCGCGATGTTCGTGACCTGCGCGAGCCCGAGGGTCTGCCATCCCGCGTTGGGGCCGGGCACGATCTTCCAGCGACCGGAGACGATTCCGAGCACGTCGGTGCGGCCGTCCTGCGTGAAGTCGCCGAAGCGCAGCTGGTTGGTGCGGAAGCCGTAGCCGCCGAACGACATCCACGTGCCGGTGCCGCCGGACGCCCAGATCCAGCTCACGCCGTTCGAGACGAACAGGTCGGCGCGCGGATCGCTGTCGAACTGCCCGACGGCCAGGTCGTCGATGCGGACGTCGTCGAAGCCCTGCGCCGTGATGGACCCGAGCGGGAACCACCGCGTCGCACCGGCCCACGACACGACGATCTGGTTGCGCTGGATCGCGATCACGTCGGTGCGGCCATCGGCGTCGAGATCGCCGAAGCGCAGGTCGGACGCGCCGTTGGACATGCGGTTGAGGAAGCGCCACTCGGCCTTGCCCGCCGACGAGAACCACCACGTCACGCCCGAGCCGAAGAAGAGGTCGTCGCGCCCGTCACCGTCGAAGTCGCCGACCGCGAGGTCGCCGGTGTTGCACGCGCCGGCCGCGCCGGTGGCGCGACGCGGACACGCGCGCAGCGGGTTGGCGCTCGAGAAGCGGTTGTTGCTCTTCACCAGGATCGCGGCATCGTCCTTCGGCGTGAACGGGGGGCTCGGCCAGCCGGGCTGTGCAGGCAAGTAGCAGTCGTAGCCGCCCGCGGTTGCCGGGCCGATCGGCGGGGTAGGGTCGGGCCACTTGTCGATCAAGAGGTTGCCGGCCTCGGCCACGGTGGAGACGTTGTCGTGGAACCCGAAGTGGTCACACGGCGTGCCGCGGATATCCACCGTCTCGGTGCGGTCGGTGAGGAACGAGCTCCACCCGACGTCGAACCGGTCGCCCGCGATGCCGCCCACCCAGTAGTGCGATCCATCGCGACCGTCGAGATTGCACGAGCCGTGCACGTCGAAGATCGCGTGTTTGCCTTCCCTCTCCTCCTGGCTCGTGAACAGGTTGTCGTGTGCATCGTAGCGGTTGAAGCCGACGTAGCTCGCCGTGATGTTGTGTCCGTATTGCGCGAAGATCAGGTTGCCGCGAATCGACGCCGCGCCGCCGGCGCTGACCACGACGCCATAGTCCTGGCCGTGGTGGAGGAAGTTGCCGACGATCTGCGCGCCCAGCTCGCCCCGGTTCTCCTCCGGGCCGGGACAGTCGAAGCGACCGGCCGAGTCATACAGGTCCCGGCTCCCAGCGTGCGAACCCCAGACCTGGATCTGCGCCTCGCTCCAGTGCGAAAGGTCGACGTGATCGATGATCGCGTTGGGCGGCGCCGGAAACGGCGGGGCGGGGTCGAGGGGGGTCGGAGGGGGCGGCGAGACGGCGTACGGATCGCCGATCTCGAGCCCCCAGTTGTGCACGCCATGAGCTGCGTGATTGCCCTCGATGCGAAGCCCGGTCACGCGCGCGCGATCGCCGAGGCGCAGGAAGTACGTATCGGTGATCGTGTCGGCCAAGGGGCGGTCCTCGGGGACCACCAGGCGCTGGCCATTGAAGACGAACTTGCGGTTGCCACGTAGTGTGGCGCCGTCGGGCAGAACCTGGCGATCCGGAATCGTGCGAAGCACGATGTCGTCGGTCGCCATCGGCGCGACCACGATGACCCGTCCCCACGCCGGACCGACGAGCGCTTGTTGCAGCTGGATCTCGTCCCCGACGATCACGAACCCGGTGTGGGGATACTGCCGCTGGTTCGCGCTGATGGGAATCACGCGCCAGAACTCGGCGTCGGACAGGTCGCGGTGATCGACCTCGATCGGCGTGTTCTCGCGGGTATCGCCATCGAGGGTCTCGAACGTGAGGTTGCGCGAAACGTTCACGCCCGCGGCTTGCGTGCCCATGAGCAGCGCGTCGCCGTCCCACGCGAAGCGCTGACCCGGCGAGCTCGTGTTGCACGGCTCGAGCGTGACGCGCTTGCCCTCCGCGAGCGCGCCGTTCACGCCGACGCAGCGCGACGACGTGAACGGCTTGATCATGACGTCGTGCATGGCGTCGAGCTCGGCGAACTGGAAGATCTGGCTCTGGGCGCTGCTGCACGTGCGGATCACCAGCGGGCCGACGCCGTCGGTATTCACGGCGCCGGCGTCGACGCACCGATTGCCGAGCGACTGGATCTTGAAGTACGCCGCCGACGGCGGCGCTACCGCCTCGGCCGCCTCGGTCACCGCTTCGTCGTCGGACGAGAGGCAGCCTGCGATGGACGTGCAGACGGCGAAGAGCGTGAACACGGGCCTGCGCTTCATGGCGTCCGCGTACAGCAACGGACGTGCCGCCTCGCAAGCACAGTAGCGTCGACCGAACGCGCCAGGTCTTGCCGGACTGTTCGTTGTCGCAGTCGGTTCGCGCGCACATTCCGCACGCGCGAACCGACGGCCTAGGTGTCGCACGCCCTTGGCGTCGAGGGCGATCCACACGCCTTACCACGTGGGCCGCCGTCGAGCTTACCCGCGCCTCGCCCAAGGAGTCCGGCACCATCGACGACGGCGACCTGCGCGTCTGCCTCTTCTTCAACGACCTGCGGCATGTTCCTCGTCTTCATCGACCGCCGGCGACGGGCCCCCCGTCCAGGTCCGCCTCGAGCTCCACACCGCCGACTCCGCCGCCGCCATGGCCCACGTCAACGGCTGACGCGGCACGGCCGACGTTTCCGCGGAAACGTCAGCCGCGCCCGTGCCGTCGCCCTACCTCCTCGTGACAGTCGATAACTTTGTTCGTTGCCTACCTGGCTGGCTCCAGGGGTTATTGCAGGCACTCCGCGTTGGCCCCACAGCTTTCGGCGGCCTTGCTCGTCCGCTGGTCTCGCTCGGCCGCGGCGCGCTCGGCCTGAGCCTGCGCGGCCCGGGCGGCACGGGCGTCCAGTTTCTGGGCTCGATCGCTTGCAGCCCATTCCTCCAGGCCTGCCTCGAGCTGCATGCTCTCGACCTTGTCATTGAATTCCTTCTCCTTCGTGGCCAGCGGTTGCACGATCGCTCCGTTGATAGCTCCTGCGATCGCTCCCACGTCGATCTCGATCGCGGCGCCGACGCCCGCCTTGGCCCCGAGCTTGATCACACCGGCGTCCCAGCTGGCTTCGAAGCCGATGCCCATCCCCCAGGTGAAAGAGGCCTTAGCAGGGCCGACGGTCCCATACGCCTCGAACTCGAACGCGGTGAACTCGGCTTTGGCGCCGCCGAGCCCAACCCCGGCCGACGCCTGGCCCGCGGTCACCGAGCCCCCGCCCCCGACCACGCCCTTGGTGCCGATGTCGAGCTCGATGACCGTGAGCTCGCCCTGGATACCCATGTTCGAGGTAATCACGTTGCTGCTGAAGGCCTGCATGGTGGCCGGTCCAACCTCGTGTTTGATAAGAGCCACGTCCCGGCCATCCGGGTCCTTGTACCGGAGCGCGTTGTTCAGGTTCGCGGTGTAGAGCAGCGCCTTGCGCGGCGCCTTCCATGCATCGTCGGGCGCGTAGCGATACCGCGGATCGCCCTGCGTCCATCCCATCAGCGTCTTGTCGTAGTAGCGCGCGCCGTAATACGAGAGGCTCGTGAGCTCGTCCTGCTGCTTGTCGTTGAAGCGGCGCCGGTGCGCGGACGCACCCCCGACATCGGCGGACTCGAGGACCTCGCCCAGCGGCGCGTAGCGGAAGCTGGCCTTGACGGTGCCTCCCGTGTCCACGGCGGCGATCGTGTGGTCCGCCAGGCCATGGAACTGGAGCTCGGTGGTGGTCGCTGTCTCGGACGTGCGGTCGGTGCGCGCGACCGGCGTGCCGAGCTCGGAGTGCGAGTAGATGTGCGTGAGCACGCCGTTGCCGTCGTAGTGCGCCTCGGTGTCCTTCAGGAACCAGACCAGCTCCGTCTTGACGCCCGACGCGTTCTTCTTGAGCACCGCGATGCGCTTGCCGTCCTTGTCGTACCAGTACTCCTCGATGCCCTGCACCACGTTGTTCAGCTTGCGCGTCGCGCGGCGAAGCTGATCCTTGCCGTCGTAGACGTAGTCGAAGGACTCGCCGGTGCACGTGGGCGTGTAGGTCGCGCCCATGCACTTCCAGGTCATGTTGCCCGCGGCGTCGTACGAGTATGTCGCGTAGCGAGATCCATTGCTGACGTTGGTCAGGGCGGTGACGCGATCGGGATCGGCATCGCCGCGCACGTAGTTGACGTTGCGCGTCTTCACCTCCGTGCCCGGCGGCAACGTGCCCGTCTGGCTCACGTTCGCCGACTGGAACCGGCCCGCGGCGCCATAGGCGTAGGTCCCGGCGAAGTAAGAGGACGTGTTGGTCGTGACGCCCTTCAGCTGATGGCGATAGTCGTAGGTGTACGTGAACGTCTTGCTCGAGCCGCCGAAGTTCACGTCGGTGAGCGTCTTCGGATCGTCGGAGCCGTAGTACGTGAGCGTCTGCTTCGCGACCGTCATCGCGCTGGGGCCCTTCTGGATAGTCTGGTCGACGACGCGACCGAGCTGGTCGTACGTCCAGTTCGACTCGACGTACCCCATCGCGGTGTTGACGTTGGTCCGCCGCTTCATGACCAGGCCGGCGACGTTGCGGGTCTGCTCGGCCACGGTCTGGACCGTCGCGCTCGTGTTGGAGCGGTTGTAGACGTTGATCCACGCCGGCAGACCACGGGGATCGACGATGGTCTGCGACCAGGTCTCGAAGTTGCCGGCCCCCATCACGTCCCCGTGCCGCACCTGCTGGCGCGGTCCGTAGGCGAACCAGCCCTCGTAGATCCAGCGCGTGAGCTGCGGCATCCCCGGCAAGCGCGTGTAGACGGTCGTGCCGGCGGGACGTCCCTGGATGTCGGCGCGCAGATCCATGCCGACGCTCCACATCGAGCTCGGGTCGTAGGCGTTCCACGTGCGCAGCTTGCCGGTCATGTTGGTGTCGCGGTCGTAGGTGAAGATCTCGGTCTTGTTGCCAAAGGTCGCCTGGTCGGCGGCGCTCAGGGCGCGCGAGCCGATCAGCCGGCTCGTCGGACGATCGAGATCGTCGTAGACGGCTGTGTTGATCCAGTTGGCCTCGCTGCCCGCGGGCGCGCCGGGGACGGTCTCGGCGGTCACGTTTCCGTTGCGATCGTACTGGAGCGACCAGGTCCGTCCGGCGCGCGTGATCGCGGTGCGTCGGCCTGCGAAGTCATGCGCCATCGTGGTGACGAACGCCTGCGGGTCGGTGATCGTCTTCACGATGTCGTGTGGGTCGTATCCGTACGTCGTGGTGGCCCACGTCGAGGTGCCGGTCTTCTCCGAGACCTGGACGAGTCGCCCGAACCGATCGTTGACCGTCCGGGTGGAGGCGGCCTGGCCGCCGCCGGCACCGACGACTTCACTGGTGGTCGTGGTCACGCCGTCGTAGACGAGGTCGACGCCGCTCTGGTCGGGACGACGGATCGCCTTCGTGCGGCCGAGGCTATCGTAGGAGTACGTGTACGTGACGGTCGAGGTCGTGTTCGCGGTCGGATCCGGGACCGTCACCAGCGCGAGCGAGCTGTCGGGGTTGTAGAGGTAGCTCGTGATCTCGTCGGTCGGTGCGCTGCCCTGCACGTAGACGGTGTGCTTGATGACGCGGCCGTGACCGTCGAGGTCGGTCCGGTCCTGCATCCAGGCCGTACCCTCGATGTCGATGAGCTGCTTGTGCAGGATGGAGCGCGCACCCGAGGCGATGGTGTCGACGTAGTCGTTGGTCTCGACCTTGAAGAAGTTGAAGACGTAACCGTCGCCGCTGAACGACTCCCAGCGCTCGATCATGCGGCCGAGCCCGTCGACGCGGATCTTGTACTGCTCCTTGTCCGGAGACGCTGTCCCCGTGGGACATCCCGTGACGCAGCCGCGCACGTTCGGACCGCGGGTCATCAGCTTGGTGCCCGTTCCGTACTCCCAGGTGTACTCGCGGAGGTGGCCGAGCTCGTTGGTCTCGTTCGCGACGAACAGCTGACGCGCGTCGTAGACGAGGTGCGAGTACGTCGTGCTCGCGTTGTTCTGGTTCGGCTTCCACCGGTTGATCAGATTGCCGGTGGCCGGGTCGTGCTCGAACCGGGTGATCGCGCGGTTGCTGTCGCTGCTGTCGAACCACTGCTCGTCGGTCAGCTGCATCCGATAGCTCGGGTCCCACGTCGCGGCCGTCCTGGCGTAGACGGTGGGCGTGCCGGAGACGCGCTCGCGCAGCGTCGTGCCGGTGGGGCGGAGCCGATAGGTCCCCGCGTTGGCGGCGAGCTTGAAGGTGCGGTCCGTGGTCCGGTCGCCATTCGCGGCGGCCGTGCTCGCACCCGACTGCAAGAGCGTGCTGGTCTCCTGCCAGAGCAGCGGCGTGGTGTCGCTGTTGGTGTCGCTCGCGAGCAGCTGGTACGTCGACGTCGTGCGCGTGTAGCCAGGGGCCGAGCTCGCGGTGCACGTGGTCTCGGTCTGCCCGTTGGCGCAGGTGAAGTGCTCGGTGACGGTCGGGTGGTACGTCTTCACGGCGCCACCGAACATGGACAGCGCGGTCCACGTCGTCTTGTCGATCGTGCGCGCGTCGTTGTCCCCCTCGCCCGAGCCGGCCCGCGGCATCACCACGGTCTTCTCGAGGCGACCGCTCCAGTCCGGCGAATAACTGTAGGTCTGCACGACGCGGGAATTCCCGAAGGGCTTGGTCGTGGTCACCTTCTCGAAGCCGCGAAACGCGTACCTCCCCTCGTCGTCCTTCTTGTGGACGGGGTAGTCGTAGCGATACGAGGTCGTCGAGTTTCCGAAGTTGAACTGGTCCGTCGTCGTGAGGCTCCTCACGACCCACTGATTGGTCGGGCTCGCCTTGGGGCGGCCGCTCGAGACGTCGAGCGCGTTCTGCACGACGGTCGACGGGTCATGCATCGACGCATACGTGATGGTCGTGGCGAGACCACGTCCGTTGTTGATCGCGGTCATCAAGCGCGGCGGCGCGGTCGGTCGCGCGCGCCGGAGTTGCGTGTCGCTGTTGAACCACGACACGGACTCCGCAATGCCGTCGCCGTCGAGATCGACCAGGTCCGACTTGAGCTCCCACAGCAGGGGCTCGGGGATCCCGTTGATGGGATAGCCCGTCGGAGGGTTCAGGTTCTTCGCGTCGATGAACCGCCGGATGCCGGCCGCATCGCTCGGCGCGTAGCTCTGCGGCGTGGCCGCGAGGTTGCTCCCCAGGTTCCAGTACACGAGCGGTGATCCGTTGTTGTACTTGACGACGTCCGGGCGACCGTCCCCATCCACGTCGACGACGCGCTGGTTGGTCTGCGTCGTGCCCGAGAGGATGGGCCGCTGCGGCGGATTGTTCGGCTGGGTGATGGTGAAGTCGGTGTCACCGCCCGGCTTCACCGGCGTGTCGATCTCACCGTAGGCCAGGTTGAGCGTGTCGATGTTCTGCTGCGTGCCCATGTGCAGGATCACGTTCGCGCTGACGCCGTTGGCGTCGGCCTTCCAGTGATCGGGCAGCCCATCGCCGTTGAAGTCGATGAGCCCCTGGGAGGTCTTCGAGAAATTGAGGTCGAGCACCGTCGAGCCGAGCATGTGGATCCGGCTGTCCGGGCTCGGGCGCGTCGGGAAGAAGTACGGCGTCGGACCGAACTGACCGCTGCGGTCGCCGAGGAACACCTGATAGCCGCCCGGCACGCCGCTGGGGATGGCCGAGTCGGGGTGAACGACCGCGTCGAGCGCGCCGTCACCGTCGAAGTCCATCACCGCGTGGTTCGTGCTCGCGATCGCGGGGCCGGTGAGGCTCGAGTCGCCGTTGTCGCTCTCGAGCGGCACCGGCTGGTACTTGACGTCCGGTGTGGACGCGAAGCTGCCCGCTCCCAGGTTGCGGTAGATGAGCCAGGGATAGCGGCCCTCGCATCGCTCGTACGGCTTGCGGTTGAACGTGCCGCCTTGCCCGCCGCATCCCCCATCGACGCCACACTGACCGGGTCCGAGCGGACCCTGCTTCTCGATCGTCCTCGAGCACGGCACGTGGCCCGTCCTCGGAGCGTTCAGCGCGTTCGCGATCTGGTCCCAGCGCGGGCAGTTGCCGGCGCTGCACGAGTACTCGCCGTCGATCACGCCCGGGTCGAGGCAGATGCTCGTCGAGCCCGCGGGGGTCGGCTGACACGGTGGCCACTGACCGAACCCGGGGATGCCCGAGATCGACGGCTCGCCGAGACTGAAGTCGGTCGCCGGGTCGCCGGGCCACGCACCGGTGTCGTTACCCTTCTCGATGTCGTAGACGCTGATCGCGCCGTTGACGGCCGCCACCAGATCGACGAGCCCGTCGCCGTCCATGTCGAGCCAGCGATAGTTGAGGTACGTGCGATACGGAATGTTGTCGGGCGTGGTGCCGCCCGGTCCGGCGCCGCCCGGCGGACACGCCGTGCCCTTGCCCTTGGAGACGTTGCAGTAGCTGTTCGAGTCCTTCGGGTCCGTCGCGCGCTGGCACGACGAGTTGTCGCTGCAGATACCGAACGCCTGCTTCGAGTTGCGGAACGCGGTGTGCATTCCGTTGAGCGCGCATCCCTCTTTCCAGGTGATGCGATCGCCCCGTGCGGATCCTGCCGGCGAGGACACCGTGGCGCCACCTCGCCACTTCAAGCGGGGCAGGTTGATGATGCGCGCCGTGCTGTCGAAGCCGATCGTGCCGTTGGCGCCGGGGCCGGTGTTCTTGTACCAGGTCGCGCGGCACTCCTTCGGGTTCTGGTCGGGATCGCCGCTGTCGACGAGCGGCGTGTTCAAGATGCGATCCAGGAGCCCGTCTCCGTCGACGTCGAGCAGCATCGCCTCCACGGTGGGAATGCGGTCGTCGTTGCGCCGGTAGCCCCAGGCGAGCGTGCGGGGATGCGCGTCACCGGTCCAGGCCGGAGCCTGGTGGCTGTCGCTCGCGGGATCGACGAGCGTCGTCGCCATCGTGTTGTACGTGAACGTCTTCGCCGGCAGCGTGACCAGCGGCGAGTCGAGGCCCCACGCGCTCTCGGTGATCGACGTCAGCACCTTGATCGGCGCGTGCGAGAGCGTGCAGCTCTCCTTGGACTGATCGTAGCCGAGCGCGATCTGCCGCGTGTGCACGGCGGAGCCCGGGCTGCCGCCGGGCGGGAACGCGGTCACGGTGATCGCATTGAGCCGGCTCGCGCCGGTGACGTGCATGAACCCATTGCGGAAGTCGCGCTGCGACGCCGCCTGGGCGCACATGGAGACGTCGGTCGCGTAGACGAAGTCGACCTGCGCGAACGACGGCAAGCCCGCGCTCGGGTTCTGGCCCCAGCGGATGTTCTTGATCCGACATTCGTGCGCGAGCACGGACTCGTACGTGTAGAGGACCTCGTTGCCGAACGCGTCGACCTCCTTGGTGAGGGGCGCGTAGTCCTCGGTCGCACCGCCGTTCGGCGTGCGCTGGATGCAGCCCGGCGCCTGCGCCTCGTCGCCGAAGTAGCGCACGGTGCCGTCGGTCGAGTAGACACGCCACTTGTATCCGGTGCCCGGGTTCTTGATGCGCTCGTAGCGATCGAAGCTGCCGTCGGCCTGCGCGCGGTATTGATACGCCCAGTAGTCACCGGGCTCGGTGACGCGCACCAGGGCGCGACCGCCGGCGAGCGTGCTCACGAACCGGTCGTCGATCGTGGGTTCCGGAAGGGTTGCCAGCGGGTACCGGGTGCGAAGCCGCCCGCCGCTGGTGTCCTCGCGGATCTCCGGGATCGACATGTTCCAGTTCCACCCCGTCGCGATGCCGCCGTACACCGGCGCCTGCGACGAGTAGGTCAGCGCGAGCCTGGGCGCCATGCCCCGGCGACCCGGTGGGACCGCGATGGGATACGAGTACGTGAGCGCGCCGGTCTGCGACGCGACCGACGTGTCTCCGTCCTTGATGTCGGACGACTTCGGCGGGTCGGCGCCGATCATCGGCGCCGGCGTCGAGAAGATGTCACCGACCTCGGCGGTCGCGGGCGACAGGTTGAAGACCATGTGCACGGCAAGGAACGCAGCCATGCCGCGCGTCGCTGCCACCTTCCAGGCGTTGGAGCTCTTGCGCATCGATATCTCCCGATCGCTCAGTTCCCGCCGGCGGCGGGGTTGCAGGCGTTGACGTCGGAGGAGTCACCGGCCGCCAGCAGGCAGGCGATCTGTTCCTCGCTCAGCGTCGCGACGCAGCTGTCGACGAACTGCGTACCGAGCGCGGCGACCAGCACGGCGCGGTGCTTCTCGCGTTCGATCTCTGCCAGCGCGTCGGTGCCCGCAAGCCGCAACTCCACCACGTGGTCACGCGCTCGCTGACAATCCTCGACGCGCGCCGACTCGGCGGTCTCGACGGTCGCGACATCGCCACATCCTGCGGCGAGCGCCAGCAGAAGAGATGCGGCGCGCAGGGCTCCGCGACGGAGGGAGGTCTTCATGCTGCCGCGTACAGCAACGGACGTGCCGCCGCGCAAGCGCAGCGAGCTCGATCAGGCGCGCCACGCTTTGCCAGATCGTTCGGTGTCGCAGTCCGATCGCGCGCACAACCCGCACGCACGAACCGACGGCGGAGGTGTCGCACCCCCCTCGCGCGACTACGCGACTGCGCGGCTACGAGCCGGGTGGCGGACGAAGCGCGGCGGCGGGCGCGGCGGGGTCGGGCTCGAGCTCCGGCAACAGCTCCGAGAGCTCGCGCGCGACGGCGCGGGCGCGGTGGCGGATGAAGTCGATGGAGTAGGGGCCCGAGAAGTAGACGACGAGCGCCGCGGACAGCCAGAAGGTCAGCACGTACGCGTCGGGGTCGGCGAGGTCGGCGTGCGTGTGGCCATTCGCCCTGGCCGCAGCCTGCGTGCGGCGTACCAGGAGCTCGACGCGCGAGCGCTGGAGGTCGGACGGCGCGCGCGCCGACGAGACGATGTCGCCGCGCACGATGCACAGCACGTTCTCGGCGTGCTGGATCGCGGACAGCGCCTCGAGGAACTGGTGGACGCGATCGGCGACCCGCGCCGGGCGCGGCGAGCCGCCGGCGACGACGGTCACCGCGGGGAAATCGAACGGCGTGGTGGCGGGCAGCTCGTCGGTCGCGGCGTGGCTGCCCATCACCTCGCGCGCCGCCGCGCGCAGCGCACGCACGGCCTGCTCGAGCGCGACATCGACCTCGTCGTCGGGCCGCACCATCGTGCCCATCTCGAGCTCGAGACGCGCGCCACCGCCGAGCGGCAAGGCACGCAGCCCGCCCGCACCGCTGATGCTGGGATCGGGCGCGCCGCGCGGCACCACCGACGCACGCCGCGCGCCGAGCGTCCCGCGCAGGTCGGCGAGGATCATCCTCACGTGCTCCGCGAGATCGAGGGTCACGCTCCACCCTCGGCGGCCGGCGGGACCCACGTCGTGGTGACCATCGTGGCGGGCTGCGGATAGAAGAGATAGTTCGTCACGGCCGGCGTGCCGACGAACAGCGACGGCCAGTCGCCGGGCTCGTAGCCGGCCGGCGGCCCCGAGATGTCGCCGAGATCGAGGTGCAGGATGTCGTACGCCGGCAGGATCGCGACCAGGCGCTGGAACCGGCGCAAGAGCGGCGCCGAGTACACGCCCGCGCGCGGCAGCTCGCGCACGACCCAGCCGTCGCGGTCGCCGCGCACCTCCACGCTCACCTCCTGAACCACCGCCATGCGCGCGAGCGACGAGAGCGCGACCCGCAGATACGACTCGGTGATCACCGTCTCGCCGCCGCGGCCGTCGCCGTTCCACTCCACCGGCGGCGGGACACCCTGGTCGCGCACCTGGATCGCGCACGGCGGTCGCCCCACGCACAGCACGTACAGGAAGTCGCAGTGCTCGCCCTCGTCGCCGCGCCGCACGAACACGGCCGCGTCGAGCTCCTGCGCCAGCTCGTCGGCGATCGCCGCGGCCTCGCCGTCGGCGCCGCGCCCCGGCTCGACCGCCCCGGGCACGCCCCACGCGCGCGCGGGATAGAGGCGCGCCAGCGCGTCGTCGACCGCCTCGAGCATCTCGCCCTTGCGGTGGTCGCATCCGCTCTTGCTTCCGCAGTTGGTACAGCCGCCCACGGGCCCACCATACCAGGCCTCTGCACCATCCGAGCAATTCGCATGGCAACTGCAAGTACCATCCCCGCGAGGTACCTGTGGTCGAAGACGACGTCCTTCTCTCGGGGGTCATCGATCAGCTGCCGCTCGGCGTGTGGATCGCCCGCGCGCCCGGCGGCGAGCTGCTCTTCGCGAACCGCACGTTCCGCGAGATCATGGGGATCGAGGCGCGCGACGACGTCGGCGTCGGTGGCTACAGCCAGCCGTACGGCATCTGCGGGCTCGACGGAAACCCGTACCCCGAGAGTGGCTTGCCGTTCGTGCGCGCGCTCGAGGCGCGGCAGACCGTCGATGTCGAGGACATCGTCATCCATCGCCACGACGGCCGCCGCGTCAACATCCGCGCGACCGCTCGCCCGGTCTTCGCCGGCGACGTCATCACGCACGTCGTGATCGCGTTCGCCGACGTCACCGCCGAGTTCGAGGCGCGCGCTCGCCAGCGCGAGAGCGAGGAGCGCGCGCGTCACGACGAGCGATTGCAATCGATCGGCACGCTCGCTGCCGGCGTCGCGCACGACTTCAACAACGTGCTCGCGCAGATCCGCGTGCTCGCCTCGCTCCTGCGCCTGCGCGAGCGCGAGCCGGCGCGGGTCGACGATCTGGCGCGCATCGAGCAGGCCACCGACAGCGCCGCCGCGCTCACGCGATCGCTGCTCGCCTTCGGCCGTCATCCCGCCGGCAACGTGGTGCGCTTCGATCTCGACGAGGTGCTGGGCGGCGTCGTCGATCTGGTGCGCCGCACCTTCGCGCGAAACATCACGATCGAGCACGCGCGCATGCCCGGCGCGTTCGTCGCCGGCGATCGCAACCAGCTCGAGCAGGTGATCATGAACCTCGCGGTCAACGCGCGCGATGCCATGCAGCACGGCGGCACCCTGGCCTTCACGGTGCGCGCCTTCGAGGGAGCCGCGCCGCTGCCGCTGCGCCCGGGCAAGTG
This sequence comes from Kofleriaceae bacterium, assembly GCA_035525615.1. Classification (GTDB taxonomy): domain Bacteria; phylum Myxococcota_A; class Polyangia; order Haliangiales; family Haliangiaceae; genus UBA2376. The sequence goes on along the minus strand of DATLEB010000038.1, from coordinate 17,367 downwards.
GGTGGTGATCGAGGCGAGCGACACCGGCGCCGGCGTCCCGCCCGAGCTGCGCCCGCGGGTCTTCGAGCCGTACTTCTCGACCAAGCAGGGGCGCGAGGCGCGCGGCACGGGCCTCGGCCTCGCCACCGCGTACGGCGTGGTCCAGGCCCACGGCGGCGTCATCGAGGTCGGCGACGCCCAGCCGCGCGGTGCGCGCTTCACCGTGTACCTGCCGGCGGCCGACGCCGCGGTCGACGTGCGGCCGGCGCGCCGCGAGCTGGTCAAGGGGCGGGGCCGGGTGCTCCTCGTCGACGACGAGCAGCTGCTTCGCCGCGCCATGCGCCGCGCGCTCGAGCATATGGGCTACGACATCATCGAGGCCGCCGACGGCGCCGCCGCCGTGGAGGCGTTCCGCGCGCACCGCGGCGCGCTGGCCGCGGTCGTGCTCGATCACGTCATGCCGGTCATGACCGGCGGGGACGCCTACCGTGTCATGCGCGCCATCGACCCGTCGGTGCCGGTGATCATGACGTCGGGGCGCCTCGAGGAGGAGCTCGAGCTCGAGCTGCGCGCGCTCGGCATCGAGACCGTGATGCCCAAGCCGTTCGACCTCGAGGAGCTGTCGCGCGTCCTGCGCGCCGCGATCCAACCCCGCCTCTGAGCGCATAGACTGCGGCGCATGGATTGCGACCGGCTCCTCGATCAGCTCGACGCGCTCGCGCCCCTCGGCGACCTCCCGCGCACGGGCTGGGTGCTCCGTGGCTGCTTGCCCGCCGAGACCATCGCCGCGCACACCGTGCAGGTCGCGATCCTCGTCGCCGCGCTGTGCGACGCGCTGCGCGCCGAGGGTACGGCCGTCGACGGCGAGCGCGCCCTCCGCATGGCGCTCGTACACGACGCGCCCGAGGCGCGCACCGGTGACATGCCGATGCCGATGAAGACCGACGCCCTCGCGCGCGAGCTGGTCGCGCTCGAGACGCGCATCATCGACGACCTGTTGCCGCCCGCGCTGCGCACCGACTGGGCCGACGCCGAGCACCGCGGCTCCGTCGAGGCCGACCTCGTCGCCGCCGCCGACAAGATCCAGATGCTGGCGCAGGCGCTCCGTTACGAGCGCCGCGGCGTGGCGCCTCAGGCCTTCGTCACCATGTGGGCGAACCCCGCGAACCTTCGCGCCATGCACCTCGCGCCCATCCGGGCGCTCTACGCGTCGCTCTTCGCCCGCGCGGGTCGCGCGATGCCGGCCTAGTCGTCGGACAGGAGGCGCTGCACGGTGGAGACGACCTCGGCCAGCACCACGGGGTGCTCGGCGCGCGCCGCCATATCCTTCAGCTTGCCCTCGCCGGTGGCGAGCTCGCTCTCGCCGATCGCGAGCGACAGCTTGGCGCCGAGCTTCTCGGCGCGCCGGAACTGCGCGCGGAAGCCGACGTCGCGGTGCTCGACCTCGACGACCACGCCTGCGGTGCGCAGCTGGTGCGCGATCGCCGTCGCCCGCTGCCGCGCCGCCGCACCCGACGCCGCGATGAACACGCCCACGGACGGCGCGTACGTCGACGCCTCGCCCGGCATGCACAGGACCGTGCGCTCGACGCCGATGCCGAACCCGATGGCCGGGGTCTTCGGGCCGCCCAGCTCGCCGATCATGTCGTCGTAGCGGCCCCCCGCCACGATCGTGCTCTGCGAGCCCAGGTTCCCGGCCGTCGTCGTGAACTCGAAGACGGTCCCGGTGTAGTAGTCGAGCCCGCGCACGAGCTTGGGCTCGACGGTGAACGGCACGCGTAGCTCGCCGAGCGTGGCCTGGACGGTGTCGAAGTGCGCGCGGGCCTCGTCGCCGAGATACGCGAGCACGCTCGGCGCGCCCGCGACGATCGGCTTGTCCTTCTCGTCCTTGCTGTCGAGGATGCGGAGCGGATTGGTCACCAGCCGCCGCTTGCTGTCGTCCCCGAGGTCGTTCTTGTACGGCTCGAGGTACGCGACCAGCGCGTCGCGATAACGCGCGCGATCGTCACCGCGGCCCACGTTGTTCACGAGGATCGTGAGCGGCTCCACCTTCAGCTCGGTGTAGAGCGCGTGCAGCATCGCGATGACCTCGGCGTCGATGGTCGGCTCGGCGACGCCGTAGGCCTCGCAGTCGATCTGGTAGAACTGGCGATAGCGGCCGGTGTTGATGGCCTCGTACCGGAACACCGGACCGAGCGACCACCACCGCGTCACCGCCTCCTTGGCCGACATCGAGTGCTCGATGTACGCGCGCGCCAGGCCCGCGGTCAGCTCGGGACGCAAGGTCAGCGAGCGATCCGAGCGATCGCGAAACGTGTACATCTCCTTGTGCACGATGTCCGAGCCCTCGCCGACACCGCGCACGAACAGCTCGGTGTGCTCGACCACCGGCGGCCGGACCTCGTCGTAGCCGAAGCGCGCGAACAGGTCGCGGCAGGTGCGCTCGAGGTGCGCCCACTTCGCCGAGTCAGGCGGAAGCAGGTCGTTCATTCCTCGAACGGAAACCGGGGTCTCGGACATGGGGCCCGAACCCTACCACTCCCCGTGCCCGCGCCCGATCACTCGGGCAGCGTCACGCGCACGACCAGGTCGCCGAGCCGGCTTCGCAGCGCCTCGACGGCCGCCTTCACCGTCTCCCCGTCCTCGCTCTCCAGCGTCAGCAGCACCTTGAACTCTTTTTCCTCGAATCGAGGATAGCTGCCGATCTTCACGCGCGGAAACGCGGCGACGACGGCGTCGAGGTGCGGCGCCAGCACGCCCTCCTCACCGCTGGTGTAGACCCGCGCGACCACCACCGGCGTCGAGCGAAAGCGCTCGCGGATCTCGAGGAACTTCCGGCGGAAGAGCGCGGGCACGCCGGGCAGGATGTAGACGTTTCCGTAGTTGACGACCGGCCACACGGCGTCGCCGTAGACCAGCTGGGAGCCCTCGGGCATCTGGGCCAGGCGCAGGTTGGCCGGAGCCAGCTTCTCGCCCCAGTACGCCCGCACCTTCTCCTCCAGCTCGGGCGCCTGGACCACGCGCGTTCCGAAGCCGCGCGCGATCCCGGCCATGGTGAGATCGTCGTGAGTCGGCCCGACGCCCCCGGATGTGAAGACATGCGTGAACTTCGTGCTGAACCGGACCACGGTGTCGGCGATGTCGTCGAGATCATCGGGAATCACCGAGATCCGGCGCAGATCCACGCCGAGTGAGCGCAGCTCGCCGATCAGGAACGAGGCGTTCTCGTCGGCAAATTTGCCGGACAGGATCTCGTCGCCGATCACCACGATGCCGGCGGTAGCTCCCACGGCGCGCAATGTACACCTCCCGGCGCTTGTGTGACGTCGGTCCTGCCTGCTAAGAAGCCCGACGGCGATGGACCTCGTACTCCGCGGCGGTCGAGTCCTCGGCGCCCAACCTGGAGGCGCGTGGCTCGACGTTCCGGCAGACGTCCGGGTGGCGAACGGTGTGGTCGTCGAGATCGGCGCCGGGCTGCGCGCGGGCTCCGGAGGACGCGAGCTCGACGTCCGCGGCCTGTGGATCATGCCCGGCCTCGTCGACCTGCGCGCGCACCTGCGCGAGCCCGGCAGCGAGCACGAGGAAGACCTGGCGACCGGCGCGGCGGCCGCGGTGAGCGGCGGCTTCACGACGGTGTGCTCCCAGCCCGACACGCAGCCGGTGAACGACTCGCGCGTCGTGACCGACTGGATCCTGCGGCGCGCCGCCGAGGTGAACCTGTGCCGCGTGCGTCCGGTCGGCGCCATCACGCGTGGGCTGGGCGGCGAGCACCTCGCCGAGATCGCGGCGATGAAGGCGGCGGGCGCGGTGGCGATCTCCGACGGCGAGAAGTGCGTGCGCGACCTCGGTCTCCTGCGCCGCGCGCTCGAGTACGCGCGCACGTTCGACCTGCCGCTGGTGCAGCACGCGCTCGACGCCGAGCTGTGCGAGGGCGGCGCGGTGAACGAGGGGCCGACGGCGACGCGGCTCGGCCTGCGCCCGCAGCCGGCCGTTGCCGAGAGCGCGATCGTCGCGCGCGACCTCGAGGTCGTGGCGTGGACCGGCGCGCGTTACCACGTCGCGCACGTCTCGGCGGCGCGGACGGTGGCGCTCCTGCGCGAGGCGCGCAAGCGCGGCCTGCCGGTGACGGCCGAGGTGACGCCGCACCACCTGACGATGACGGAGGAGGCGTGCGCCGGGTACGACCCGCACACGAAGGTGAACCCGCCGCTGCGCTCGGACGCGGATCGCACCGCGCTCGTCGACGGGCTGTGCGACGGGACCATCGACGCCATCGCCACCGACCATTCGCCCGAGGGGCTGACGGACAAGGAAGTGGAGCTCGAGATCGCGGCGCCCGGCATGATCGGGCTCGAGACCGCGCTCTCGCTCGTGCTCGGGCTGGCGCGCGACGGACACGTGCCCGAGCGGTGCGTGATCGAGGCGCTGACGATCGGCCCGGCGCGGGCCTTCGGATTGCTGGGCCCGGCCGGCGGCCCCGGCACGATCGGCCCGGGTGTGACGGCGGACCTCTGCATCGTCGACCCGGCGCGGTCGTGGACGGTGTCGGCCGCCGAGCTGTCGAGCAAGGCCAAGAACACGCCGCTGATCGGGCGCTCGCTCGTCGGGCGCGCCGTGATGACGCTGGTCGGTGGGCGAGTGGTTCACGATCGCGATGGGAGACTCCAACAGTGACGACGTTCGCTGCAGTGCTGGTGCTCGAGAACGGACGCATCTTTCGCGGACGCGGCTTCGGCGCGAACGTGACCAGCCACGGCGAGGTCGTGTTCAACACGTCCATCACCGGCTACCAGGAGATCATCTCCGACCCGTCGTACTGCGGGCAGATCGTGGTGATGACCGCGGTCGAGATGGGCAACGTCGGCGTCAACAAGGCCGACCTCGAGGCGCTGAAGCCGGCGTGCGCCGGATTCGTGGTGCGCGAGCGCACCGACGCGTCGAGCTGGCGCGGGGAGGACGAGCTGGACACCTGGCTCGCGTCGCACGGCGTCCCGGGCATCGATGACATCGACACGCGCGCGCTCACCCGCTGCCTGCGCGACGAGGGCGCGATGCGCGGCGTGATCGCGCCTGACCCCGGCGGTGACTGCGCGGCCTTGCTCGCCGACGTGCGGCGGCAGCCGAAGATGGACGGCCTCGATCTCGTCCCGCGCGTGACCGCCGCCGAGCGTTACGGCTGGGACGAGCCGGGATGGCGCGCCGACTGGGAGCCGGCGGTGGCGCCGGTCGAGCCGCGCTTCCACGTCGTCGCGTACGACTTCGGCATCAAGCGCAACATCCTGCGCCGGCTCGTCGACATCGGCGCGCGCGTGACGGTCGTGCCGGCGAGCATGCCGGCCAGGGAGGCGCTGGCCCTGGCGCCCGACGGCGTCTTCCTGTCGAACGGCCCCGGGGATCCCGCGGCCGTGACCTACGGGATCGACGCGACGCGCGAGCTGGTCGCGAGCGGCAAGCCGGTGTTCGGCATCTGCCTCGGTCACCAGATCCTGTCGCTCGCGCTCGGCGCGCGCACGTTCAAGCTGCCGTTCGGTCACCACGGCGGCAACCATCCGGTGAAGGACCTGATCACGGGCAAGGTCGAGATCACGTCTCAGAACCACGGCTTCGCCGTCGACGCCGAGTCGATGCCCGAGGGCACGCGCATCACGCACGTGAACCTGTACGACAACACCGTCGAAGGGCTCGAGGTCGTGGGCAAGCCGGTGTTCGGCATCCAGTACCACCCCGAGGCGAGCCCGGGCCCGCACGACGCGCATTACCTGTTCGGTCGCTTCCGCGACGCGATGCGGTCGGCGCGGTGACGGCGGCGGGCTCCGGCACGGGGATGCCGGTCGACGGGTCCTCCAGCTCGCTGGCGAGCGCGTTCCTCGGCCAGGTCCTCGACGAGCTGGTCGCCGAGCACACCACCGACGAGGCCGCCGTGGTCGCGGCGCGCAGGCTGTACGAAGAGCGGCGCGGGCGCGTATTCGAGGACGAGGAGCTGTGGGAGGTGTGGAGCGCGGGCTTCGTCGAGTGGTTCGTGGTCGAGCACGTCGCGGATGGCGCGAGCGTGCCGCCGGCGACGGCGTCGCTGGCGCGCGCGCGCGCGGCCGGCCACGAGCGCAAGGCGGCGGCGATCCGCGCGTGGCTGACGTCGCATCGCAGCCTGTTCTCCGTCGAGAAGCTCGGCAACGGGTACGTCGAGCTGTTCGACCTGCTGGGTGGCGCCCGCGTGCGCGTCGACGAGCCGCGCGCCATGCACGGGGTCGCGATCGGCGAGGTCGCCGAGCTGCGCGTCATCGGGTTCGAGGGCGAGCCGCGCTTCGGGCGCGCGTTCCTGTTCCATCCGCGCGGCACCCGCGAGGCGCTCATCGAGCAGGCGCGGATCGTGACGGGCGAGGGCGGCGATCGCCGCGCGGTGCTCGATCACGCGGCGATGCTGCGCCAGAAGGTGCTGCGCTACCGCCACGTGCCGCCGGCGAAGCTGTACGAACGAGGCGCCCCCAAGGCGTGACGATGCGCGCGGCGAGCGTCGGACTTCTCGGCTTCGTGATGCTGTGCGCGCTGGCCGGCGCGGCCACGGCGCAGACGCCGGTGGCGACGAGCCCGGCGTTCTCCGTGGAGCGCTTCGCGCCGGCGGCGGGCGGCGGCACGTGGATCGGCGTGGAGCCGGCCGACGTCCTCGTCGCCGCGCGCTGGGCCGTGACGATGTCGTGGTCGCTGATGTCGCGGCCGATCGTGCTGCGCGACGTGCAGACCGATGACCTGGAGAGCGAGCCGGTGCGGCTGCGCTGGGGCACGGACGTGGTGGCTGGGTATGGATTCGGGCGCCGCTACCAGGTGGGCGTGGCGGCGCCGCTCGTCGTGCAGTGGGGCGACCGCTTGCAGGGCATCGGGTTCAGCGAGCGTCCGCTCGATCGCGTGTCGTTCGGCGACGTGCGGCTGTCGGGGCGCGCGCGCATCGCCGGCGACGCCGGTGAGCGCGGCCTCGGCGCGGCGCTGTCGCTCGGCGTGCAGCTGCCTACCGGCGACGACGCCATGTTCGCCGGCGAGGAGGGCTGGGTGCTGAGCTGGGGCATCCGCGTGGGCTGGAAAGGCCCGAAGCTCGAGCTGACCGGCGGCGCGGGCCTGAAGCTGCGGACCAAGGAAGTGATCCTCCTGTCGCCGGCGCATCCGCACGGCAACGAGCTGACCGCGTCGGCGGGCGTGGCGCTGCGCGCCGATCCACTCGGGCGCGCGTTCGGTGGACCCGATCGCGCGTGGGCGCTGGCCGAGGTCGAGGCGGCGCTCGGCGATTCACCGCGCCGCGGCGTGCGCGGGCCGTCGCCGGGCGAGGCGCGCGTCGGCGTGCGCGTGCAGGTGCACCACTGCTGGAGCGTGGCGGTGGCGGCGGGCGGTGGCATCACGCCCGACGAGGTCGGGTCGCCGCAATGGCGCCTGGTCACGCAGGTGAGCTTCGACCAGGCGCCGCCGCGCGACCGCGACGAGGACGGCGTGCTCGACGGGCGCGACGCGTGCTGGCTCGAGCCCGAGGACCAGGACGGCCATCGCGACCGCGACGGCTGTCCGGATCTCGATGACGACGGCGATGGCATCGACGACGCGAGCGACCGGTGCCCGCGCGACGCCGAGGACGTGGACGGACACGAGGACGCCGACGGCTGCCCCGATCGCGAGGAGCGCCTTCCCGGCGCCGCCGACGCGATCGGCCCCGAAGATTGAGCGGCCGCGAGCTCGTGTGAGAAAGATGCAACCTGGGGGTTGCGTGTCGCGTGCGATGGCGCTAACAAGCAACCAGGAGGTTGCATATGAGCCCGGCGCAGCAGACGACCGATCGGATCGAGAAGCAGGTGACCCTCAGGGCGCCGCGCGAGCGCGTGTGGGCGGCGATCGCCGACGCCGCGAAGTTCGGCGCGTGGTTCGGCGTGGAGCTGGACGGTCCGTTCGTCGCGGGTGCGCGCGTCACGGGCCGCATCGTGCCGACGCAGGTGGACTCCGAGATCGCGAAGGGGCAGGAGCCGTATCGCGGCTTCCCGGTCGAATGGTGGGTCGAGCGTGTGGAGCCGATGGACGTGTTCTCGTTCCGCTGGCACCCGTTCGCGATCGAGAAGGACGTCGACTACTCGTCGGAGCCCACGACGCTCGTCACCTTCGAGCTGAGCGACGCTCCCGGGGCGCCGGGCAGCACGCGTCTGCGGATCACCGAGAGCGGGTTCGACCGGATCCCGCTCGAGCGCCGCGCCAAGGCGTTCGCCGCGAACGACGGCGGCTGGGCTGCCCAGACCGACCTCGTGCGCCGGTTTGTCGAGCGCTGACATGGCGCGCACGACGACCCTCGCCGCCGCCGCGCCCGTGTTCGCGGCGCTCGGCGATCCCACGCGCCTCGCGATCATCAGCCGGCTCTGCCTCGAGGGGCCGCTGCCGATCGTGAGCCTCACCGAGCGCGCCAAGGTCACGCGCCAGGCCGTGACCAAGCACCTGGAGGCGCTCGCCGAGGTCGGCCTCGTGCGCAGCTCGCGCGACGGCCGCGAACGCATCTGGACGCTGGAGCCGGGCGGCCTCGTGGCCGCGAGCCGCTACCTCGACCAGATCTCCAGGCGGTGGGACGACCGCATCGAACGCCTGCGCGCGTTCGTCGAGACCGACGACTAGGTCAGTCGGCGCGGTCGGGTTTGGTGACCGTGCAGCTGGGGTTACCGTCGGGCGCCTCGCAGCGGAGCACGTATTCGGACGTGGTCGTGTCGCAGTCGAGGTCGCCCACGGCCTTCACGATCGCGACCTTGCCGTCGGTCGACTCGTACGAGTACTGGAAGAGGCTCGGCTCGACCAGCTCGAAGTCGAGCGCCGACCAGACCGGGTTGTCGGCCCACTCCGACACCGACACGGGGCACTTGCGGTCGGGGCTGTGCTCGCAGCACGGCGTCGCCGGCGTGAGCGGCGCGGTGCCCCTCGGGAACTCCGCGTTCTCGATGAACGTCACCTTCAGGCTCTTCTGCAACGCGTTGAGGTTGAGCTCGGCCTCGCTCCGCTTGCTCTTCTTCATGTAGTCGTCGTAGGCCTCGACCGACGACTTGCCCTTGGTCGCGAGGCGTTCGCACTCGTCGACCGCGTTGCGCGACGACGCGTTCTTCACGCACGCGCGCAGCGGCTCGCTCCAGCTGTTGTCCTTGCACTTCTTGATCGCGCTGGCGCGCTGGCTCCCGTAGCTCGCCCCGCCGAAGCCGTAGACCTTCATGGCGTTGTCGACGGCGTCCTCGCACGAGGGGCCGCCGCATCCGGTGAGCGCGACCGGTACGGCGAGGAGCGCGGCCAGGAATGCGGACCGCCACGTGACGCTGCCTTCATCGGCCACGGAACTCGCGATGATCATCGTACGCATCGAACCCCCCTGGGCTCGAGCGTATCACTCGAGCGGGCGCTGCTGCGACCAGGTCTCGGTGAGCTTGTCGCCGTCGAGCGTCAGGCGCACCTCGTAGATCGCGTGCACGCTGTCGCAGTCCTGGTTGCCGACAGCGGTGAGCACGAGGGCGGCGCCGTCGCGCTTCACCTGGTACGAGAAGCGATGACGGCCGTCGATCGAGAAGTCGAGCGCGCGCCAGCCCGGCTCCTTCCAGCGCGACGGGTCGGGCTTGCACGACGTGCCCTCGGCGCAGCACGCGCCGATGACGGGTGTCGGGCCGACGTCGATGTCGGGGAGCTTGCCGGTCTTCGAGACCTGGGCCTTCACCTCGCGCACCAGGTAACCGAGGAGCGCGGGCGCCTCGCGTGCGTCGCGCTTGGAGGCGCAGCGCCGCTGCGCGGCCGGGCAGGTGGCGAGCGCGCACAGCGCCACGAGCGCCAGGATCCAGCGCACGCGCTGCCACAGACCCGACGGGCTCACGGTCATCGCGCGGTGACCTCCGCGAGGTGGCGCTCGACCAGGCGCGCGACCGCGCGCGGCGCCTCGAGCTGCGGCACGTGCCCGATGCCGTCGAGGATCTCGAGCGTCGACGACGGCAGGCGCGCGTGCGTGTTGCGCGCGGTGTCGGGATGGATGATGCGGTCCTTCGCGCCGTGGACGAGGAGCGTCGGCTGCGTGATCGCCTCGACGTCGGCCGGCAGCCCGTCGGCGGGGTCGGCGTCGACGAAGCCGCGGAACAGCGCCTCGAGCGCGGGACGCGCAGCGGCGCGGCGCGCGGCGACATAGCGCGACACCGCACGCGGGACGCGCGGCGGCTTCTCCACCATCATGCGCACGAAGCGGTCGCCGTCGTCGCCGGTGCCGGGCGCCGGGATGAGCAGGTTCTCGCCGCGGGCCAGCGCGCGCGTGAGCTCGCTCTCGGCGAGCACGGGCCCGGCCGACGCGATGAGCCCGAGCGACGCGACCCGCGCCGGATGATGGCGCGCGAGCCACAGCGCGATGCCGCCGCCCATGGAGTTGCCGAGGAGGTGCGCGCTGCGGATGCCGCGCGCGTCGAGCATCGCGATCACGGCGGCGCCCATCTTCGCCGCGCTCGCGTACGCGCCGTCGACCGGCGACGACGCGCCGTGCCCCGGCAGGTCGACGATGAGGAGCGGCCGGCGCCGCAGGTACGGCGCGAACAGCAGCCACGTCTCCTTGTCGCCTCCGAAGCCGTGCAGCATCACGACCGGCGTGCCGGGCCGGCGCCGCTCGTAATACGCGAGCTCGAGCGACGCGATGCGCTGCCTCCCCGCGCGCAGTCCGGCCGCCGCCATCATCGCGCGCTGTAGCGCCTGGAGCTCGAGCTTGCCGAGCGTGAGCTCCCAAGCTGCTCTACGGGCCGGGCTCCAGAGAACGCGCAAGCGTTCACTGGAGAGGGCAGCCCGGTCACGTAGGGAGGGACTCATCGGCGGTGTCACGGTGCGGCTCCAGGAGGTACATCGCCGGGCAGGGCGGGCGGGGCGACGGCGGCGGCGTCGGGGGCGGGGGTGAGCGCGTTCAGGAACGCGACGAGCGCGGCCCGCTCATCGGGTGTGAGCGTCACGGCGGTCAGCGCCGGAATGGCGGTGGCCCCGGCATCGGCGGCAGCATCGGTGCCAGACGCGCGCCCACCCCCGAGGTGCCACGTCACCGCGTCGTCGAGCGTGGCCGCGCTGCCGTCATGGAACAGCGGCCGCCGTCCGGCAGCGCCGCGCAAGGTCGGCGTCTTGAACGCGCCGGCCTGCGCCGGGTCGGAGCGGCCGCGGCCCTCGTCGGGCGGACCCGCGAGGCCCAGCCGGTGAAACGCGAGGTCCGTGTAGAGCGGCGGCGCGTGACACGTCGAGCACTGCGCGACGCCGTTATAGACCTTGTAGCCCTCGACCACCTCGGGGGGCACCGCTGCCGTGTCCCCGGCCTCGTAGCGATCCCACGGCGCCGCGCCGCTGTAGCGCGTCGCGACGAACGTCCACAGCGCCGACGTCGCCGTCGCCAGCCGGTCACGCCCGCCCGCGGCGCGATCGAAGTGCGCGCGGTACGTGGCGCTACCGAGGATGCGGCCGAGCCCGACCTCGAGCGGGTGCCCGAGCTGGCCGACGACGTGCGCGTCGAGGAAGCCCGGGCGGTCCGTCGCGCGTCCGTCCCATCCCAGCTCGCGTTGCCACGCCAGGTTCACGAGCGCGGGCGCGCGCCGGAGGTTGGGCTTGCCGGCCGAGGTGCGTGGGTGCGCCTCGACGCTCGAGTAGCCGTTGTGCGGATCGTGGCACGACGCGCACGAGGTCGTGCCGTTGGCCGCGAGGCGTGGATCGTGGAAGAGGAGCGCGCCCAGCGCGACCTCGTTCGCCGTCGGCGCGTGATCGGTCGGCAGCGCCGGCAGGCCCATCGGCGACGGCGGTACCGGCGGCGCGGCCGGCAGCTCGACGGGGCCGGTGGCCGTCGTCGCGGGGATCGCGCCCGCGCTGGACGCCGTCGCGCCGCCGTCGGGCGCTGCCACCGGCTTCGGCGCCGCCTTGTCGTCTCCGCCCTTCTTGCACGCCGCCAGGAGCCCGAGCGCGACGACGACGTTACGCACGCGAACGCGCCTGTCGCCACGCCGTGGGCTCGATCGCGCCGAGCACGCGCATGGGATTGTCGCCGAGGATCTTGCGCAGCACGCGATCCGAGACGCCGCGCCGCGACAGCGCGACGGTGAGGTTCGGCAGCGACGCGATGTCCTCGAGGCCGACCGGCGGGATGACGAACCCGTCGAAGTCCGACCCCAGCGCCGGCACGTCCTCGCCGGCGACGTTCACGATGTGGAGCAGGTGATCGACGACGGCGTCGATCGACGCGCCGCCCAGGAACCGGCGCGCGAAGATGATGCCCACGCAGCCGCCCTTGTCGGCGACCGCCTTCAGCTGCGCGTCATCGATGTTGCGCCAGTGCTCGTGCACGCCCAGCACGCCGGTGTGCGTCACCATCGGCGGCTGCGTCGACAGCTCGAGGGCCTCGAAGAAGCCCTTGCGATTGATGTGCGCCAGGTCGACCACCACGCCGCAGCGATTCATCTCGCGCACGACGTCGCGCCCGAAACCGGTCAGCCCCTGATCGGGATCCGCGCCGCGCCCCTTGGCCGGCGAGCCCAGCGCGTTGGCCGAGAAGTGAAGCAGGCCGATGTAGCGCACGCCGCGTCGGGCGAAGTGCTCGACCGCGCCCACCTCGCCCTCGAGAGCCTGTCCGCCCTCGATGCCGCCGAGCGCCGCGAGCCGGCCGCTCGCCTTGGCCGCCGCCACGTCATCGGGCGTGAGCGCCCACGCGATCTTGTCGGGGTGCTTCGCCATCGCGCGATCGAGCGCGTCGAGCTGCGTGTCGACGGCGCGCCGGCAGCCGCGCTCGGGAATCGGCGCGGTCCAGAAGCCGAAGAACTGCGCCGCCACGCCGCCGTCCTTCAAGCGCGGCAGGTCGACGTGCCCGACGTAGTTGGCGCGCTCCGGCAACCGCCGCTCGTGACGCTTGGCGATGTCGAAGCCGACCTTGTCCATCAGCTTCGCCGTGTCGGCGTGCAGATCGGTGACGGTCGCGCCGAGATGGAACGCGCGCGCCTCGTCGAACGACAGGCTCACGCCGACTTCTCCAGCGGCGCCGGCTTCCACACGTCGGTCGCCGCCTCGAGCACGGCCAGCGCCGACTCGACGCGGTTGAACGGCGGCATGATGTACGTGCCGGCGACGCGGTGGCGCACGGCGGCGAGCGCCTCCTGCGCGATCTTGATGCCCTCCGCGCGCGCCTCGATGCCCTGCGGCACCTTGGCCATGCGCGCGCGGTACTCGGCGGGGATGGACATGCCGGGCACCTCGTTGTGGAGGAACTCGGCGTTGCGCGCCGACGCGAGCGGCAGGATGCCGACCATGATCGGCAGCCCGAAGCTCTTGGTGTCGTCGAGGAATCGCTCGAGCGTGCGCGGGTCGTACACCGGCTGCGTCATGACGAGCTCGGCGCCGGCGTCCTTCTTCTCCTCGAGGCGGCGCAGCTCGCGGTCGTAGTCCTGCGCGCCGGGCTCGGCACCGGTGGCGAGGAGGAACGCGGTCGCGCTGCCGATCGCCTTGCCCGCGGGATCGAAGCCGGCGTTGAGGCCGCGCGCCATCTTGAGGAGGCCGATCGAGTCGACGTCGTAGACCGGCGTCGCGAACGGGTAGTCGCCCATCTTGGGCGGATCGCCGGTGATGATGACGAGGTCGCGCAGCCCGAGCGTCGCCGCGCCCAGGAGATGCGCGACGAGGCCGAGGAAGTTCCGGTCGCGCGCGCACACGTGCAGGATCGGCTCGACGCCGGTCTCGCCGGCGAGGCGGGCGCACACGGCGAGGTTGGCCATGCGCGCCGACGCGCGCGGGCCGTCGGCGATGTTGACGATGTCGACGCCGCCGGCCAGGAGCGTCTCGACCTGCTGCTTCGTTTTCGTGAGGTCGGTCCCCGCCGGCGCGGTGAGCTCGACCGACACCGCGAACTCGCCGCGCGCGATGCGCGCGCCGAGGCGGCTGCGCTCCGCGATCGGCGTGACCGCCGGCGGCAGGCGAAGCTCGGGAGACGACGTTCCGGATCCCTGGGCGGGGTTCGGCTTCTGTTCGATCTGATCGATGCGCACGCCGCCCATCATGCGGATCGCGCCGTGCATGGTGCGGATGTGCTCCGGCGTCGTGCCGCAGCACCCGCCGATGCCGCGGATGCCCGACTTCAACATGCGGCGCGCGAACACGCCGAAATGCTCGGGGTTCGCGACGTAGATGGTGCGGCCCTCGACCAGCGAGGGCATGCCGGCGTTGGGCTGCACGATGACCGGCTTGCCGCGGCCGATCATCGCGGTCCCGACGGCGTAGAGCTCGGCCGGGCCCGCGCCGCAGTTGCCGCCGATGACGTCGGCGCCCGACGCGATGAGGCGCTCGGCGACCTCCGACGGGGACAGCCCGCCGTCGCCCTTTCCGGCGCCGTCGAACACGTGCTGCGCGACCACCGGAACCTTGGGGCCGCGCTCCTTGCACACGCCGATCGCGGTCTCGAGCTCGAGGATCGACGGGAACGTCTCGAGCAGGATGAGATCGACGCCGGCGATCACCAGCGTGTCGATCTGCTCGGCGAGCGCGAGGCGCGCGCGGCGGCGCTCGGCCTCGGTGGCGATGGCGTAGCGCACGCCGGTCGGCCCGACGGCGCCGGCGATCCACGCGCGGCCGTTCGTGGCCTCGCGCGCGAGCTTCACGGCGCTCTTGTTGATCTGCGCCATCTGATCGGCGAGGCCGTGGCGCGCGAGCGCGATGCGATTGGCGCCGAAGGTGTCGGTCTCGATCACCTGCGCGCCGGCGGCGAGGTAGTCGAGGTGCACGCGGCGGATGAGGTCGGGCTGGGAGAGCACGAGCTCGTCGTAGCTGCGCGTGTGCAAGACGCCACGCTCGTAGAGCAGTGAGCCCATCGCGCCGTCGAAGAGCACCGGCCCTTCGGCCAGCGCGTCGAGGAAGTGCTTGCGCGCGGGGGCGGCGGCGCTCACGGCAGCCCCGCAACCTGGAGGTGCTTGCGCACGGCGCGGAACGCGTCGCCGCGGCCGACCTGCGCCAGGTGTCCGCCCGGGAACCAGTGGATGGCGCAGCGGCCCCAGTGCTCCCACAGCTTCTCGGCCTGATCGGGCGGCGTGATGCGATCGCCGCGACCCGCGACGATCATCAGGCGCTCGCGCGGCAGGAGCACGGCGCGCTCGGTCGGCGCGTGCACCGCGAAGACGTCGTCGAGCAGGTCGCCTGACACGCCGGCGGCGACGGCGCGGCGGCGCGCGGGGCTCTCCTCGCCGTGCCGCCACATGAGCTCGCTCATGCTGACGGCGGGAATCATCGCGACCGCGAACGCCAGCTGCGGATCGACGGTGGCCCAGAGCGCGGTGGTGTAGCCGCCGAGGCTCATGCCGATCGCGCCGACCGATGGCGCGCCGCGCCCGCGGAGGTACGCGGCGAACGCGCGCAGATCCCAGATGGCCTGGCCGAACGCTTCGTTGGTGCGCACCAGGTTCGCGCTCGGGAACATCGCGCCCGAACGGTGGCGCGTGCGCTCGCCGTGATACGGCAGCTGGAACAGCGCGACGTCGAAGCCGCGGCGCAGCCAGTAGCCGATGACGAACGCGCGCTCCTCGAACCACCAGTTCCCGCCGCCCCAGCCGTGCAGGCACACCATCACCGGGCGATCGCCGTGGCCCGCGCCCGCAGATGACGAATAGAGCCGGGCGTGTACGGTGTGGTTCTCGACCTGGCGGTGATGCTCGTCGCGGTACGCGGGCAGGAACGGCCGATAGCCCGAATCGAACGTGATCGACGTGACGTGGGCGCCGAGCGCGTCGGGCTCGCGGCGCGCGGTGACGTCGGCCGCGGTAGGCGTGGGCGGCTCGGGAAAGAACGGCGCGGTGCGATACGCGGCGGCGAGCTCGAGCAGTCGCACGCGCGCGTCGCGCGGGAGGCCACGCGGCGCCGTGGACGACATCTGGCGCTCCATCACGCGGAGCACGCCGCGATCGATGGCGGCGGTGGCGCCGGTCACGGCCCGTAGAACGTCACGTAGCACCCGGGCAAGTTACACCGAACGGCGTGGGATGGCGCGACGTGCTATTCCAGATCCGTGGGTTACGTCGTCCTCGCCGCCATCGTCGCCGAGCTGGCCTCCATCGCCATCGTCTCGGACCTGGTGGGGTGGCTGTGGACCATGGCGGCGCTGGCAGGGGCCGTGGTGCTGGGCATGAGCGTGATTTCGGGGCGTGGCGTGGCGGTGATGGGGCGGGCGCGATCGGCGATGCAAGCCGGCGAGCCGGTGGGTGCGGTCGTGGCCGACGGCGCGCTGGTCGCGCTGGCCGGCGTGCTGCTCGTGATCCCGGGATTCGTCACGGATGTCGTGGCGCTGGCGCTGCTGGTGCCACCCCTGCGCGCGCTGGTGCGGAAGCGTGCGTCACGCTGGTTCGAGTCGAAGATGGTGGTCGTGGGCGGCCCGCGAATGGGCGCGTTCGCGCGCGGCGAGGGCGATCCGCGCGACGGGTTCATCGATGTGGAGGGGACGGAGACGCGGGGCGAGGGCGACGGTGAGCGCGGTTCGCGCTCGCGCCCGGAGCTGCCGTGAAGCGCGCGCTCGTGGCGGCGGCGCTGCTGGCGGCGTCGGCCGGCGTCGCGTCGGCCGACACGTTCGGCGGGTTTGCGGGCAACGAGAAGACGTACGTGCTCGGGCGCGAGAAGCTGTGTCAGCCGCTCGTCGTCGCGGCGGCCGCTGCGCGCGGCATGCCCGCGTGCAAGGCGGCGGGCACCGACGAGATGGCGACGCTGTCGCTGAAGTCTCCGCCGGCGGAGCGCGGCGGCGGCGCGCAGGTGAAGGCGACGGCGAAGGGCTCGACGATCACGGTGACGGGGAAGAGCGGCGAGACGCTCGTCGCGTGGACGTCGCTGGATCCGATCACGTCGGTGGTCGACGTGTGGCGCTCGCAGTACGGACGGTTGATCGCCGTCGAGTACACGGTGCGGCGGATGGGCAAGGAAGTGCACGAGGTGGTCGGGTTCGACATGGGTGTCGGTGGTGGTGGTGGCGGCAACGGATCTCAAACTGGCTCTGGTTCTGGCTCTGGCTCTGGCTCTGGCTCTGGCTCTGGCTCTGGCTCTGGCTCTGGCTCTGGCTCTGGTTCTGGTTCTGGTTCTGGCTCTGGCTCTGGCTCTGGCTCTGGCCTCTGGCCCTGCCCTCTGCCTCTGCCTCTGCCTCGCCGCCCACACTCGTGCGCCCGAAAACAGAAACGCGCGCCTACGCGCGCGTCTCGCTCCGCCACTCGCCCCGCGCGCGGCGCCCGCGCCGCCCCCCGCGCCTATTCCGCCAGGTACTTCTCGAACGCCTTGAAGTTGTATTCCCTCCCCAGGAAGTCCTTCACGAGCACCGCGGCGTCCTTGCTGCCGCCCGGGACCAGGACCTTGTCGCGGTACGCGTACGTCACCGACGTGTCCATCAAGCCC
>DATLEB010000036.1:0-87375 GCA_035525615.1 Kofleriaceae bacterium | reverse complement strand
TCGCGCGTCACCAACCCGAAGGCGCGCGCGTTCTACGAGATCGAGGCCGCCCGTGAGCGGTGGGTGACGCAAGCACTCGAACGCCAGATCGCCGCGCTGCTCTACGAGCGCCTCTCCTACCAGCGCCCTGCGGAGAAGGTGCGTGCACTCGCCTCCGACGGTCAGCAGGTCAGCAAGCCGGGCGACGTGATCAAGGATCCGTTCGTCCTCGAATTCCTCGACGTCCGGGAACCCCCGGGCCTCCACGAACGCGACGTCGAGCAAGCCATCATCGACCGGCTCGAGACGTTCCTTCTGGAGCTAGGCAAGGGCTTCAGCTTCGTCGGCCGACAGGTTCGGTTGACCGTGGATGGCGACCACTTCTACGTCGACCTCGTGTTCTACAATCGGCTGCTCCGCTGCTTCGTGTTGATCGATCTGAAGCTCGGCAAGCTTACGCACCAAGATCTCGGCCAGATGATGATGTACGTCAACTACTACGACCGCACGCAACGGACACTCGAGGAAGCGAAAACGGTCGGCATCGTTCTGTGCTCGCAGAAGAACGATACGATGGTGAAGATCACGTTGCCCGAGGACAACGACCAGATTCTCGCTGCAACGTACCTGCGCTATCTGCCGACCGAGGCCGAGCTTGCTGCCGAGCTGACCCGCGAGCGCGCGGAAGCCGAGCGTCTTCTGCGGCTCGCGGAGCCCGCACCGACTGACATCAAGCGATGATGCCCGCAGGACAATGACGATCGACTCACCGATCTATTGTTGCGTGTGGATGAAGAACGCGCTCGCCCGGTTGGCGACAAGGGCTTCGCCGTCATGGCCGTGAGTGGGGAGCGTCGGCTCTTCTACCTTGAGGCCAAGCCGTTCGATTCGACGATCGAGAGGAAGTACTCGACTCGGGACACCTCCGGCCGTTACCGGTGGCCGCTACTCACCGACGACGAAGGCATGGAGGTCCCGTACTCCACGAGCATGATCGTCCCGCTCAAGCACTGCCCCGCATGCGGGACGGACCTTGGAGACTTGATCGAAGCGAATCCCGATGCGTTCGACGCACTGGCGGCTCGACAGCGAATCGCGAACCCCGAGTTCAGTCTGTACCGAATGTGACGGGGTCGCTACAGCGCGAAAGCGATCGCGGCCCAAGCGTCGCCGGCCCTGACGTCGAGGTCACCCTCAGAACAAAGTCGGCTTCCGCCTCCACTTCGGGGTCACCGTCAAACGCGTCGGGCAAGACGAGTCGGATCCGGGCCACCGTCTACAACGGGTCAACGCCAGCTTAGGATTTCGGGCGGTTCGACGAGACTCGCCATCCGCCACACGCAGTTGAACGATTTCCGCGCGTGGACACGCAACCGCCGTGTCGAGCGCACGACAAGAGCCCATGGAGTTCATCGAAGAGGTCAGCCCGTTGTGACGGATTCACCGTCTTCCGATTGATCCCAACTCCTAACCGAAGGCAGGCTACCCCCGATGGCATCCGAAGCACTCAGCATCCCGAGCGACATCGCGTGGCAACGGTTGGCGTGGAGCCGCGAGATGCTCGATATGCCGGGCGGCCCTCTTCCGCCTCGATGGCGGAGCTCGATGGCGATCTACGCCTACCCGCTGCCGCTGAGCGACACCGAGGAAGATTACCCCGAACACCGCATCGTCTACTTGAAGCTTTCGCTCACGATCACGGGGTGGACTCGGAGCGAAGAAATCCCAAGCGCAGAATCGCTGCCGACCGGGACCGATCGGTTCGGAGCGGACGTTTGGGACCACGTGACAAACGTTCCGGGAATCACCGCGTACCTGCCGTGCCTCAGCGCCATCGCCCAGATCGCAGTCTATCCACGGCGGCCGGAAGGGACGCTGCCGGACGACTACCCGTTCATCGTCGACTTCGAACCAAAGAAGCGCGAGCTCTACGAGACGGTTACCGATACCAAGGAGGTTCTCTCCGGATCGAACGAGAACACGAACATCCGCAAAGGCCACACGTCGACGCACTCCGTTGAGGGAAGCGTCACAGCGAAGACGTCGATCCCTCTCGTCGGTGGTGCTGAAGTCACGGCCAGCGCTGGTTACCGCCGCGAGTCCGTCGATATCAAGACGACCGACGAATCGACCGAGAGACGAGAGACGGCTGGACGCTCGACACAGCTTTCGCAGATGTATCAGCTGTTCAACGGCTATCACGCGGGAACCAACCGCGCCGTCTTCGTGATCCTCCCGCGGCCTCACACCCAGACCGACGCGGAGCAGGTGGAAGCCAACCTCATCGGCGGCGAGCGACGCCTCGAAGGCATGCAGGACATTTTCCTCGTCGTACAGACGCCGCGATCGGCCGATGGGTTCTGCGTCGAGGCGTGGCTCGATACGTCGCACAAGGAAGTTGCGGCGCTGGGATTCATCACCGTCGGCGACGAAGGCGGGGGTGGTGGCGGCGGCGGCGGCAGTGGCGGCGGTGGCGGCGGCGGCGGCGGCGGCAGTGGTGGTGGCGGCGGATCCGACGACGACGCGAACCTTCCGACCACCATGGTGATCACACGGTGCATCGTTAGCGGCTGTGGTGCGTTCGTCGAGGACCGGCTGCGCCCGCTTCCCCCTGGTGACCCGCGCCCGCGGCCCCCAGTGGTCGTGGGCGAAAGCGTGCTGCCCCACCCGTTCACGTCGGAGGTTTCCGATCCGGCGCCTCGAGTCCCGTAGCACGAAAGCAACGCGTGAGCGCCGCCGATCAACTCAATCTCGTTCAGACGGAGGTCCGCCGCGTCGCTCTCGCCGCGGCGTCGTCCTCGCGATATGCACCGCGCCCCTACCGAGAGACGCGCGCGTTTCGGACCCTAGTCGCGCGAGCATTGCGCCGATCGCAGTTCCCACTCGACGAGCTCGCGAAGCTCAAGTACGTCACGCGCGACGAGGCAACTGCCCTCCGCCGCTTGAACGTGCGAGTCGTGGGAGACATCTTCGCCGCGTCGAAGGGCGCGACGCCGGCGCCACGACACGCGGTGCGTGAACGCCTTCTCGACGCCAGCATCAAGTTGTTCAGCTCGGAGACCTGATGGGCGAGCAGCTCGCAGAGGTTCCGAAGGACCTCACGGTCAACGAGGCCGTGCAGGCCGTGCGGTATCTGGCGAACGCGGGTCCCGCGGAGCAGGCAAACGCCGACTTGGCAGCGCGTGTCCTCGCCGCGCTCGTGTACCAGGGGAGTCGAGCGCAAGGAGCTCGCTTCGATCCCGACAAGCTCGCTGAGCATCTCGCAGAGAGTTATCTCGATGGCGTCGGAGCGTGGACGACCGCTCGTCTCCAGCTCGTCATGGGCATGCAGCTGCGGGCGCAGAAGGACGCGTACGCGGGTGGAAACGGCGGCGACGCGCGAAACGCGGATGTCGCCAAGACCGATCCGGTCGAGCTATTCCGCGGCGAGTTCACCCACGAGGCGACGGACCTCGTCGTGTCCGGCGCTGGCATTGACTTCGCGTTCCACCGAACCTACCGCCATCAAACCGTGTACGACGGGCCGATCGGCCACCGATGGGACCACGGCTACAACCTCTCGCTCCAGATCAACGACGTCTCGGCGTACCTGTGGACCGGCACCGGTCGCGCCGAGAACTACCAGCGCCACGGTCTCTGGGGCCAGAGGGGCTACTACTTCTATCTCCCACCCGACGGAGTCCACGCCACGCTCGAGCCGATCGGGCTCGACCCGGAAGCACCGACCGGCTGGGCACGGCGTGCGCCCGACGGGGTGCGCCACATCTTCATGCCGGAACCCGGCTGGTCGGGCACCTACCGCCTGGCGCGGATCGAAGACCGCTGGGGGAACTACCTCGCATTCACCTACCAGGAAGGACGCCTCTTCGAGTGCAAGGTGAACCGCGACGACCGACGCGTTCGGTTCTCGTACGACCAACTCGGCCGCATCACCCGCGTCGAAGACTTCATGCGACGCGCGTGGCGCTACGTCTACGACAGCCATGGAGACCTGGTCCATGTCATCACGCCGTCGACCCCGTCGCGCAAGCGGGGCTGCGTAACCGAATACCGCTACTCGACCAGCGAGCACCCGACGGGGCCGCTCGCCCACAACATGACCGATATCTTCGATGCCTCCGGCCGGCACTACCTGCGCAACCGCTACGGCACGAGCGTCGGGATGGAGGACTACAACCGCGTCGTCCACCAGCGCCTGGCGCATGGAGACTTCTGGTTCCGCTACGGCGCCGTTGATCCGGTGTTCAGCGGCGAACTGCCCGTGCAGGACCGGCCGACCATGCGCGTCTGGGTCAAGGAACGGAACGGCTACCAGACGCTGTCGATCTACAACTCGTGGGGCGGTCTCCTGCGCAAGGAAGAGACGCACACGGTCAACGGAGGAAGGGGCGGCGAGCGCGTTGTATGGCGCTACCGCTACAACCGCGACGGCCAGCTCATCGCCAGCCGTTCGCCTGAAGGTGTGGTCTCGCACGTGCTCACCGCGCGCGAACACTTCTATCGCGTCAACAACGTCGACACGAACGATCCTGGTGCAGAAGACCTCCTCTGGAACGATCCGCAGCTCACTGCCGATGTCCGTCGGAGCTTCGGGCAAGTGCTCGCGACGGTGAACCGCGCCCGCCACCGCCCGGGCACGGAGTTCGACTGGAACGGCCGATGGGGCGACGTCTACCAGGCAGACGCTGACGACATCATCGTCAAGCACAGCTACGAGCCAACGTTCGGGCAGATCACGACGACGTCCGACCCGCGCACGACCACGAGTCCGGACCCGCGAACGATCGAGCCGCCCGACTATCACCGACTGCTCACCCGCTTCGAGTACGCCAACGACGCCACGCGAGGTCTCCTGCGGGTCATCTCGCCCACCCCCACGTTGCCGGACGGGACACCTGGAGAGCCCGCGATCATCGAGGTGCTCGAGCGAGACCCTCGCGGTCGCGTGACGCGTGCCCGCGACGCTGCCGGGACCGAACGCGAAACGGACTACTACGGCGCTGCCGAGCAGACGAAGGAGGGGTTCGTCCGGAGGTCCACTGTCGACCGAGGCGACCCAACCGCGGGCCGCTTGAACATCACGACCGAGTTCGAGGTGGACGAGCTAGGGCGAGTTCTCGCAACCAGGCTGCCCCGCTACGTCGCCGGCGAGGATCGCTTCGTCACGACCGCCGAGTACGACGACCTCGATCGAACAACCGTTGCGCGCGGGCCGACGCCACTCGACTTCGAGATACGAACGCGCCACGAGCCCGCCGGCAAGCCGGAGCGCGTGGAAGTGGACTGGCACGACCCACGCGATCAGCACGGCCATTCTCGGGGCGTGCTCGTCCGCCGGTACAAGTACAACGAAGAGCATCGGATCGTGCGCGAGGAATGGGGCGGCGAAGACATCGGACGCCACTTCCGGATCGCTCACAAGTACGACGCCGCTGGGACGCTGCGTTTCACGATGGCAGCGAACGACACCGCGATTCACTTCCGCCACGACTCGCGCGATCAGCTAGTGAAGACGATCCGCTCGTACGGCGTGCCCGACGAATCGATCGGGACCCTGACCCGCGACAAGGATGGTCGCGTTGTCGCGACGACGTCGGGCGAGGGCCGCAGGACCACATACGAGGTCGACGCCTTCGGCCGCACCGTGGGCATCATCGATCCTCTCGGAAACGTGACCCGGAGGTCATACGACAAGGCGGGGCGTCCTACGGTCGCTCGCCACTTCGAGCGCCGCGAGGACGGGCGCTACTGGCTACTCGCCCGCACTGAAACAATCTATGACGAACTCGGCCGTCCGATTCGCGCTGTGGTGAACCGCTTCGACGAGCCGCTCCCTGCCGCCGACATCACAACCGACTTCGAGGAGGCTCCTGGCCCGGGCCGGAGGGCGGAAACCCGGACCTTCTACGATGCGGCCGGCCGTGTGGTCGCGTTCCTGGATCCACTCGGCAACCGTACGTCCACGGACTACGACGCGATCGGCCGGGTCGTTCGCGTCACCGACGCGGCAGGCAACCGCATCGAGACGACCTACGACCCGCACGGCAACGTGGTGCGCAAGGATCGAATCGACGTGGTTCGCGACATCGGCGACGACGTTGTGGGCCAGGAGGTTCTCACTTGGACTGGGACCCATGACGAGCGCGACCGGCTCGTCTCTGAGACAGACGGGCTGGGCAACACAACGGAGCACCAGTACGACAGTCTCGACCGGCGCGTGCTCACGAAGGATCCGCTCGGCAACATCAGCGAAGTCGAGTACGACGTCTACGGGCGGTTGAGCTCGACGGTCGAGCGCCGCACCGACAACGGACTCGGCACGGGGAATCCGCTCGAGCCTGCCGTCGTCCGGTACGAGCGCGATCGCAGCGGCAACGTGCTCGCACAGGTCGACGCTCGCGGCCGACGCACTGAGTATCGGCACGACCGATCGAACCGCGTCATCGAGAAGATTCTCCCGGATGGCGCACGCGTGGTCACACGCTACGACCGAGACAACCTTGCGATCGCCGTCCGCGACGCACATGGGGTTGTTCTTCGGCACGAGCACGACAGTGCGGGGCGCCTGCGCCGGACGATTGCCGATGACGCCGAGGTCGACGCCAACGTGGTCCTGGAAGGCGCGCGCCTGCTGGAACACGAATACGACGGCCTGGCTCGCGTCACCGTGACCCGCAACGAGGCGGCGTCGGTCGCGACGCGCTACGACTCACTCGGCAGTGCCGTCCACGAAGCAACAGTCATTCACGCGGCCGGCGGCCTGGCCATGACGCTCGAGCGGAGATTCGACGACACCGGCCGCTTGGTCGGAATCACCTATCCCGGCGGTCGCCTCATTCGCCACGATCGCGACGCGCTGGGCCGCTTACGCGCTCTCACTCATGAATCGGATGGTCTTGGCTACCCCGGCGCAAGAGGTCGGGGAGCTCGAGTGCTGGCATCGTTCTCGTATGCCGGGGCGCGACTCCGCGGAGTCGCGCGGGCGAATGGGGTCTGGAGTCACATCGGACATGACGCGGCCGGACGCCGTGTCGAGGTTCATCATCGAGCACCGAGCGGCACCGTCCTTCGTGTGCAGCAACTCTTTGACGCCGCACGCAATCCGCGGCTGCTCCTCGACGCAGCCGCGCTTCCGACGGAGCCAGCCCCCGTCGACGCGAGATCCGATCGATTTGGCTATGACGCGCAGTACCAGCTCGCCGCCCGCGCTGATGCCGCTGGTCGACCATTTCAGGACCTGACCCCGTTCGCGCCCTCCTCCGTGCCGCAACAACCGGTGCCGAACCGCCAGGCGCTCGTCGATGCGGCGGCAGGTCCGTACCTGCCGCCGGGTTCCACGGAGGCGATCGATGCTTGGACGTACGACCTCGTCGGCAACCGCACGCAAGCGCACACCGGCGGGACCTCGCACGACTACGGCGAGGCGAACGCGCGCGACCAGTATCAATCGATTGACGGTATCGCCCGCTCGTACGACGCGGCCGGGAACCTGACCGCCGATGGTCGCTTCGCGTTTCGATACGATGCGTGGCGGCGTCTGTGCCGCGTCTTCGACCTCGGCACCGGAAGGAACGTCCTGCGATGCGCGTACGATTCTTTCGGGCGTCGCGTCATCGAGGACGTCGATGGCGCTGGCGCGCTCGCGCTCCTCAACGACGGCGTCGACCGCGTCGCAGACTACCGCGCCGGCGTCTGCGTCGGTCAGTACGTCCACGGTGACGCGATCGACGATCCAGTTCATCTCGCCACGGGTGGTGCCGACCGCTGGTACCACTCCGATCACCAAGGCTCGGCCCGTGCCCTCACCGACGAGGCAGGTGCGGTCGTGAGCAGCCATCGCTACGATGCGTTCGGCGCGCTCATGGAATCAAACGGAATGCCCCTCGGCCCAACGACAACCGACGGGACCGCGCAGCCGTTTGGATACGGGGGCCGGCCGTTTGAACCCACGACGGGGCTCTACGATCAAAGAGCGCGTGCGTACGATCCTGGAATCGGGCGTTTCCTCCAGCGCGATCCTGCAGGGCCGATCGACGGAACGAACCTGTATTCGTTCGCCGGGAATCATCCAGTCGCGTTCGGTGACCCGTCGGGGCTTGGTCGCTCAGAGCGGGCGTCGTCCCACGCTTACCCTGGCGCAACGTCCTCTCCCTTCTACCGCAGACATCCCGAGCTCTATGACTTGCCCGCGTCTGCGCGCTTTGCGCCCGAAGCGCAAGAATCGATCGAGTCGTCACCTGATGCACCGCCGGTGCGCACCGTGTCCGCGGCACGGGACCTGGTTCATCGCTTCAATCGCGTAGATGCATCCAACCCGGTGGTTCATGGAATCCGGGCATCGGACCCAGGCGCCAGCGTTCATCCGGTTGAACACGTCATCAACGAGCATGGAACAACCAAACTGAAGAGCGGCCCATCGCAATGGATCTCCGGCTCTCGGAGGCCCGGGGGTGCTTCAGGGATGGTTGGCGATCCCGTGTACATCGACGTCGAGCTCGCCAAGAAGGCCGGGGTCGACTTCGTCGACGAGAAGCAACTCAACACGCTGGCTCGCGAGTACGCGGAGATGCACCCGGAGCGGCGAGCTGGCATCGAGCGGTGGCTGACGAATCAACCGAACGAACGGGAGGTCGTGTTCCGCAACGACATTCCACGGAACGCGGTCGCGCGGCCAAGGGCCCGATGGTGGAATGGTGCCGCGAAGTGGCTTGGGCGGGTAAGCAAAGTCGAAACCGCCTATCAGCTCGGGAAGGCGACCTACCAGAGCATCGAGCAGGGATCGCCTCGTCCACTTGCGGCGCAGCTGGTGCGCGAAGGCGCGTCGTACGCTGGCTCCGCGGGCGGGGCAGCTGCGGGGGCGGCCTATGGAACCCGCGGCGGTCCCATCGGAGTCATCGTGTACGGCTTGTGGGGCGGGATGGTTGGAGGAACCCTCGGGTACGAGGCCGGCGACCAGCTGGCCGATGAGTGGATCCATGCGGATTGATCCAATCGCGTTCTTTGGTGCCTTGGAGGCATGGAAGGGTGGGAGGCTCGAACGAGCCGCGCATCTACTCGCCGAGCAACCGCGATGGCGCAAGCGTGAGCGCGAGCAGTTTCACTACGATCTACTCGTCTGGTCGCTCGCACTCGACGAGTATGGTTTCGCCGAAGCGTTGCTGGACGCTGGCGTGGTCGCGTCGGCGCGGAATCGCGGCACCTTCTCGCCGCTACACTTCGCCGCCGATCGTCGCGATCGCCGCGGACTGCGCCTGCTCCTTTCAAAGGGTGCCGACGCGTCGACTGGGCTCTTGCACGCCGTTCAAAGCTGGGACCCAGGTCTAATCGACTTCTTCCTGGAGGCGGGAGCGGACGTCCGCATCGTCACCGACGAGTCTATCTCGCTATTCCGTACTCACGGCGCAATCCTCCGCCGATTGGCGACGGCCGGCGCGCGGTTCCCAGCCGATATCGAAGCGATGCTCAAGAACAACGAGGCGCTCGGCGACAGCGGCAAGCCGCCCCTTCCAACGCTTCGGCCGTGGCGAGGCGAGTCGACGTGAACCCTCGCGCCGCGTTCGAGCGGTTCCTCATGCGCCCAGCACCACGGCGATACGTCCCACCGAGTGGCTCATGATGACATTCCGCTGGTTCATCGCGGGTCTCCTTGCGACCGCGTGTTGTCTCATCGTCATCGGGAACGCGGTTGCCATCGTGCGCTTCCGCCGATCCGGTCGAAGGGTGTCATCGGTGCCCCTTGTTGGGGGCATCGCGGGTGCGCTCGCCTTGCTAGTCGTTCCGCGGCCTGAGTTGCGTCCATGGTTGTGGATACCACTCGTTGTCGACGTTGGCTGCGTGCCGATGCTGTTCGCGGCACTCATCGCCCACCTGCGGCGCGCGAAGAAAACACGCGGCACCAGCGCGCCCTCCAAGCCGAACGGTGAGTGAATGCGCCTTGGTGTGGGGCTCGGCCATCTGCGGCGAGGTCGCCGAGGAACTGAACAAGGTGACCGATGTCAGGTAGGGCTGGATCGGCACGCCGATGGCGACGATGCCGAGCAGGACGCACGCGCGGTACGCGCCCTCGACGAGGCGCACCTCCTGCGCCAGGACACCCTCCTTGCCGCTTGGTTCTCCGCCGATGACTAGGCGACGGCCCCTCGTGAGAGCGGCGGCGTTAGTCGCGCTGCTCGCCAGCCTGGCAGGCTACGCCGCCTACCAGCTGCCGATGCCATGGCGGTTTGGGATGGCCTGGTTCGGGGCGGCCTGCGCAGCGGTCGCGATCGCCTACCTCGCCAATTGGCCGCAAGTTTTCGGCAAGAGAAAGGACGGACGGCTCTTCGTACCAAGCCAACTCTTGCTACTTCCGTACCTGCTTTACGCACGTTCTCTATGGCACTTGCTTCGCCTGTTGTCGCGCGAGGCGCCCGTGAATGAACTTGCCGAGAACATTCGCATTGGCCGCCGATTGCTCAGACGAGAAACGCCGGCCGACGTCGACCTGATCGTTGACCTCGCTGCCGAGCTCCCCCGTACGCACGTCGCGTTAGGTTACCTATCGCTCCCGATCCTGGATGCCGGCGTTCCCGACTACTCGTCTCTACGGCTCGCGATCGCTGCGATATCGGACTCGAAGCGCGCCTACATCCACTGCGCACAGGGGCACGGTCGAACCGCGACGGTGGCCGCGTGTGTACTGATCTCGCGTGGCATGTCCATTTCGGCGGCCATTGATCGAATTCAAGCCGCTCGACCAAAGGCGCACTTGAGCCGTGTGCAGCACGCGTTCGTACAATGGTTTGCAACGGAGCAGGTTCGCGAGATTCCCGTGAAACCACCCGCATCGCCGGCCCAGTTGTAGCGACTTCTGCCGACCCAATGCGCCTCCGAGTACCCGAGGATGCCGAGCAGATGATCCATCTTGCGTTCTATGTTCCACACGGACTTCAACCCAACCTTGTTTGTGCCTGTCCGAAACTGATCGATGACGTCTCCCGAGTTTGAAGCGCTTCTCAAACACCTACGCTCGCTGTCCCAGGAGCAGGCGTTCGATGAGGTCGTTCGTCAGATCGATGGCGGCGATTGGTACACAGCGCTCGAGGTCGCTCGTCGCGTCCTGCGACGGAGGGATCATTTTCTGCAGTTGCTCCATAGGGGCATCCTCGAGGCCGACGCCAGCGCGATCCAGTATTGGCTTCGAGCCTGCGTGCACGCCCTCGGACCCAAACGGGTTCTGCGCGAGATGGAGGACATGGCGGGCTCACATCCCGCAGCAGTTCATCGCGCGACGTATTACGGCGCCCAGATCATCTCCGAGATCGACGAACCCGTCGCGGCTCGCACACTCGCGTTGCGCAAGAGGCTCGAGAACGCGTAGCGGACGAGTCTATTGCCTTGAGCCTGCAATCGTGGCGGCGGATGCGTTATTGAGGATTGACCCAGCCACGGCGCCAAGAGCAACCGCCAGAAGGTGTATGCGAGGTATCTTCGGAAGCTCGAACGGGAACCGGCGCTCGCACTTCGCGTCAAGGAAGACGCGCTCGCAATGCTTGCGGATCCAGCCATCAGCGCGGAAGAGCTGTTTGGCTGACTCGGCGATCGAGTGGCGATACCAGCGAGACCAACCGTGCGGACTGCTTTCGTCGAACCGGCAACTCTTGTCCGAGAAGATGACCACGTGGTCGCCGAAGATGACCACCAGATCGGCGAGCTCCTTCGCCGGCTTGCGGTACAGGTTCGGGTGGCTCCACAAGCTCAAGAAACTGCGCTCGCAGAGTTGCGCGAGGTAGCGCTCGGCCTGGTTGACGCCGGGTGGGTTGTTGCTGCCCGTGGGAAGCACGGCTCACCGCTTGGGGCGGGACTTGCCGGCCGAAGTCGAAACCTTGGTGCCGCCGGTGAGCACGTTCGTGGCGATCTTGGCCCCGGTCTCGTTCGAACCCGCATGGATCAGGTAGTAGAGCGGGCGGTTGCGCGTGGACGACACGAGGTAGGCTGCCGACGCGTAACCGAACAACGCCTTGAGGCGGTCGCGGTACCAGTTCACAAGCTTGCCGCCCGACCTCGTCACCTTCTGGACCTCGGCCCCGAATAGTCCGGGCGTCTCGCGGTAGAGCAGATCGAACCAACCAGGATCGCCGAAGTAGTCGTCGAGCTTCTTCCGCTCCTTGTCGGTGAACTTGCCGCTGCGCTTTAGCAGCCGCTGGATCGCCATGTTCACGGGGAAGTTGACGAAGACCTCGATCGCCTTCGTGGACGCGAGCCGCTCAAATGTGGCCCACGGAACCTGCATCCCGAACGGATCGACGAAGACGACCGCGCGCCAGGTTCGCCAGCGGAACGCTCGAACGAGTCCGTCGCGGAGATACTCGTTGCTGTCGCCCGGCTGGATCGCGATGTCCCGAGCGGGAAATTCTTTCTTCAACGCTTCGAGCCGCTGAATGCGCGCCGGATCGCGCTCCAGGAACACGTAACGCGTGAACGGCGGTGCCACGCCAAGCGCCACGGCCGGAGAGCCGTCGAGGACAGGCGAGAGTTCGAAATCCTCGTCGGGCTCGTCGTCCGCGGCATCGAGCGTGGCGAAGTCAAACGCGTCCGTCGATGTGGCGGCATTCGTCTGCCAGACGAGCGCGCGGCCCGCGCCGGCGAAGGCGTCCACAAAGACGAATCCCTCGGCCCAGGCCTGCCTGGCCATGATGGTCGTGTACGCGACGAGATACTTGCGAAGGCGCTCGAGCTTGTCCTTCGCCTACGGACCGACTTCGGGGAGTGGCTCTTGATCGTCCGTCATGCCACGACGCGCAACGGCGACCGCGGCTGCGCAGGAAGCTCGTTCCATTCGCGTCCGTCGAGCGTCCGGCCTGCGGCCTTCTTGTTGCGGCCGCCCCACTGCTTGAAGAAGAAGGGCACACCAGCACGTACGCATTGGTCCCTGATCGAGCGCACCCAAGCGGGGTCGAGTGGTCGCGGCTTGCGTCCGCTTTCTCCACCGACGATGACCCAGTGGATGCCGTCGAGCGGCAGCTTGTCGATCGGGCCGATGAGCGGCTCGACGCTCAAGAAGCGTACGTGCGCGGGGACTCGTCGCAGCAGCGGGACTCTCGACGCGTACTTCGCGTTCTCGACGCTGACCCCCATCCACACGTTTTCGGGCCACGGCAGCTTCGAGGCGAGCTGGGCGACCCGCTCGGCTCGCTTGGTCAGCACCTGAAACTGGTGCTGCGGACACTCCTGCATCACGCAGAAAACGCGCTTGATGTACTCGAGCGGGACCTCGTCGTGGAAGAGATCCGACATGCTGTTGACGAACACCAAGCGGCCGGCCTTCCAGCGACGAGGAAGGTCTATCGCCGACGGAACAAGACGCAGATCGAAGCCCTGTTCGAAGGGATGTCCGGGCACGCCGCGAAACCGTTCGGAGAAGGTCTCGGCGTAGCAGAACTTACAGCCGGGCGAAATCTTCGTGCAGCCCCGCACCGGGTTCCAGGTGGCGTACTTCCACTCGATGCCGCTGCGGTCGCTCATGTCGTTCGCCTACGATACCGCCTCGTAGATCCGGTGGGGCCCACGCTTCCGCCGTAGGAAACGATCCCCGCGGCCTCGCGCCTCCGTCACAACGGTGACTAACCGGTGACTAACTCGTCAGCGACGCGTCTAAGTCCGTGGAGGATTGGGGGATCGAACCCCAGACCCTCGGCTTGCAAAGCCGATGCTCTCCCACTGAGCTAATCCCCCGGTTTGTCTGACGGTGTAGCAGGAAACAGAGGCGGGGGCCGCAGGTAGCGCGCTTCCTCGGCGAGGCGGCCCCAGATGAGGAAGACGGTGATCCACGTCGTCGGCATCCACACGAGGTACTCCGGCATCATCTGCGCGAAGCCGAGGATGTAGCCGCTGGCGACGCAGAGGAGCAGGAAGACGGTGATGGCTTTGCTCTCGGCGGCCGCGATCTTGAGCATGCGCAGGGACGAGACCATGAGGAAGGCGCCGACGATCATGGCGGCCGGGATCGCGAGCCACACGCCGCGCGGCGTGGTGAGGCTCTCGCCCAGGAGCTTCGGGCCACCGAAGGTGTGGCCGGGCTCGCTGTACTTGAGGAACGCGAGGAACCACGTGATGAGGAGGCCGCCGGCGAGTGTGGTCGGTACCCCGAAGTACAGGCGCGTCGGGATTTCTTTGTCGGCGGCGACGTTGAAGCGCGCGAGACGGAACACCGCACACAGCACCCACACGATGCACGCCGTGATCAAGTAGACGCGCGCGACGCCGTCTCCGTAGGGCAGATGGTTCGGCCCGTCGATCATCGTGGGCGACGTCAGGAAGCTGTACATGAGGAACGCTGGCGCGACGCCGAAGTTCAGGAAGTCGGCGAACGAATCGAGCTGCACACCGAGCTCGCTGGTCGCACGCAGGCGCCGCGCGACCAGGCCGTCGAGGCGGTCGCTCAGCACGGCGTAGATGATCAGCCAGCCGGCGAGACGCCAGTCTCCCCGGTGCGCGACGCCCATCGAGATCAACCCGAAGACGATGCTCGCCCCGGTGATCATGTTCGGAGGCAGGTAGCGCGCCTTGTGCACGACGTCGCTACTCTCGCACAGCAGCCCGGAGATGCATCAACCCGAGCCGGGTTTCTCTCGCGACTGGTCCATCAACTTCGAGTAGAGACGCTGGCCCAGGCTGTCGACCATCAGGCGTTCGACGACGCGGTCGATCTCCTCCTGGGTCGAGCCCTGGCGATAGGTGAACCGGATGCCCATGCCAGGCTCGGGGTACTTGCCCTCCGCGGCGTCGGCCTCGGTGACGATCCACTGCACCTCGCCCTGGACCTTCAAGGCCTCGCCGAGCTGCGGCACGAACAGCTTGAACAGGAACTCGGTGCCGATGGGCAGCGGGCGCGTCGTGCGGATGAACGTCCCTCCCCGCGAGATGTTGCGGGTGTAGTCGGCGAAGAACGTGTTGAGGCGCTTGTACTCGACCTTGAGCTCGATCGGAGCCCTGACCTCGTGCCGCCGATCAGACGCGCTGGGCTCGTCCATCCTCGTCGGGCACTGTAGCATCTTCGTTCCCCCCGCGTGGCCTGGTTCAGCCTGCCTCCACCCGTCGATCCGTCGATCGCGCGCGTCTCGCGCGAGCTGCTTCGCTCGTGGCATTTCCGCGGCTGGGTCGCGTTCGCCCTGGTGCTGACGGCGATCCTGGTTCAGCTCCCGCTCTTCGGCGTGGTCGGGTTCGAGCTCGCGCTGGTGGTCGCCGCGCTCGGCTCGCTGGCCGGGCTGGTGCTGGGCGTCGCGCTGGTCAGGCGTGCGCAGCTGACACACGCACGTCCGGTCGAGCGCGCGGCCCCGCCGCCGCGTCTCGTCCTGGCCCTGGTCCTGCGCGCGCCCCTCGCGCCGCTCGCCGTCATCGCCATCCCGCTCGCGGGCGCCGCGCTCCACGGCATCTGGGCGCCGACGTGCGACTGGACGTACGGCCTCGAGGCGTTCTTCATCATGGCGATCGCGTCGACGGTGCTCGGCGCCGGCGGCGGCGCGTTCGTGGCGCTGTGCACGGGACCGAGCCTGCGTCGCCTCGTCCCGGCCATCGCCGCGGTCGTCCTCGGCTACATCGCGCTCGGGCTCTACCGCTTCTATTCCGAGCCGCCGGTGTTCACGTACAGCCCGCTCATCGGCTTCTTCCCCGGCAATCTCTACGACGAGGACATCCGGCTCGCGCGCGCGCTGTACTGGTCGCGGCTCGAACAGCTCGCCACGCTGGTCGCGCTCGTCGGCGCCGTGACCGTCTTCCTCGACGCGCCGTCCTTGCGCCTGCGCCTGCGCGCACGCCGTCATCGCGCCGCCCGCGCGGGCATCTCCGTGGCAGCGCCCGCGGCGCTCCTCGCGCTCGTCCTCCACTACTACTCCGCCACGCTCGGCTACGCGATCGACGCCGAGGACATCTGGGCCGAGCTGGGCGGCGTGCGCCGCACCGAGCACTTCGTCATCCACTACGCGAGCGACGATCCCGACGTCGTCGCTCAGATCGATCTCTACGCCGCCGATCACGAGTTCCGCCTGGCGCAGGTGTGCAAGCGGCTCGAGGTCGACGTCGCGCGCGTCGGCACCATCCACTCCTACGTCTTCGCGAACGCCGAGCAGAAGGGGCGCCTGATGGGCGCGCGGCGCGTCGAGATGGCCAAGCCGTGGCGGCGCGAGATCTACGTGACCTTCGAGCCCTTCCCGCACAACTCGCTCCGCCACGAGCTCGCGCACGTCGTCGCCGGCACCTTCGGCAGCCCGGTCTTCCACGTCAGCGCGCAGAGCTTCGTCTTCATCAACCCCGGCATGATCGAGGGGCTCGCGGTCGCCGCAGACTGGCCCGGCAACCGCGGCTCGCTCACGCCGCACCAGCACGTCCGCGCCATGCAGGAGCTCGGCATCGCGCCGAGCGCCAAGGCGGTCTTCGGCCTCAGCTTTCTCACGCTCTCCTCGGGCCGCGCGTACCAGTCCGCCGGATCGTTCATGCGCTTCCTCCTCGAGCAATACGGCGCCGCCAGGCTGCGCCGCCTCTACGCGGCGGGCGGCGACTTCGAGGGGATCTACGGCGTGAGCCAGGACAAGCTGGTCGAGGACTGGATCGCGATGCTCGGCGACGTCGTCGTTCCCGCCGCGGATCTCGAAGCCGCGCGCGAGATGTTCCGCCAGCCGAGCGTGTTCCAGCGTCCGTGTCCGCACGCGAACGCGGCCCGCCGTCGCCGCGCCGCGCAGTTGCCGCAGCCGCAGAAGGTGCGGCTCATCCGCGCCATCTGCAAGGACGCCCCCGAGGAGCCGCGCTACCGCATGGACCTCGCCGACGCGCTGGCCAAGGGCAGCACCGAGGAGGTCGCCGAAGCGCGCAAGCTCTACGAGCGCTTCGCCACCGGCGAGAGCGGCGTGAGCTTCGCGGCCGAGGCCCTGAGCGAGCTCATCACGCTCGACGCGGAGGCCGGCGACCTGGCGAGCGTGCGCGCCCGGCTCGATCACGTGCTCCAGCTCAAGGTCGATGACGAGACCCTCCGCACGTTCGAGGCCATGGATCGGGCCCTGCGCGCGGAGGGATTCCGCGGCTACTTCCTGCGCGAATACTTCTTCGGCAAGAGCGACGACTTCGCGCTGGCGCTGCTCACGGCTGCGGTCAGCGACGACGGGCTCGGGTGGTACCTCTTCGGGCTCCAGTGCGTCCGGACGAAGCTGCCCGCGCTCGCGGCCGTCGCGCTGCCGCTCGCGCTCGAACGCGGCCTGCCCTCGCCGCGCTTCGTGCGCAACGGGTCGCGGTGGCTCGCCGTCTCGGCCTGGCGCGCCGACAACCGCGCCGCGCTCGACGTCGCGACCGCCGCGCTCGACGGCAGCGCCTACGAGACCGACCGCATGCTCGCCGCCGACTGGCGCGAGCGCGCGCGGTTCACATCCCGCTGACGAACTTCCAGGCGCCCGTCTCGTCCCACTCGAGGACGAGCTCGTTCTGATCGCGCTTGTCGGTGCGGCGGTCCTGCCCGCGCGCGTCGACGATCGTGAAGCTCGCGTCGACCAGCACCTCGACGTGTGCGCGGCAGCCCGGCTCGGGCTCGGCCTCGCACGTGCGCCGGATGTTCACGTACTTCATCGCGTAGCGGATGTCGCGCGCCATCTGGAAGCGGCCGACCAGGATGTCCTTGAGCCCTTCGTAGCCGTAGTCATCGGCGCCGACGGGCGTGCCGCTGTCCTCGCGATACATCGGCGACGCCATCAAGAAGAGCGCCTCGGCGTCCGCCTTCTCGACGGCGATCCGGTACTTCTCGATGGTCTCGATGATCGCGCGGTTGGCCTTGTCGTCGGCGATCTTGGTGCCGGGAATCTGCCCGGCGCGGCCCGCACAGGCGGCCGTCGTCGCGGCAACGGTTGCCGCGAGCACGAACGAGGTCAATCGCATGGAATCGGTCACTGCAAGCTCCAGGCCGGCGTGTCGCCGCGCGCGCAGAAGCTACACGACCGAGAAAAGCTCGCCAAGTCCAGCACCTCGCCAGTGCTCGACTCTTGCCAGAAAGGCACGGAAGTCCTTGTCGGGGTTGTCAACCTGGCGGAGATGGACATCCGTGATCCGGGTGACCGTGAACCGCGCCGCCGCCGCCCGCAGCTCCACCGGCAGCGCCGCGCGATCCGCCGCCGTCAGCGGATGGGCCCGGTGATAGGCCTCGATCATCGCGCGCGCGATGACCGGACGATCCCAGCACCAGTCGTTCACCGCGACGGCGAGGTCGTACACGAAGCTGCCACGCGATGCCTGCTCGAAGTCGAGGATCGCGACCAGCCGGCCGTCGTCCCACAGCACGTTGTCGCGGAAGAGATCCTGGTGGATGACGCCGTGGCTCGCCGCCGCGCGGACACCCGCCTGCGCGGTGAGCCACGAGAATTCGTCGCCGAGCACCGCGATGGCGTGAGCGAGCGCCGGATCGCGTGACCCGCGGAAACCCTCGAAGCGCCCGACGATGTCCGCGAACTGGTAGATGCCGTCGCGCCACGTGCTGCGCGGGCGCGCGCTCGCGGCGACGTGCATCCGCGCCAGCGTCTCGCCGATCGCGTCCGCGTCCGCCACGCTCACCTCCGACGGCGCGCGATGCCGCCCCGGCTGCCACGCGAACACGCTCACGATGAGCCCGCGGTGCACGAACAAGCGCTGACCATCCGACGCCTCGCGCGGCACCGGCACCGGCAGCCCCGCCGCCGCGAGATCGACGACGAGCGCCGCCTCCCACGTGCAGTCCTCCACCGACTTGCCCTCGTTGACGCGCACGAACCAGCGACCGCGATCGGTCTCGAGCGCGAAGTTCGAGTTGATCGTTCCCGCCGCGATGGAGGTCAGCTTCGTCGGCGCGCCCAGGTCGAACGCACCCGCGATGGCGCGCGCGTCGTCGTCGTCGAGGAGCGTGAACGTGCCCACGAGCGCGGGACCTTACCAGGGCACATGCGGTATTGTCGTCTGGTGAACGTCGATCGGTCGGAGCTGGCCGCGCGCCACCTCGACCTGGCGCGGAAGGCGGCGTCGCTCTACTACCCGCGGGTCCGCGCGCACGTGAGCTACGACGACCTCGTCGCCATGGCGTCGGTCGGGCTCTCCGAGGCCGCGAGCCGCTTCGATCCCGCGGTCGGAGCCAGCTTCAAGACCTTCGCCTGGTACCGCGTCCAGGGCGCGATCCTCGACGGGCTCCGCAAGGAGACGGCCCTGCCCCGCGCCGTCTGGGCACGCATCGTCACGTTGCGCGCCACGGCCTCGTACCTCGAGGCGCAGGCCCAGCGCGCCAGCGCCGCCAAGGACAAGGCGCAGGCCGCGACCACCGCCGACAAGCTGCGCGAGGTGAGGGCCGCGCTCGGCGCGATCCGCACCATGTACACGGTGTCGATCCACCAGCTCGAACCGG
The DNA here is from genome assembly GCA_035525615.1 of Kofleriaceae bacterium. Taxonomy (GTDB): domain Bacteria; phylum Myxococcota_A; class Polyangia; order Haliangiales; family Haliangiaceae; genus UBA2376. The sequence goes on along the minus strand of DATLEB010000036.1, from coordinate 68,018 downwards.
ATTCGTTCCGCTCCACCGAGAGCGCCCCCGACGACGCGCTGGCCCGCGAGCGGCAGAAGCAGGCGCTCTCCGCCGCGCTCGCGACGCTACCGGAGAAGGAGCGCCAGCTCATGCACAAGCACTACGTCGAGGGCAAGTCGCTCCTCGACGCGGGCGCCGAGCTCGGCATGTCCAAGTCGTGGGCCAGCCGGCTCCACGCACGCGCCGTCGATCAGCTGCGGGCGCGGCTCGCCGACACCGGCTGATCCGCGGGCGACGCCAGCGTGCCCTGCTGCTGGTAGCGATCGAACAGACGCCCCCAGTGCGTCGCGCCCTTCCACTCCTCGAACACCTTCCGGTCCTTGAGCGGCCAGCGGTAGTAGTCGTGATAGGCCTCCGAGCCCATCACGAAGACGTTCACCAGCGGCGTGTGGAAGAACAGCTTCTGGAAGCGCTTGAGCGGGCCGAACCACATCACGTCGCCGACGCGCGACGCGCCGTTGTCGCCGACCGAGAAGCCCCAGCGCTGATCGGCGAGCTCGGGCTGGCCGACCACCTCGATGTTCTCGCGCCGGCCGTTGCCGAGCCCCTGCTCGTCGGCCATCGAGATGTACTTCAGCGACATCGGATCGAAGCCCATCATCGACGCCGCCACCGCGTCGATCGCGACCTGATCCTGCGACGCGAGGATCACGTCCTTGATCACCGGGCGCATCGTGCGCGGGCCGGGGCCGTCACCGGCCGTGGTCCCGTCCATCACCGCGTAGAGGCCGGCGTGGATCTCCTTCTGGATCGCCAGCAGGTCGACCAGCGTCTCGTGGATCCACGAGTGCGTGTAGTGACGCTTGGTGTTCAGGAGCCCGCCGAACGCGTTCTTCATCGCGCCGGTGGTCGTCGTGTAGATGTGGCACTTCACCGTCGGCAAGTGGACGATGTTGGTGCCGTGGAAGTCGTCGGGGATGAGGATGCCCTCGGGGAAGATCGTGTCGAGCACGTTCATCTTCGCCTTGGGCCGGTACACCGACCAGCTCATCTCTTCCGGCTTGAAGTTGTAGGTGACCGGGACGTCGTACCCCTTGAAGATGGGGACGTAGCCGTTCAGGTCCTCGCCCTTGAACGCGTCGGTCACGACGGTCTTGTTCTGCACGCAGACCAGATCGCCGAAGCCGCGCTCGCGCAGCGCCCGCACCGTGCCCTCGAGCTGCCACGGCGTCGTGTTGGCGCCGGGGAACGGGTAGTGCCAGGAGATGTTGTCCTTCAGGATCGTCTTCGCGCCGGGCGTGAACGCCTGCTTCACGTCAGCGAGATCGTGAAGGCGCGCGATGTCGTCGAGGACGGTGTCCGGGCGGACGCGGAGGACGGCGACCTTGGAGCGGGCCATGGGGCCCGACCCTACCACCTAGTTCTGGATCTGCCCGGACCGGAGCGCGTGCCAGCGACGGACCGCCTCGATCTTCGCAGGCTCGATCAGCTCCGCGACGGCGGCGATCTCTTCCGGGTCTCCCGACGGCGCGAAGACCTCGGGTGGACACAGGACGAAGGCGAGGACGTCCCTGGCGTTCGCGGGATCAGGAGTGAAACCGCTAGCGAAGAGGGTCTCGGCCATGGACCACCCTCACACCCGCGATCTACGCGGGCAAGTTTTTGGGCGGCTGCGCAGCGCCTAGGGTTTCACTTTTGCTTCTTGACCCAGGCGGTCTTGATGACGATCTGCTCGAGCGCGCACTCGATCTTCACGAGCTTCATCTCTTCGGAGGATGCGTCCGACTTCTCGGACTGCACGTTGAAGATGTGCACGCCCATGAACTGGATCTCGCCCATCTTCTCCTTCTTGTTGTTGAAGAAGATGAGCGACGCGCCGAGGCCCTGCCCCTGATCCTTCTTGGTGCCGGTGACACGGTCGTTGTGGAGCTTGCGGAACGGCTCGGCGTCGGTCTCGGGAACGCTGAACACCAGGTTCGGCCACTCGAGCCTGCCGGGGACCTTGGTCGGCTCGAAGGACACCTTGTCGCCGCTGTAGCTGACGTGGTGCTCGATGGTCTTGACCTTGATCTCCATGGCCTCGACCTTGACGGTGCGCGCGGTCTCCGTCTCGAACCCGTCGAGCGAGAACGTGAAGTTGCAGGCTGCGATCCGGCGCTGTGTGGCTTCGCTCGGATCCTGCGAGGTGATGGTCGCGCCCGTCCCCTTCTCGTACGTGACCTTCTCCGGCGCGAGCGTGATGGTCACGTTCGCCTGGTTCTTGTCGTTGGCGTCGAACTTGGGCAGCCCGAGGCCCACGATCATCGCCTGCTCGAACTTGCGACGCGCCTGCTCCTTGTACTTGTAGTCCGCGGCGAGGATCGCGCCGTTCTTGCGCGTCATCGTTCCCTGCAGGAAGTCGTAGATCCAGCTGCGAAAGCCGTCGACGTCCGCGAGACCGAAGGTCAGCTTGATGTCGTCGTACTTGGTCTTGCCGAGCTGACGCCAGATGTCGCCGTTCTCGCCCATCTGGTAGCTGACGACGTCCGCCTTCGCGCCACCACCCTCGACCGACCGCAGGGTCGGGAGGTCCTTGATGCCCTTGCCGATACCGTCCACTTCGATGGTGAAGTGGGCACCGGAATAGAGCGGCTTGTCGTTGTAGAAGTTGTTGCCGGTGCTGCCTTGCTTCTGGACGGCCATAGCGCGTGACCTCTCGGGATTGTGCACGCCGACCTGGGCCGGACGCGGGCTCGTTCACGGCATGATACGGTGATCGCCGTGGGATCCTTCCTCAAATGAGTCGAAGTGTCCGTCCTGACAGAAGAAAGCCGCGGATCCCCCGGCACGCCTTCTGGAAGGGGGCCGGCACCGGCGTCCTGGTGGTGCTCCCGGCGATCGCGCTGGCGGTGTGGGGGTCGGCGCGGGTGGGTGTCACCGGTCACGAGCACGGGGTGATCGAGTGCCTGCGCATGACGGTGATCTTCGCCGGGCTGGCGGGCGTGCTCACCGCGGGCGGGGTCGGCCGGCTGGCGGCCGAGGCGAGCGCGGAAGGTGGCCGCCCGCGCGCGGTGCTGGTGGCGGCCCGCGCGATGGCGCCGGGCGGCGCGGCGCTCGCGATGATCGCCGCGGTGCCGCAGGGCGAGCTGCCGATGACGCCGTTCGGATGGATCGCACTCGCCATCATGGGCGCGATCGCGGGGGCAGGTGGCGGCGCCGTGATCGGCCTGGCCTGCGCGGGCGAGCTTCCCACGCTGCAGGAGCTCGGCGTGTGGCCGCCGACGGAGTGGCCGGTGCCCCTGCCCTGGCCGTTCGACGACGAAAAAGCGAAGGACGAGAAGGCGCCGGCTCCGCCGGACGTTAAACCTGACGAGAAGCCTCCGTGACCTCGCCGACCCCGACGCTGCGGCCACTGGCGCTCACGCTCATCGCGAGCGTGCTCTTGTGGCAGCTGCCGTTCGGGGGCTTCCTCCTCTATCCCTTCAAGCTGCTCGGCACGTGGCTCCATGAGGGCAGTCACGCGCTCACGATGGCGCTCACGGGCGCGAGCGTGGATCGCATGGAGGTCTTCGCCGACGGCAGCGGGCTGGCGCACGCGCGATATCCGGTCGCGACGTTCGCGCAGGCCGTGATCGCGGCGGCGGGCTACATGGGCACGCCGCTGTGGGGCGTGGCGCTGCTCGCGGCGAGTCGCACCGTGCGCGGCGCGCGCTGGGCGCTGGCGACGGCGGGCGTGTTGCTGCTGTCGTCGACGATCCTGCTGGTGGCCAATCGCTTCGGCCAGGTGGCGCTGAGCCTGACGGGCGCGCTGGTCGTGCTCGGCGCGGTCGCGCTACCCGCGCGCTGGACGCAGATCGCGGCGCACGTGCTCGCGGCGCAGGCGTGTATCAACGCGGTCGTCGACATCCGCGTGCTCTACCGCCCGATGCTCTACATCAACGGCAAGGCTGTCCGGGATTCGGACGCTCACGCCATGGCGCAGGCCACGTTCGGCACCGACGCCAACTGGGCGGTGTGGCTGTGGGCGTCGATCTGGATCGCGTGGTCGCTCGCCCTCCTGGGGTGGGTGTTCACCGTCGTGCGTCGCCGCGACGCGGCGACACACGACGGGCCTCGGACCTCAGACCTGGGTCCTGAGCCAGAAGGCCTCCGGCCTCGGGGTCAGTAGATCGCGGGACGCTCCGCGCGGATCGTGGGGCGGTCGGTCCACGGCAGCGCCTCGAGGTGGAAGTGATCGTGGTGCGCGTCGTCGTAGTCCGGCGAGAGCACCAGATGAAAGAGTCCCGAGCGCGCCAGCTGGCACTGCATGACCTTCAAGATCGCGCCGGCCTGCGTGCTGGGCTGGCCCAAACAATCGACCTTGTCGCCGAGGCCCTGCTCGAAATCCAGGGCGACGGTCATCTCGCCCGTCTCCTTGCCCGCAAACCGCGGAACATCGATCGCGAGACCATACGAGTGCTTCGACGGCTTGCCGCTCCCGCGCACCGTTCGCTTCGAATACGCCGAGCTCCACTTCGCGGTCTCCACCCCTAGCGCCTTCAGCCACGGCCCCGCCTCCACCAGCGACACCGCGAGCGAACAGTCGATGACCAGCGGCGTCTTGCTCGTCGACACCCACGTCACGCCGCCGAGCGGCCCCGTGATCTCGACACCGATGGCAATCCCCGATCGACTCGCGGCCCGATAGCTCACGCCCTTCGCATCGAGCTGCGCCATGCAGTGGTCCGCCGGCGACGCCTCCGCCACCACGGGCATCACCACCATCGCGGCCACGAGCATTCGCATGCCTCAGACCATGCGACCCCGCTCCGTCATGCGCCACTTTCTGGATCTGGGTCTGGCCGAGGACCGAGGTCTGAGGCCCGAGGCCTGGAAACGCCGGCAGGCCGTCAGGCCTTCGTCGGCGTTTCCAGAAATGCGCCCATCGCGCGGAACTTCTGGTAGCGCTTCTCGACGAGCTCGGCAGGCGGAAGCGCGCACAGCTCGCGCAGGTGCTTCTTGAGCGCCATGCGGATGCGGTTGGCCGTGACGGCGCCGTCACGATGCGCGCCGCCCGCGGCCTCCGGAATGATCTCGTCGCAGATGCCGAGCTGCACCAGGTCCGGCGCGGTCAGCTTGAGCTGCGCCGCGGCCTCGGGGACCTTGGCCGGATCGCGCCACAGGATCGAGGCGCAGCCCTCGGGCGAGATGACCGAGTAGATCGAGTACTCGAGCATGAGGATGCGGTCGGCGACGCCGAGCGCCAGCGCGCCGCCCGAGCCACCCTCGCCGATCACGACGGAGATGACCGGGCACTCGAGGCTGGCCATCACCTGCAGCGCCTTGGCGATCGCCTCGGCCTGACCGCGCTCCTCGGCGCCGAGGCCGGGATACGCGCCGGGCGTGTCGATGAAGCAGATGATCGGCCGGCGATACCGCGAGGCCATCCGCATGAGGCGGGTCGCCTTGCGATAGCCCTCGGGGCGCGCCATGCCGAAGTTGCGGTGCAGGTTCTCCTTGGTGTTGCGGCCCTTCATGTGGCCGAGCACCAGGACCTCCCACGCGTCGAAGCGGGCCAGCCCGCCGACGATCGCCGGATCGTCGTGGAAGCTGCGGTCGCCGTGCAGCTCCGTGAAGTCCTCGGTGAGGAGCCGCACGTAGTCGAGCATGTACGGCCGACCCGGATGCCGCGAGAGCTGGACCTTCTGCTGCGCGGACAGCTCCGCGAAGATCTCCTTCTGGAGCTTGCGCGCCTTCTGGTCGAGCTTGCGGATCTCGGCGGAGAAGTCGACGGTCGTGGTCGAGAGGCCGCGCAGCTCGGCGATCTTCTTCTCGAGCTCGATGATCGGCCGTTCGAACTCGAGCACGAGGCGGTCGGACGCGGGGGTCTCGCTCATGAAATGCCGCCGCCGAGATACCGTCTGAGCGAATCGACGTCAACCGCACCGGGGCTGTCCGCCCATCGGACGGTACGATCCGGGCGGTACCAGGACAGCTGGCGCCGCGCATAACGGCGTGAATTCCTTTTCACCAGCTCGACGGCGCGCGACAGGTCGGACCGGCCGGCGAGGTGCTCGTGCAGCTCGGCGTAGCCGATCGCCTGCTGCGACCGCAGCGGCGGCGCGTAACCCGCGGCGCGCAGCGCACCGACCTCGTCGAGCAGGCCGGCCGCGAGCATGGCGTCGACGCGCGCGTCGATGACGTCGTAGAGCTGGTCGCGGGGCGGCGCGACACCGACCATCACGTGCTCGTAGCGCGGCGGCACGGCCTTGTGGTCGTGGCGGCGATGGTGCTCGGTCATGGTCTCGCCGGTGAGGCGATGCACCTCGAGCGCGCGCACCAGCCGCTTGCGATCGTTGCGATCGATGCGCGCCGCGCTCTCGGGATCGATGACGTTGAGATCGTCCCACAGCGCCGCCGTGCCGCCGGCCGTGGCGCGCGCCTCGAGCTCGGCACGCACCTCGGCATCCGCGGGTGGCCCCGCGAACAGGCCGAGCAGGAGCGCGCGGACGTACAGGCCGGTGCCGCCACACACGATGACCTGCTTGCCGCGCGCCGCGACGTCCGTGATCGCGGCGTCGGCCAGCTCGACGAAGCGCGCCGCGGTCATCTCGTCGTCGGGGCGCACCACGTCGAGGAGGTGATGCGGGATCTCGGCGCGCTCGGCCGGCGACACCTTGCCGGTGCCGATGTCCATGCCGACGTAGACCTGCTGCGAGTCGCACGACACGACCTCACCACCGGTCGCGCGCGCCAGCTCGATCGCGAGCCGCGACTTGCCGGCGCCGGTCGGCCCGACGACGACGACGAGCTTCATGTCCGGCCGAAGCGGCGCGCGATCTCGGGGACCCCGATGCGGAGCAGCACCGGTCGGCCATGGGGGCAGTGGGCGCGGAAGTCGACGCCGTCCATCTGGCCGAGCAGCGCGCGGGCCTCGTCGGCGCCGAGCACGTCGCCGGCGCGCACCACCGAGTGACACGCGATGGTCGCGAGGACGCGATCGAGGCGCTCGTCGACGGCGCGCGAACCGCCGCGATCGACGAGGTCGCCGAGCAGCTCGCGCAGCACCTGGCTGGGATCGTGGCGCAGGCCGGCCGGCACCGCCTTGATGGCGACCGCGCTCGCGCCGAACGGCTCGACGTCGAACCCGACCGCGCCCAGGAGCTCGCCGCCGTCGGCGACCACCGCGGCTTCCCCGGCCGGCAGCTCGAGCGTCGTCGGGAACAGCAGGCGCTGCGTCGCGACCGCGTTGGCGTCCGCCTTCTCGCGGAGGCGCTGGAACGCGACGCGCTCGTGCGCGGCATGCTGGTCGATCAGCACGAGCTCGCCGTCGCCCTCGCACACGAGGTACGTGCGATCGAGCTGCCCCAGGAACGTCAGCGAGCCGAAGAAACCCGTGCCCGTGCTCGCGCCCGTGCCCGTGCCCGATCTCGAGGGCTCATCGATGCGATGCACGCCCCGAGGGATTTCATTAAGTCGTTCGGTATCCGCGTCCCGGGCGGGCACGGGAACGGGCACGGACACGGGCACGGGCACGGGCACGGATCGAGAGGAGACGCGGGATCGAACCTTGTCCCAGGCGCTCGGCTCGGCGGCGGCGAGGCCGAGCTGCTGTGTCGCGGGCTTGGCGAGCCCGCCCAGCGGGAACAGCGACCGCATCGTGTCCTCGGCGTAGCGACCCGCGAGATCATCCGCGCGCCGCGGCGGCTCCATGCTCGCCACCGCGTGCATCCGCACCGGCGCCGCCGCGAACCGGCCATCGTCGGCGAGCCACGGCGATGCCGCGCACCCCTTGCGCACCGCGTGGCGCACCGCCGACGACACCGCCGTCGCATCGGAGAACCGCACCTCGAGCTTCTGGGGGTGCACGTTCACGTCGATCTCGCCGCCCGGCACGTCGACGATCGCGACCACCACCGGATAGCGCCCGCGCGGCACCAGCTCGCCGTAGCCCATCGTGACCGCCTGCAGGAGCGCGCGATCCCGGATCCATCGCCGCCCCGCGAACAGCTGCACGCCGCGCGACGTGGTCTGCGCCAGATCCGGCGCCGCCAGGAACGCGCGCACGCGCACACCATTCTCGTCGTGCTCGACCAGATGCATCCGCTCGGCGAGCCGCCCACCCAGGAGGCCGCGCACCCGCACGCCCAGCTCCGCCGCCGCGACCTCGAACGCCACGCGCCCACCGTGCCGCAGCCGGAACGCGACCTCGGGGTGCGCCATGGCCAGCCGCACCACCGTCTCGGTGATGTGCGACGCCTCCGTCACCTCGCCGCGCAGGAACTTGAGCCGCGCCGGCACGTTGAACAGGAGATCGGCGACCTCCACGGTCGTCCCGACCGGCGCGCCGACCACCGTCTCGGCCTCGACGCGCCCCGCGTTCAGCGTGATCCGCGTGGCCGCCTCGTCCTCGCGCGTGCGCGTGGTGAGGGTCAGGCGCGACACCGAGGCGATCGACGGCAGGGCCTCGCCCCGGAAGCCCATGGTCCCGATCCCGGCGAGATCGTCGACCGAACGCAGCTTGGAAGTGGCGTGGCGCGCAAGGGCCAGGCGCGCGTCGGCCGGCCGCATCCCCGAGCCGTCGTCGACGACCCGGACCAGCTTGCGGCCTCCCGCCTCGATCTCGATGGTGATGGTGCGCGCCCCGGCGTCGAGCGCGTTCTCGACCAGCTCCTTCACGACGGAGGCCGGTCGTTCGACCACCTCACCAGCGGCGATCTGATCGATCACGTGATCAGGCAGGACCTGAACAATCGTCGAGCCATCCACCTGCAGTGGCGTACCACGCGCCCACGACACGGGGTATAAGGCAGGGCCATGTCGCGGGTCGTCGCGATCACCGGAGCCTGCACCTATCTCGGGACGGAGCTGATCCGCCGCCTCGAGGAGGACCGTCGTTATTCGAAGGTCCTGCTCCTCGACGTGCGCGAGCCGTCGGCCCTGGCCGAGGGCGCAACCAAGGCTCGGTTCTTCCCGATCGATCTCACCCAGCCGACGATCGACGCCGAGATCGCCACGCTCCTCGAGCGCGAGCAGGTCGACACCGTCGTGCACGGCGCCTTCCTCGCGCACCCGACCCACGCCAACGAGTGGGCCCACGAGCTCGAGGACGTCGGCACGATGCACGTGCTCAACGCGTGCGCCGCGGCGCAGCCCGAGCGCTTCATCATGGTGTCGACGACGATGGCGTACGGCGCCTACCCGTCGAACCCCAACTTCCTCGACGAGACCGCCGAGCTGCGCGGCCACAAGGACTCGCGCTTCATCAACGACAAGGTGCGCGCCGAGAAGCAGGCCTTCCGCTTCGCGCGCGAGAACCCGTCGACGCGCGTGACCACGCTGCGCTTCGCGCCCATCCTGGGCCCGACGGTGTCGAACCTGTTCACGCGCTTCTTCTCGCGTCCCGGCGCGCCGGTGATGGCGGGCCACGATCCGCTCCTCCAGTTCGTGCACGAGAGCGACGCGGCGTGGGCGCTCAAGCTCGCCGTCGACACCGACGTCGACGGGCCCTTCAACATCGTCGGCAAGGGCGTCCTCCCCTACACCACCGTGCTCGCGCTCATGGGGCGCGTGCCCGTGCCGCTGCCGTACCTGTTCGCGCGCCAGCTGACGAAGGCGCTCTGGGCGACGCAGGTGTTCAGCTCGCCGCCGTCGCTGCTCGACTACTTGCTGTACGTCTGCGTCGCCGATGGTGCGCGCGCGAAGAAGGAGCTCGGCTTCTCGGCGCGTTTCTCGATCAAGCGCACCATCCTCGACTTCATCGGCGTCCAGCCCGAGGACGGCGCGACCGACGTCGCGCGAGCGCAAGGCTGAACGGATACCGGGATGACCCAACCACCACCTCCACCTGACGACGGCGACGAGGGCGCGCCCGACGCGTCGGCGGCGCCCGAAGCGCTCGACCCGTCGATGTGGCACGACGACGACATCTACCTCGGCGGCGAGGCGGCGCTACCGCCGTCGCACGATGACCTGACCGGCAGCCGTGACCGCGCGTCGACGGGCGGCGACCAGTGGTACAGCTCGCTCGACGAGTCGGCCGATCCTCAGGCGTCGATGCGCGAGATGGAGCGGCGCATGGGCACCGGCCGCACGCCGGTGTATCCGCTCGACGCGCGCCGCCGCATCCCGATGGAGTTCGTGTGGAGGCGCTGGCGCGCGTTCGCCATGCGCGGCCGCTCCGAGGTCGTCGACGATTTCGGGCGCGATCCGATCGCCACCGCGCGCTGGGAGTGGGTCCTCGACTTCCTCTACAGCAAGTGGTTCCGCGTCGACGCCACCGGCGTCGAGAACGTGCCGGCGCGCGGCCCGGCGCTGCTCATCGCGAACCACGCCGGCTCGCTGCCGTACGACAGCGCGATGGTGATGCACGCCATCCGCAAGGATCATCCGGCGCGACGCGACGTGCGCCCGCTGGTCGAGGACGCGGTCTTCCACCTGCCGTGGCTCGGCCCGCTCATGAACCGCATCGGCGGCGTGCGCGCCTGCCCGGAGAACGCGGAGCGGCTCATCAGCAAGGGTGAGGTCGTGGCCGTGTTCCCCGAGGGCGTGAAGGGCATGGGAAAGCTGTTCCGGGATCGCTATCGCCTGCAGCGCTTCGGACGCGGCGGGTTCGTGAAGCTCGCGCTGCGCACGGGCGCGCCGATCATCCCGGTGGCCGTGGTCGGGTCCGAGGAGGCGCTGCCGCTCCTTGCCCGTGTGACGTGGTTCGCGAAGTCGGTGGGCATTCCCTACGTGCCGGTGACGCCGACGTTCCCGTGGCTCGGCCCGCTGGGCCTGGTGCCGCTGCCGAGCAAGTGGAAGATCAGGTTCGGCGAGCCGCTCGACGTGGCGGGCGAGTACGGCCCCGAGGCGGCGGACGATCGCCTGCTCGTCGGTCGCCTGTCGGAGCAGGTGCGCGCACAGGTGCAGGCGATGGTCGACGAGCTGCGGGGGTGAGCTTCGCCTGGGCCGTGGGCGCCCGCGCACAGCGCGAAGTGCCGGCCCCGGGGTGGACGGCGTGTTAGGATCGACGTCGAGCGGGATCGTCATGGACGATTGCGACGACCAGATCACGGAGTTGCTCGACGTCGCGCGTGACCTCCTGGGCACCGGCGACGATCCTCGAGCGCTCGCCGAGGCGAACCTGGCGGTGAGCCGCGCGCTCGCGATCAAGGTCGACGACCCGCGCGCCTGGCTCGTGAAGTGCCAGGTGCTGTCGGCGCAGGGTGACGACGCCGCCGCGCTCGCCGCCGCCGAGATGGCGCTCCGCCGCTCGCCGCGCGCCGCCGAGGCGCACTACTGGCGCGCCGCCGTGCTCGGCGACCTCGGCCATTTCCGCGAGGGCCTGCGCGCGATCGATCGCGCCTTCACGCACCTCAGCCCGGACGACAGCTGGCTGCTGGAAGATCTGTATTACGAGAAGGCCACGATGCTCGAGGCGCTGGGCGAGCGCGAGGCCGCGCGCGCCACGTACGAGGCCGGGCTGGAGCGCTGTCCGGCGTCCACGCTCCTGCGCGCCGCGCTCGAACCGCTCACCCCGGCGCGCCGCGCCGCGCAGCTGAAGCTGCTGCGCGGCGGCCTCACGTAGCGCGAGGCGGGTGCGCCATGCGAACCGCAGCAATCGCATGGCTGTGCCTCAACACGGCGCAGAGCTCATCGAACCACACATGATCGTGGTGGGTAGAAAGCCTCCCGCGCTCGACGCGCAGGGCGTACGCACGGGAATCGCACGGCGTGAGATTTCGCTCTGACCGCGGCGGCGAGTTTGGCCCTGGGGCCGAACCCGAATGGCGTCACGCGCGCGCGTAGGTCGGGACGTCGAACGCGGTGGTCCACGGACCGGCGACAACGGACGTCGGCATCGGCGGAGTGTCGCGCGTGCCCTCAGAGCAGCGGTCGCCGCGCATCCGCGTGAGCTCGGCGAGCGCGACGCGCAGGCGCTCCTCCACGGTCGTGGCTGCGACGCGGGCGGTGTGGCTCATCGCGCGGCTGGTCTCGTCGGCCTTGAAGCCCATGCCGCGCAACGCGCGGGCGACATCGCGATCGCGGGCCGCGACTTCGCGCTTGGCCTGCATGAAGTCGGCGCCGAGCGCTTCCTCCGCCGCGTGCTGGTTGTGCGGCTTGCAGCGGAGGCGGAGGCAGTCGACCGTGGGCTGGCCGCCGCGGCAGACCATCGTCGCGTGATCGAATTCCAGGAAGCCTTGCTCGGTGCAGCGGCGGCCATCTGCGCCGACGAACGTGCACCGGCCACCGCCCCGTTCGTACACCGCGCGCCGAACCGCGGCGGGGATCGAGGTCGGATCGGCATCTTCCGGCCGCGGCTTCGCGGCCCGCGGTCGATCGGTCACGCCGAACTTCTGCTTCTCGAGCTTGGCGAGGAGCGCATCGAGCGCCGCATCGAGCACGACGGCCAGGTCGCCCGACGGGTTGCGATGACGCATGAGCGCCTTCGCGCGCTCGAGCTTGTCCCGCGTTTGCTCGTCGATCGTCATCTGCAGTCCGAAGCGCTCCGGCGCGAGCGGCTGCACGCGTGCCGGCGGTGGCTCGCCGGTTCCGCCGAGGTCCAGCGCGCGCGTCCCCGCGTCCGGCGGCGCCGACCCCGTTGCCGGCGACAGCGGCAAGATCGCGTCCGGCACATCCGGTCGCGGCGCCAGCCGCGCGGCGATCCTCTCGATGTCCAGCTTTCGCCGGTGTGTCGCCTCGAGCACGAGCGCGTCGACATTCTCCGCCGTGAAGTGCGGCGCCAGCACCGCGACGCCGCTCAGGTGCAACCGCCCGTCGGCGACCGCCTCGCACAGCTGTGGAAACCGCCACGCCGCGCGCGCCGCGCGCACCCGCTTGTACGCGCTGTCTTCGCTCATGTGCAGCCCGAGCACGCAGTACTCGTGCATCGTCGAGTACGCGAGCGGCCGGAACAGCATCCGCGCATCGACCTCGCCGAGATGCGCGAGCAACAGCGCCATGGTCTTGCGATCGGCCGCGACCAGCGCGCCGACCTCCGTGAGCAGTGTTTCATTGGACACGTGATCGAGGACGTATGCGGTCATGACATTCCTCTATCACGACGAAAAACGTGCTCTCAGAATGCCCGCAGCGCGCGGAGACGCCCTCCGAGCTCGCGTGAATTTCAAATCCTTGCCATCGTGCAGCCAGCGCGAGCTGAAGCGTTTCTCGACGAAGATTTCGCGCCGTTCTCGAACCGGCACTCGTTGCACGCTCGCAAAGCGTCAAGAGAAAAAATGCGACAGAGAAAAAATGCGACGGCGAAAATGCGACGGCGAGTGGTCGACCGTCGACACGATCGGCGCACCTGCGCGCCACGATCGCGAGTCAACCGGCGACGGGCTCGATGGGCTCTCACCCGCGCTCACCATCGACCCGATGCCCGAGTTTGGCCGCAGGGCCAGACCCCGCCGCGATCGCGACGAAGCCTCGACCCATGATCGCGAGTCAGCCGGCGGTGAGCTCAATGAGCCTCCCACCTGTGTCGAGCGGCGACGCGGACTCGCGAGCGCGCTCGGCCATCGACCTGCTCCCCGAGTTTGGCCCCAGGGCCAGACCGCCGCCGCGACAGGGCCAGACCGCCGCCGCGACAGGGCCAGGCCGCCGCCGCGATCGTGACGAAGCCTCGAGCCACGATCGCGAGTCAGTCGGCGGCGAGCTCGATGAGCCTCTCACCCTCGCGCTCGACCATCGACCTGATCCACGAGTTGGCCGCAGGGCCAGACCGCCGCCGCCCGAGGCCAGACCGCCGCCGCAATCGCGACGAAGCCTCGAGCCACGACCGCGAATCAGCCGGCCGCGAGCTCGATGGGCCGCTCACCGTCGCGCTCGACCATCGGCCTGATCCCCAAGTTTGGCCCCAGGGCCAGAGCGCCGCCGCGACAGGGCCGCCGCAATCGCGACGAAGCCTCCAGCCACGATCGCGAATCAGCCGGCCGCGAGCTCGATACGCCTCGAGCCAGGGCCAGACCGCCGCCAGCGACAGGGCCAGACCCCGCCACCGGCATCGCACCAGGCTCGTGCCGCGATCGCGACAGGCCGCGCCGTGATCGCCCGAACGTCAGCCGTCGGCGAGGGTCGACACGAGTGCCGCCTCGCGCTCGACCACGAACCCGATCGCGTTTGGCCCCAGGGCCAGACCCCGCCACCGACATCGCGCCAGGCTCGCGCCGTGAACGCGCCAGCCCTCGCGCCGCGATCGATCAGGCGGCAGACTCGCGCTGCCCTCCGGTGCGGCGGAGCCAGACGTCGAACAGGAGGGTGCCGGCGGGGAGGAACGCGGCCGCCACAGCGAAGAAGATGGTGCGGCGTGGCCAGACCTTCTCGAGGATGATGTCGTAGAGGAGGACGCCGTAGGCGATGAAGAGGACGCCGTGGATCGGTCCGAGGATCTTCACGGCGACCGGCTGATCCGCGGCGTACTTGAGGGGCATGGCGACGAAGAGGAGGAGCAGGAACGAGACGCCCTCGAGGATCGCGACCAGGCGGAACCAGCGCGATGGGTTCGCGGACGGAGCAGAGTCGGTCGCGGAGTCGGTCATGGGCTGAAGCCTTTCCACGTCGGGCGGAAGACCATGAGGAAGAGGACGGCGAAGAGCGGTACCACGGCGGTGGCGAAGGCGGTGTGCGTCCGACGGTCGCGGGCGGCGCGGTGGACGAGGGCGAGGAGCGAGACGAGTGACAGCGCGACCGCGCCGGCGATCCACGGCTCGGTGAGCGGCACGCCGAGGCGGCGCACGAGCAAGTAGCCGGCGACCCAGATCACGAGGAGGCCAGGTGACGCGACGGCATGCACGGCACGGCGGCGATCGGCCGGCGCGGTGGCGAGGAAGGCGCCGACCAGGCCGCCGGCGTACGCGACGACCCCCACGAGCTTCAGCAGCAGGAGCAGCCGATAGGTCGCCATCGCGGAGGTCACGCACCGAGGATGCTGCCCTCGCCCACCCGGCGACGAGTGGCAAGAATGACATTGTTCGCCAGGTTCTGGCCAGCCGCCCAGCCGCGCCACGCCACGCCACGCTACGCTAGGCCCATGCACCGCGTGGTGGTCGTCGCGTTCGACGGCGTCGTCTCCTTCGACCTGGCCACGCCGGCGGAGGCGTTCGGGCGCGTCACGCTGGCCAACGGCAAGCCGGGATACCGCGTGCGGGTCTGCGCCGAGAAGCGCGCGATCGACGCCGGCCCGTTCGGCGTGACGGTGCGCCATTCGCTCGACGAGCTCGCCCGCGCCGACACGATCATCGTGCCCGGGGTCTCGGACATCTCGGCTTCCGTCTCCCCCCGGCTCTCGCACACCCTTCGCGCCGCCGCCGCGCGCGGGACGCGCATCGCGTCGATCTGCAGCGGCGCGTTCGTGCTCGCCGCCGCCGGGCTCCTCGACGGCCGCCGCGCGACCACGCACTGGCTCGCTGCGCCCGAGCTGGCCCGCCGCTATTCCGCGATCTCCGTCGACGCCGACGTCCTCTACGTCGACACCGGCCAGATCCTGACCTCGGCCGGCGCGGCCGCCGGTCTCGATCTCTGCCTGCACATCGTGCGGCGCGACCACGGCGCCGCGGTCGCCGCCGACGCCGCGCGCTACGCCGTGATGCCGCTCGAGCGCGACGGCGGCCAGTCGCAGTTCATCGTGCACAGTCCTCCGCCCGACTCGTCGCTCCAGCCGCTGCTCACGTGGATGGAGGCGAACCTGCATCGCTCGCTCACGCTCGACGCCCTCGCCCGCCGCGGCGCCATGAGCGTGCGCACGCTGAACCGCCGCTTCCGCGACCAGACCGGCACCACGCCGCTGCAGTGGCTGCTACGCGCCCGCGTCCGCCGCGCGCAGCACCTGCTCGAGACCACCGACAGCTCCATCGAGGCCATCGCGGGACGCGCCGGCTTCGGCTCGGCAGCGAGCCTGCGCGAACACTTCCGTCGCGGCGTCCGCACCAGCCCGCTCGGCTATCGCCGCGCGTTCCGCGCCGGTCGCACACCCGGCCGCGCTACTGCGGGATCCGCACGACGAACACGGCCGGCAGCCCCTCGCGCTCCTCGACGGTGATCGTGCCCTTGTGGGCCTCGACCACGAGCCGGCAGAAGTACAACCCGAAATCGCGGCCGAGCCGCGCCCCTGCTTGCCGCTGCGCCGTGCGGTAGTCGCGCTCGAAGATCGACGTCTTCTCGTCCGACGTCAGACGCGGACCGCTGTTGCCGACGGAGATGACGACCTGCTTGTCCGTCTCGGTCACTGCCATCCCCGCCGTGACCACGACCTTCCCGGCGCGCGGCGCGTAGCGCACGGCGTTGTCGTAGAGGTTCTGGATCACGCGCGACAGCAGGCGCCCGTCGACGACGGGCGACAGCTCGGGCACGTCGATCGCCACCTCGAGCTGGCGCGCCTCGGCGTCGACCTTGCCCTGCGCCACCGCGACGTCGACCTCCGGCCGCAGCGGAGTGATGCGCGGGCGCACCGAGATCGTGCCCTGCTCGAGCGCGTCGACATCGGCGATCGACTGCACCATCAGCAGCGCGCGCGTGCACAGCGCCAGCGAGTCCTCCAGGCACCGCGTACCGGTCGGCGGCAGCTGCACCGTCGCCAGCTCCTCCTTGAGCAAGGCGAGGTTCCCCGCCAGCGCCGACAGCGGGTTCCGCAGATCGTGGACCATCGTCGCCAGGAGCGAACGGCCCGCAGAGTCACGCTCGTCGGCCACGGCGCTAACCGACGACCTGATTTCGACCCGCCGCCTTCGCCGCGTACAGGTTGTCGTCGGCGGACTTGATGAACGCCGACGCGTCCTGCGCCTCCGACGTCAGCACCGACACGCCGACCGACACCGTCACCGGGATGTCGGTGTCCTCGAACTTGAACGGCGTGCGCTCCGAGATGCGCCGGATCTTGTCGGCGAACTGCATCGCGTTGTGATGGTCGATCTCCGGCAGGATGATCGCGAACTCCTCGCCGCCGTAGCGGGCCAGGATGTCCTCGCGCCGGATCCGCGACTTGATCACCGTCGCCAGGTGCTTGAGCACGTAGTCGCCGGCGAGGTGGCCGTACGTGTCGTTGATGACCTTGAACCGGTCGATGTCGAACATGATGAGCGACAGGTCGCGCCGGTAGCGCTGCGCGCGTCCGATCTCGCGCTCGAGCGTCTCCTGGAAGTAGCGCTTGTTGTAGATCTGGGTCAGACCGTCGATGGTCGTGAGCCGGTAGATCTCCTCGTGGTACGCGTTCTCGATGTTGCTGCCGCTGAGGAACTTGAAGATGCAGCGGCCGACCTTGATGAAGTCGCCGTCGCGCAAGACGTACTCGTCGATGAGCTCGTCGTTGATGTACGTGCCGTTGGTCGAGCCCATGTCGCGCAACAAGATCGCGTTGCCGGTGTTCAGGATCTTGCAGTGGTTGCGCGAGACCGACTCTTGATCGATCTGGATGTCGGCCTTGCTCGAGCGGCCGATGATGATCTGCGGGCGCGTCAGGTTGTACTTGCGGCCGAGGTCGAGCCCGTAGATCACGACCAGGCACGCTTCCTTCGCCGCCGGTCGATCGCTGATCTTCGAGATCGCGGTGACGACCGTCTTGTTTCGCCCGGTGTCGCTCACCTGTAGAAAATTCTAACACCGCGGGTCGATGACCGGGTGTCGGCCGGGCGTCCTATCGAGTGTCTTCCGTGCACTGAAGTCGATCGTCGGGCTCGCGCCTACACACCAGCGTGTCGTTGAGAACGTAGCCGCCACGACGAAACTGGTACTCCTGGACCAGGACGCGCTTGCCGCCGCCGAGGTTCCAGTACGCGCGCACCGGTGGCCAGGCCGTCCCCGGGCTCACGGCGAGCGGCTCCAGGGCGGCGCCGGCCAGCGCGCCCGCGTAGCGCTCGCACTCGCTGGCCTCGCTGCGCACGAACACGTTCCAGTAGCAGTTGCCGTCGGCGGTGCACATCGTCTCGTCGGCCACGACCGCCTCGGGCGTGCCGTCACCGTCGAGGTCGCGGTCGGCGCGCCGCATCCTGGGCGCGTCGCCGTGCACGCCGTCACGCTCGGGCGCGGCGCAGTCGCCGACGCGAACGGTCGGAATCGGCACCGTCGCGCTGCGCGGATGCTCGGCGGCGCGGCTCTTGCCGCCGCAGGCGGTCAGCGAGAGACGCAGAAGGAGCGCAGATCGGACACGGGCACCGGCACGGGCACGGGCACGGGTGTCACAGGACATAGCGGCCCTCGCCGACCACGGGCGGCAGGCCCTTGGCCAGCTCCTCGAAGCCGCTGCGGCCGAGCGCCGCATACGCGAGACGCTTGGCTTCCTCCACGCCGGGCTGATCGAATGGATCCACGCCATAGAGTGGACCGGCGTAGGCGGTCGCGCACTCGAGAAGAACGATCAGCGCACCCAGCGACGGCGCGTCGACGCGCGCCAGCTCGATGGTCCCGACCGGGCGGCGGCGGCTGGCCAGCGACCCGATGGTCCCGCGCAGCTCGGCGTCGAGCAGCACGCCCATGCCGCGCCCGCCGAGGTAGCTGTACTCGGCGCGGCTCTTCGCGAGCTCGCTGTCGGGGATGGTCACCTCGGTCTCGCGCTGCTTCGCCGTCAGCATGAGCACGACCTTGTCGCGCGGGCCCTCGACGTACAGCTGCAGCTGCGAGTGCTGGTCGGTCGCGCCGCGCGCCGCGATCGGCGTGGGCCCGGTCTCGACGATGCGCCCGTCGGTCGACTTCTCCTTGCCGAGGCTCTCGGCCCACAGCTGGCGGAACCAATCCGCGGTGTCGAAGAGCGCGTCGACGTACGACATCAGGACGACCATGGGCCGTCCGCGCGCGATGTGATGGTGGTGCAGCAACCCCGCCAGGAGGAGCGCCGGGTTCTTGGCCGGATCGTCGACGAGACAGCGGTCGCGCATCGCGCGCGCGCCGTCGAGCAGGCCGACCACGTCGAGGCCGGCGACCGCCGCCGGCAAGAGGCCCACCGCGGTGAGCACCGAGAAGCGACCGCCGACGCTGGGCGGAACCTCGAAGGTCTTCCAGCCGCGCGCCGTCGCCGTCGCACGCAAGGCGCCCGCCTGGGGATCGGTGGTCGCGACGATGTGGTCCTTGGCGCGCGCGCCGAGCGTCTTCTCGAGCTCCGCGGCGACGACCAGGAGCTGCGCCGCGGTCTCGGCGGTGCCGCCGCTCTTCGTGACGACGTTCCACACCGTCTTCGCCGGGTCGCACACGTCGAGGACGGCGCGCATCGTCACCGGGTCGGCGTTGTCGGGGAACAGCAAGCGCCGCGGCATCCCGGGCGCGCGCGAACGCAGCGCATCGAGCGGACGCGCCAGCGCGGAGTACAGCGCGCGCGGACCGAGCGAGCTGCCGCCGATGCCGAGGACGACCATGGTGTCGACGGCGGCCGGGAGCTCCCGCGCGTAGTCGAGGCACGCGCGCGCGGTGGCACGGTCGTCAGGTAGGCCGAAGAACCCGAGCTCGCCCTTGTCGCGGCGCGCCAGGATATTCGCCAGCGCGGCCCGGCCGTCGGCGGCGAATCCAGCGATGTCAGCGTCGGAAGGCCCGTGATCACCGAGGACCGCAGAGGTGAGCCCGGTCAGATCGAGGGTGAGGGGGTGCGACATGTGCGGTGAAGGTATCGCAACCTCGTGTTTCTTGCCGACCCCCGGGGTCGTACGATAAGTCTGAGTCCAGTCCGGATGCGCAATCGGCTCGGTCGAAACGTGATGCTCGGAATCGGTGGCGCTGTGGCAGCGCTCGCCGTGACCGTCGGGCGTGGCGAACACGCGGCGGGAGTGCGCACGAGCATCGGCACCGCCGAGATCACGACGACCGCGCCGGCGCCGACCACCACGACCTCCACGGTGATGCTGCCGCCCGCGAAGCGGGTGAAGGCGGATCCCAACGCGGTCCTCGAGCTCGAGAAGATGGAGCGCCAGGGCGATCGCTACGTCGCGCCGATGAGCGACGGCCGCACCGCGGTGCTCACGATCGATCCGCGCCTCCAGGAGTCGGCCGAGAGGGTCCTCAACCTGGCCAAGGCCCCGCGCGGCGCCATCGTCGTCACCGATCCCGAGGGCCGCATCCTCGCGCTCGCCGGTCGCCGCACCAGCGATCCCAAGGGCGGCAAGGACGGCATCGTCGACCGCACTCTCGCGCTGCAGGCGTGGGCGCCGGCCGCGTCGATCTTCAAGGTGGTCTCGGCGAGCGCGATGGTCGAGCACGGCGCGCACGGCAGCGACAAGGTCTGCTTCCACGGCGGCGTGCGCTCGGTGATGGAGTCGAACCTCACCGACTCCAAGCAGGACCGCCGCTGCGAGGACCTGAGCTACGGCCTCGCCCACTCGCAGAACGCGATCATCGCCAAGGTCGCGCACAAGCGGCTCGAGCCCGCCGACCTCGTCGACACCGCGGGTCGCTTCGGCTTCGGAAAGCCCCTCGCCTTCCCGGCGCCGGCCGTGTTCGGCACCGCGAGCATCCCGACCGAGAAGGGCGTGCCCTTCGGCCGCACCGCCGCCGGCTTCGACGGCGTCACGCTCTCGCCCCTCGGCGGCGTGATGCTCGCCGGCGCGATCGCCAACGGCGGCAGCGTCAAGGCGCCGACCATCGTCGCCGCGTACATCGAGAACGGGGTCGAGAAGCCGGTGCAGCTCCCCGCCGACGCGCACAAGGTCGTCGACGCCAAGGTCGCGGCCGAGGTCGCCGCGATGATGACCGAGACCTGCAAGGAAGGCTCGGCGGCCCGCGCGTTCAACGGACGCGAGAAGATCCGCGACATCTCCGTCGCCGGCAAGACCGGCACGCTGTCGGAGACCGACCCGGTCTACACGCAGTACTCGTGGTTCGTGGGCTACGCGCCGGCGGACAAGCCGACGCTCACGATCTCCGTGCTCCTCGGCAACGCCGAGCTCTGGTACCTGAAGGCGCATACCGCGGCGCGAACCGTCCTCGCCGCCGGGCTGCAGCCGCGGCCGCCGAGCTGACGGGCCGAGTACCACTTCCTGTGATCGCCACCCCATGCCGCATCGGTAGGTGCGCGTGGTGGTATGCTCTTCGCGCTGTCCTGGTGGGAGGAACCCGATGAAAGCCTTGCTTACAACTGCTGCTGCTCTCTTCCTGATGCTCGCCGCCGGCCTCGCCAGCGCACAACCGGCGAAGCAAGCCGATGCGCTCAACGAAGAAGGCAAGGCGATGCTCCGCGCCAAGAAGTACGCGGAAGCCACCGACAAGTTCCGTCAGGCGATCGTCCTGCTCCCCGACGGTCGCTACTACTACAACCTGTGCATGTCCCTCTATCACGAGGGCAAGCTCGGCGAGGCGCTCACCGCCTGCCGCGCGGTCGGTCCCAACGGCGGTAACGACACCGCCGTGAAGGGCGCGCAGGTGATCATGGAAGAGCACATCAAGCCCAAGATGCGCGAGGCCGGCGTCGATCCGGACGCCGCGCCGACGGGCGACGGCGGCACCGGCGGAACCGGCGGGACCGGCGGTACGGGTGGCACCGGCGACGGTGGCACGGGCGGTACCGGCGGTACGGGTGGCACCGGCGACGGCGGCACGGGCGGCACCGGTGGAACCGGCGGCACCGGCGACGGCGGCACCGGTGGAACCGGCGGCACCGGCGGCGGCGGCGACGGCGGCAGCGGCTCGAGCGGCGGCGGTGGCACGGCGCAGGACTTCGTGGTCGCGCCCCCACCCTCGCTGTTCACGGCGACCAAGGCGCCCGATCACGACTACACCTGGACGCTCGGCGGCCAGCTGCTCGGCATGAACACGTCGGTCGGGCGCGAGGGTCTCTACGCCACGTCGGGCGGCGGCTTCCGCTTCGTCGGTGACTACATGCTTTCGCCGGCCAAGAAGGTCGGCGCGCAGGGTTACATCGGCGCGACCTACGTCGCCGACGGCGATCAGGTCACCGAGGACGCGCTCACGATCGTGGACGTCGGCGTCGCCGGCTACAAGGAGCTCTGTCGCAACCGCGCGTGCATCAAGCCCCTCATCGGCGCGCACATCGGCCTGTTCCAGACCGACTCGATGGCCGCGGTGTCCGACGAGGCGATGGTGACCTTCGGCATCCGTCCCGAGGTCAGCCTCGAGTACGCGATCGGCTCGCGCATGGAGCACGTGATCACGGCCAGCCTCGGGCTGTCGATCTACCTGCCCGTCATCGGCCAGTACACCGTCGACCCGGCCGACTACGGCCTCGACAAGTCGTCGGCCAACGGCTACTTCGGCATCGGCTACACCCACCGGTTCAACACGCCGCTGGGCAGCTCGCCGTTTTTCACGCTGCAGTAGGACCTGCAGCGGGGGCACCCTTCAGTGACGGTCAGCGGGGCGACGCGATCGCCGCGCGCACCAGCGGCGACGCGAAGAACGCCTCCGCCGTCTGGGGCCGGCCGAAGTAGTAGCCCTGCCCCACGTCGCAGCCGAGCTCCTTGAGCACGTCGACCGCGTCGGCGGTCTCGACGCCCTCGGCGATGACGCGCATGCCGAGCGCGTGCCCGACGTCGACGGCCGAGCGCAGGATGGCGCGGCTGTGCGCGTCGAGTGACATCGAGAACGATCGGTCGATCTTGAGCTCGTCGGCGGGCAGCTGGCGCAGGTACGCCAGCGACGACTGGCCGATGCCGAAGTCGTCGATCGAGACCTTCACGCGCGCCGCCTTGAGCGCGCCCAGGTTCTCGATCGCGTGCTGCGGGTCGGCCATCACGCCGGTCTCGGTGATCTCGATGATGAGGCGCGAGGGATCGACGCCGGTGGCGTGGAGGATGCGCGTCACCCGGTCGACCAGGCGCGGGTCCTCGAGATCGCGGGTCGAGATGTTCACCGCCGTCGCGATGTCGAGCCCGGCGCCGCGCCACTCGGCGCACTGGACCAGCGCCGCCTCGAGCACCCAGCCGGTGATGGTCTGCACGTAGCCCGTGGTCTCGGCGAGCGAGAGGAACGAGTCGGGATAGAGGAGCCCGCGCTCGGGATGGTTCCAGCGCACCAGGCACTCGGCCGCCTCGAGCGCTCCGCTCGCGAGGTGCACCTTGGGCTGGAAGTGGAGGACGAGCTCGTGGCGCGCGACCGACTCGCTGAGCTGGCCGCGCATCGTGATCCCCGACGCGACGGTGACGTCGTGCGCCGCCTCGAACGACGCCGACTCGTTCCACTCGGCGATCAGCGCCTCGGGCCACACCGCGCTGCCGACGTACGTGAGGGCCACGCCGCCGAAGCTGATCGAGTCGCGCTCGTTGAGTATGCGCGCCGTGCCCGCCGCCATGCGCTCGCCGTTCACGAACACGCCGTTGCGCGCCTCGACGTCGATGATCCGCAGCGAGCCATCGCGCCACTCGATCTCGGCGTGGCGGCGCGAGACGACGCGGTCGCGATCGAGCAGCGTGAGATCGACGGCCGGGACGACGTTGTCCGAGAGATTGCGCCTGCCGACGGTGCTAACCAGTCGGTGGATGGGAAACACCAGGTCCCCGTGCACCAGCGCAGGCCCGCTCGCCATGAGCCCCGACTATACCCCGGCCAGGTCGTACATCTGCTTGCGCGCGCGCTCCACGAATCCGATCGCGCGGTGGAGCGCGAGCGAGGCGGCGTTGGACCCGGCCACCACGCTGCGCACCTCGGCCATCCCGGCGGTGCGAGCCTGCGCCAGGAGCCACTCCGCCATCAGGCGGGCCAGCCCCCGCCCGCGCGCCGCCGGCGCCACGCCGATGGCCTCGAGGACGCCGAAGCGGCCCCGGTCGTCCTCGCCGCGCAGGCCGATGACGAAGCCGGCGAGCTCGCCGCCGGGCGCCGCCCACACCGCGGTCGCCTCGGGCCAGGCCGTGGGGCCGTCGAGCATGGCCGCGAGATCTGCAGGATCGAGCGGCGCGGTGTTGTCGATCTCGGCGAACGTGAGGTCGTGGAGCGCGCGGAGCGGCTCGCGATCGATCGCACCGCCGGTGTGACGGAGAAGCTCGGAACCCGACGACGGTGCGCCGGAGGAATCGTGCGCCAGATCGTGCGCCAGCTCGTGGAACTCGATCGACGTGGTGAAGCCGCGCGCGAGGAGCGCGCGCCGCTTGGCCTCCTCGCCGGGGCGCACGCCAACGCGAGCGCGCGCGACCTCGGGCGTCCGGCAGAGCAGCGCCGCCTCGAGCAGGACGCGCGCCGCTTCGTCGTCGTCGGTGACGAGCGGCCAGATGTACATCCACGGCGGCGCCAGCACGGTGCCGACGGCGCCCACCACCCGGCCATCACGCACCGCGACGCGCGTGCGATCGCCGTGCGCCGACTGCGGGAAGAGGCCGTCGACTCGGACCGCCCCCGCATCGCCGGGCGCGAACGGGCGCAGCGTCAGCGCGCTCATAGCTCGTCGGGATCGTATTCGCGGTCGGCGCCGATCGCGACGCGCCGCTGCTCGTACCACTCCGAGAGCTTGGGGAAGCTCTCGCGCAGGAACTCGGTCGTGAGCCGCGGCGCCGCCTCGCGCAGGAGCAGCTTCTCCATGTCCTCTTCGTTGCGCCCGCCCAGCGCCCACGCCAGGAGCACCAGGTTGGTCCCGAAGCGGCTGCAGCCGAGCGCGACCTTGCTCCAGTCGAAGAGCTCCTCGTCGGGGGGCAGCAGCCCGAGGTCGTTCGCCGCGAACGCGATCACGAGATCGGTCAGCGCGAGCTCGAGCGCGAAGTAGTCGCCGCGCGGCGCACCCTCGAGATCGGCGCGCGCCGTCCGCGCCGCGTCGACCTTCCCCATCACGGCGAGCAGCTGCGCGCGATCGAACGCGCACACCCAGTACATCGCGCGCCGGCGCCGCGGCCCGACCGAGCCGATGGCGCGGTCGTAGAGCGCGAGCGCCGCATCGAACGCGCCGCGCTGCCACTCGAGCTTGCCCTTCAGATAGAAGAGGAAGGGCCGCAGCGGCTCCGCCACGCGCCCCGACTCCAGCCGCTCGACGGCGGCCAGCGCCTCGTCGCGGCGCCCCGCCGACGCCAGCACGAGCGCCTCGCGCGCCCGGCGCCACGCTCGCGTCTGCCGCCACATCATCGCGGCGAACACGCCGCCCGAGACCACGCCGACGATCGGACCGGCCAGCGCCGCGACCGCGATGACGCCGACGCCGGCGACGCCGCCCACCGCGGCCCACGCCGCCGCCTGCTGCCGCTTCATCGCCTGACCGCCCATCACCTGCCCGTGCTCGTCGAGCAGGAGCACCTCGCCCGGCCGCGCGCTGGCGAGCGACGTCGAGACGCGCCAGGCCGGCTGGATCGTATCGGACCCGGTCAGGGCCGGCAGCGTTTCGGACTTGGACGCCACGTCCTCCAGTCTACTGGACGATCACTGGAACGGTGAGGCGACGACGGCCCTTCAGACGCTTCACGTGGTACTCGAGCGCCAGCGCCCGACCGCGGGTCGGGAGCGGCCCGAGAACGCGGCCCACTTTCCACGGGCGCCAGGCGCGGGTGGCGCGCGCCCCGCCGCGGGCGAGCCCGTTGTGCTGGCCCAGGCGGCGCTCGACATCGGTGGTCACCCCGACATAGGTACGGCCGGTGCGCGAGACCAGCACGTAGACGAACCACACGAGCGGGTTGTACCGAAACACTGTGATACACAGGGGCGGCGAAGGGACCTTCTCGGGCATCCAACAGAGCAGTCCCATGTCTGGCTTGCCAACGGAGTTGCTATGACGACGCAGAAAACCGCCAAGCTCACCCTGGCCGACGGCCGCGAGCACAACCTGCCCGTGACGGTGGGCTCGGAGAACGAGCACGCCATCGACATCCGCGCGCTGCGCAACGACACCGGCTACGTCACCCTCGACACCGGCTACATGAACACCGGCGCGACCACGAGCGCCATCACGTACCTCGACGGCGAGCAGGGCATCCTGCGCTACCGCGGCTATCCCATCGAGGAGCTGGCGGAGAAGTCGACCTTCGTCGAGACCAGCTACCTGCTCATCCATGGCCGCCTGCCCACGCAGGCCGAGCTCTCGGAGTTCTCGCGGAAGCTGACCTACCACTCGATGATCCACGAGGGGATGCGCCACTTCTTCGAGGGCTTCCCCGATCGCAGCCACCCCATGGCGGTGCTGTCCGCGATGGTGACGTCGCTCTCGGCGTACTACCCGGACTGTCTCGACCGCGACGCGCCGATGGACCTGCACGTCACGCGCATCCTCTCGAAGGTGCGGACGATCGCGGCGTTCTCGTACAAGAAGACGATCGGCCAGCCGATCATGTACCCGCGCAACGCGCTGTCGTACTGCGCGAACTTCCTCCACATGATGTTCGCGGTCCCGGCCGAGCCGTACGAGCCCGATCCGGTGATCGTGAAGGCGATCAACCAGCTCCTCATCCTCCACGCCGATCACGAGCAGAACTGCTCGACCTCGACCGTGCGTCTTGTGGGCAGCTCGGGCGCCAACGTCTACGCCGCGGTCGCCGCCGGCATCCTGGCGCTGTGGGGCCCGCTCCACGGCGGCGCCAACCAGGCCGTCATCGAGATGCTCGAGATGATCGCGGACCCGAACGGTCCGTACAAAGGTGACCACAAGAAGTTCATCGCCGAGGTGAAGGACAAGAAGTCCAACCAGCGGCTGATGGGCTTCGGCCACCGCGTCTACAAGAACTACGACCCGCGCGCCAAGATCCTGAAGGCGATGGCCGACGAGGTGCTCCATCACCTCGGCGTCACCGACCCGATGCTCGAGATGGCCAAGGGCATGGAAGAGGTCGCCCTCAAGGACGACTACTTCGTGTCGAAGAAGCTCTACCCGAACGTCGACTTCTACTCGGGCATCCTCTATCGCGCGATGGGCATCCCCACGCCGATGTTCACGGTGATGTTCGCGCTCGGCCGCATCCCGGGCTGGCTCGCGCACTGGAAGGAGATGGTCGAGGACCCCACGCAGAAGATCGGGCGCCCGCGCCAGATCTACACGGGGCCGACGGTCCGCCACTACGTGCCGATCGATCAGCGCACGGGCGGCTGAGAGTAGAGGAGCGCGCGTGGCGAGCAGCGGCATCGCAGAGCCAACCTCGTCGGCCATGACCGACGGCATCCGCGTGAC
The DNA here is from genome assembly GCA_035525615.1 of Kofleriaceae bacterium. Taxonomy (GTDB): domain Bacteria; phylum Myxococcota_A; class Polyangia; order Haliangiales; family Haliangiaceae; genus UBA2376. The sequence goes on along the minus strand of DATLEB010000036.1, from coordinate 41,116 downwards.
GGTGCGTGCCCAGTTCCTCGCCGAGCAATCGGCGCCGGAGAAGGGCCGCTACGTCTTCGCGTACACGGTCGCGATCGCCAACGAGGGCGGCGAGCCGGCGCAGCTGCGCACCCGTCACTGGATCATCACCGACGGGCGCGGCAAGATCGAAGAAGTGAAGGGCGACGGCGTGGTCGGCGAGCAGCCGCGGCTCGCGCCCGGCCAGCGCTTCCAGTACACGTCGGGCTGCGTGCTCGCGACGCCGGTGGGCACGATGCACGGCACGTATCAGATGCATCGTGACGACGGTACGTGGTTCGACGCCGTCATCGCACCCTTCTCGCTCGTGATGCCGCAGAGCGCAGACCGCAGCAATCTCAACTAGTTGAGCCGGCGGACGCGTCCCGGCGCGCGCGGGTGATCAGATCGTGCAAAGCTCGACCTGGGGCTCCGGGTCCAAGCTCATGTCCGTTATGACACCCGCGCAACGTGAAGGCGAAACCGCCGCACGCCTGGTCGCCGCCGCGAAGGCCGGCGACGCGCAGGCGTTCGAGGAGCTGGTGCGTCGCTATCGCAAGCGCATCTTCGCGCTCGCGCTCGCGCTGACCGGCACGCCGTCGGACGCCGACGACATCGCCCAGGACGTCTTCATGCGCGCCTTCCGCGCGCTCGATCGGTTCGAGGGCCGCAGCGAGTTCTTCACGTGGGTGTACCGCATGGCGGTGAACCGCTCGCTCAACGTGAAGCGCGACAAGGGTCGGCGCTCCGAGGATCCGATCGACGACAAGGATCCGCGCATCGAGTACGCCGTCTCGGCCGATAGCGGCGGCGATCCGGTGAAGGCCGCCGAGCTGCGCGCCACGTACGGCCGTCTCCTGCGCAGCCTCGACGGCCTGCCGGCGGAGATGCGGACCACCGTCGTGCTGGTCGTGCTCCAGGGCATGTCGCACGGCGAGGCCGCGGTCGTGCAGAAGTGCAGCGAGGGCACGATCGCGTGGCGCATGCACGAGGCGAGATCGCGCCTGCAGACCGGGATGAATCCCGATTCTGTGCGCAAGAGGCGACCTCTGTCACAGGAGCTGGAAGGGCTCCTGTCGGAGCTTGGTCTCCCGGTCTTGAGTCCCGGTCGAGCCTGACGGAACATGGCGCCGCCATGCGCGCCATCGTTTTGAAACTCGGGCTCCTCGCGTTCGCGTGCAGTACCGGCGCCTGCTCCCTCGTCACGGTGCAGCAGGATCCGTTCCCTCCACTCCAGATCCGGGCGGAGCGTCCCAAGGCACCTCCTCCCAAGGTCGTGCTGACGGACTCGAACATCCAGATCAACGACAAGGTCCAGTTCGAGCTCGGCTCCGACAAGCTGCTGCCGGTCTCGTTCCCGCTGCTCGACGCCGTCGCGCAGGTGATGGTCGAGAACCCGCAGATCGAGATCATCGAGGTCGCGGGCCACACCGACGCCTCGGGCGGAGCGGCGCGCAATCGCGAGCTCTCGCGGCAGCGCGCCGAGAGCGTGCGCCAGTACCTCATCTCGAAGAGCATCGGGAAGGGTCGCCTGCAGGCGAAGGGCTACGGGCCCGACAAGCCGGTCGCGGGCAACGACACCCCGGAAGGACGCGAGGCCAACCGCCGCGTCGAGTTCGTCATCGTCAAGCAGGGTCCCAAGAAGACCCTCGTGCAGGAGGACTGAGATGCGTCGCATCGCTCTGCTCGCATCGTTCGTCGCAGCCTTCGGCGCCCTCGGCGCGTGCAGCCGCACCGGCACCGGCAGCGGTGTGCGCAACGACATCAGCGCGCGCATGCAGACCATCCAGCAGCCGGTGCAGATGTGCTACGCCGTGGCGCTGGAGCGCAATCGCAAGCTCAAGGGCTTGCTGGTGCTCTCGTTCCGGGCCGCGCCCAGCACCGGGCAGTTCGACCAGATCACGGTGACGCGTGACGAGGTCGGTGACGAGACCGTGAAGAAGTGCGTCGTCGACGAGGTCGCGAAGCTCAAGCTGTCGACGCCGCAGAAGACTGCGGTGACCGTCAGTTATCCGATCGACTTCGCGCCGTCGAACTGAACGTCGAATCGCGATCCGACACTCGCGAAACACGCACACATGTTTGTGCGTGATCGTTTCCCCATCGTTGAAGCGCCTCCTCGCCACGGCGTCACAGTTACCGAGGAGTCACTCAACATGACCAAAACGAACAAACCCACCAAGCTCACTCTTCTTGCCCTCTGTGCCGCCCTGGCCGTTCCCGCTGTCGCCTCCGCTCAACCGCGCGACCGCTTCGATCGCACCGATCGTACTTACGACCGCGATCGTGGCGCCGGCCGCTGGTCGACGATCGGCGAGGTCGGAACTCACGGCCACGACGCCGAGGACTTCATCCCCGTCCGCAGCAACGAGCGCTTCGAGAGCCTCGAGCTCGTCGCCGAGGGTCGCGGCGTACGCCTCGACTCGATCCTGGTCCAGTACGAGGACGGGCGCGAATATCGCGCGGACGCCAACTGGATCCTGCGTCCCGGCGAGCGCGTGATGGTCGACATCCCGGCGTTCGCGCCGATCAAGATGCTCGTGCTCGAGTACGACAACCCGGGCCGGCACTGGCGCGCGCGTGAGGATGCCCGCGTCTCGGTCCGAGCGTTGAGCGCGGACCGGTTCCGCGATCGCCGCAACGACGACCGCGCCGGTTACGGCCAGCGCGACCGCCGCACCGATCGCCGGACCGACGATCGCCGGACCGACGATCGCGCGCGCTACAACGACACGCGCTTCGAGTGGCGCGGCGGCCTCTACGTGCGCATTCGCTAGTACGCCGTAGTGGTGTATGAAGGCGAGCGATGGGCAACACCCCGAATCGCTCGCCGACGCACCGTGATGTCGACATGAACCGGCTCGCCGGCCTCGGAATGGAGGTCGAAGAGCTGGCGGAAGGCGGTCCGCTGACCACGGACCGCCTGCTCCGTTATGCCGAGGAGCAGGGCAAGCCGGTGTCCCACTACTTCGCCGCGGTCGCGCTCGCGACCGAGCTCGAGCTGCCGGCCGCGCCGGTCACCGCCGTGTTCTGCGCCGGCAAGTGCCAGAGCTGGGGCGCGCTCGACGCCATCGATGCGGCGGCCGAGGCGTGGGAGAAGCGGGGCGGCGGGTTCGCCATCGGGGTGCGCAGCTGTCTCGACAAGTGCGAGGAGGCGGCGGTCTGCCAGATCCGCACTCCGTCGGGGACGGCGACCCTGGTTCGCGTGAAGCCCGAGGACGTGACCCAGGCCCTCACCGAGGCCCTTTCGTAGCCCTGTCGTAGCCGGTAGATACCCGGAATCTATTGGGCGGGCCTGCGGTTATGCAGTAAACCGGACTCGCCTGTGCTGCGCCTCAAGGGGATCAACAAGTACTACCAGGTCGGTAGCCACCGGCTGCACGTCCTTCGCGACGTCGACGCCGAGGTGAACGACGGCGAGCTCGTGGCGATCATGGGCGCGTCGGGCTCCGGCAAATCGACGCTGCTGAACATCCTCGGAATTCTCGACGGCTACGACGCCGGCGAGTACTGGCTGGGCGACACGCTGGTGCGCGACCTGTCGGAGACGCAGGCGGCGCGCTACCGGAACCGCTTCATCGGGTTCGTGTTCCAGTCGTTCAACCTGCTGCCGTTCAAGACCGCGGTCGAGAACGTCGCCCTGCCCCTCTACTACCAGGGCGTCTCCCGGCGCACGCGCAACCGGACCGCCATGCAGTACCTCGAGCGCGTCGGGCTCGCCGAGTGGGCCGAGCACCGCCCGAGCGAGATGTCGGGCGGTCAGAAGCAGCGCGTCGCCATCGCGCGCGCGCTCATCAGCAAGCCCAAGATCATCCTCGCCGACGAGCCGACCGGCGCCCTCGACTCCGCCACCAGCCAGCAGATCATGGATCTCCTCGGCGAGATCCACGCCAGCGGGATCACCGTCATCGTGGTCACGCACGAGGCCGACATCGCGGCGCGTGCGCAGCGCACGATCCGCCTGCGCGACGGCAAGGTGGAGGCGGCGGCCTAGCCGCCCGCGCTCGCATGTTCTCGGTCGACCGCTGGTACGAGGTGCTGACGACGCTCGCGCGCAACCCGCTGCGATCGATCCTGACCGCGCTGGCGGTGGCGTGGGGCATCTTCATGCTCGTGGTCCTGCTCGGCATGGGCAAGGGCCTGCGCAACGGCACCGAGAAGAGCTTCTCCGACGACGCGGCGAACAGCGTCTGGATCTTCGGCGGGACCACGTCGCGCCCGCACGCCGGGTTGCCGGTCAACCGACGCATCGTGTTCGACAACGACGACTACGCGGCGCTGCGGCGCACCGACGGCGTCGAGAAGCTGACCGGGCGCTTCTTCGCGCGCGGCGCCATGTTCGGCAACGAGCTCCAGATCCGCGTGGGCGCCAAGGTGTCGTCGTTCGACGTGCGCTCCGTGCACCCGGATCACCTGTTTCTCGAGAAGACGATCATGGTGGCGGGTCGCTACCTGAACGAGAAGGACCTGGCCGAGAAGCGCAAGGTCGCCGTGGTCGGCGTGCCGGTGGCGGAGTTCCTGTGGGGGCACACCAACGTGATCGGCGAGACGCTCGCGATCAACGGCGTGTCGTTCCAGGTGGTGGGGCTGTTCACGGATGAGGGCGACGCCGGTGAGCTGCGGAAGCTCTACATCCCGATCACGACGGCGCAGCTGGCGTTCAACGGCGCCGACCGCGTGAACATGCTGATGTTCACCGTCGGCGACAAGAACGTCGACGAGACCAAGAAGCTCGTCGAGGACGTGACGGCGCTGCTGGCGGAGCGCGAGCGGTTCGATCCCGGAGACCCGCAGGCCACGCGCGTGCGCAACAACCTCGAGCAGTACGCGACGTTCCAGGAGATCTTCTGGATGATCGAGATCTTCATCATGTTCATGGGCGGCTGCACGCTCGTGGCCGGCATCATCGGCGTGTCGAACATCATGATGATCGTCGTGAAGGAGCGCACCAAGGAGATCGGAGTGCGCAAGGCGCTGGGCGCGACGCCCTGGACGATCGTGTCGACGATCCTCCAGGAGTCGGTCTTCCTGACGGCCGTTGCCGGTTACGTCGGACTGGTCGCAGGCGTGGGAGCGCTCGAGCTCGCCGCATGGCTCCTGCCCAAGGGTGACTACTTCTCCAACCCCGCGGTCGACTTCAAGGTCGCGATCTACGCCACCCTGGTGCTGGTGCTGTCAGGCGCCCTCGCCGGCTTCGTACCGGCGTACTCGGCCGCGAAGGTCAGCCCGGTCGTGGCGCTGAGGGACGAGTAGACGATGTTCGACACCGACTACTTCCAGGAGATCGGGCAGAGCCTCGGGCGGCACAAGCTGCGCACCGGGCTGACCGCGCTCGGCGTCTTCCTCGGCATCTTCATCTTCGTGCTGATGGTCAGCTTCGGGCCCGCGCTCGAGGGTGCCATGAACAAGCGCATGGCCGGGTTCGCGACCAACGCGGTCTTCATGTGGGGCCAGCGCACGTCCATGCCGTACGCCGGCATGCAGCCCAACCGGGGCATCCAGTTCCGGAACGACGACATCGAGCCGCTGCAGCGCCTCGAGGGCGTCGAGCATCTGGCGCCGCGCAACCAGCTGGGCGGCTTCCGCGCCGGCGCGGTCGTGAAGCGCAACGGCAAGACCGGCAGCTTCCAGGTGTCCGGCGACTACCCCGCGTTCCAGTACATCCAGACGCCGGTGATGCGCGCCGGGCGCTACATCAACGACCTCGACATCAAGGAGCGGCGCAAGGTCGCCGTCATCGGCGAGGAGGTCGCGAAGCAGCTCTTCGAGCGCGAGAACCCGATCGGCGGTTCGATCGAGATCAACGGCATCCACTTCGAGGTGGTCGGGCTGTTCGGCTCGAAGGCCACCGGCCAGCAGGGCGATCAGCAGGTGCGCAGCGTGTTCGTGCCCTTCACGACCTTCCAGCAGGCGTTCCATTTCGGCGACGCCGTCAGCTGGATCGCGATGACCGCCAAGCGCGGCACCAGCGGCGAGGATCTCGAGAAGCGGGCGCGCGTGCTCCTGGCCGAACGCCACCGCATCAACCCCGACGACGAGATGGCGATCGGCGGCTGGAACGCGGCCAAGCAGTTCGCCAAGACCGAGATGCTGTTCTGGGCGATCGGGATCGTGCTCGGAGGTGCCGGGCTCATGAGCCTCCTCGCCGGCGCGATCGGCGTGTCGAACATCATGCTCATCACGGTGCGAGAGCGGACCAAGGAGATCGGCGTGCGCAAGGCGCTGGGCGCGACGCCGATGAGCGTCGTCACCATGGTCGTGTCGGAGGCCGTGTTCCTGACCACGGTGGCCGGCTACCTCGGCCTGGTGTTCGGTGTGCTCACCGTCGAGGGGTTCGCGTGGGCGATCGAGAAGGCCGGCGACAAGGTGCCGCTCGGCGCGCCCTTCGTGTCGGTCGAGTTCGCCGGCGCCGCGACCATCATCCTCATCGTGGTCGGCGCCTTCGCCGGCCTCATCCCTGCCCTGCGCGCCGCGGCGATCCAGCCGATCGAAGCGTTGCGAGACGAGTAACCCGAGACGGATCCATGAAGCGCCTCACACCCATCCTGATCGTCATCCTGTGCGTCGGCGGCGCGTTCGGCACGCTGTACTTCCTCTGGTCGAAGTCGAAGACGAAACCCGAGGTCGCGCGCCTCGAGGCTCCCGAGCTGCGCGACATCGTCAAGAAGACGGTCGCGACCGGTGCCATCGTTCCGCGCGAGGAGGTCGAGATCAAGCCGCGCGTGTCGGGCGTGATCGAGGAGCTGTACGTGGAGGCCGGCGCGCCCATCAAGCGGGGCGACAAGCTCGCCAAGATCCGCATCGTGCCCGACGCGGCGAGCTTGCAGCGCGCACAGGCGGCGGTGCAGACGGCGCGCATCGCCTTCGAAAACGCCAAGCGGGAGCTCGATCGCAACCAGGCCCTGTTCGCGCAGGGCGTGGTCTCCGAGGCCGAGCTCGCTTCGTTCCAGAACCTCACGCGGATGGCGCAGCAGACGCTGTCGTCGGCGAACGAGAGCCTGCAGATCGTCAAGGAGGGCCAGAGCGGGTCGAGCAAGCAGAGCAACATCGTCGTGACCTCGACGGTGGACGGCATGGTGATCGACGTGCCCGTGAAGATCGGGTTCAGCGTGATCGAGACGAACATCCAGAACCCCGGCACGACCATCGCGATCGTGGCCGACATGGGCGACATGATCTTCCTGGGCCAGGTCGACGAGAGCGAGGTCGGCAAGATCAAGGTGGGACTCCCGCTCGAGATCAAGATCGGCGCGCTCGAGAAGGAGACCTTCGAGGGCACGCTCGAGCACATCGCGCCCAAGGGCAAGGAGATCGACGGCGCCATCCAGTTCGAGATCAAGGCGTCGGTGAAGCCGAAGAAGGACGTGTTCGTGCGCGCCGGGTACTCGGCGAACGCCGACGTCGTGCTCGACAAGCGCACCCAGGTGCTCGCCATCCGCGAGGCGCTCCTCCAGTGGAAGGACGGCAAGCCGTTCGTCGAGGTCGAGACCGGCAAGGGCATCTTCGCCAAGCGCGACGTGAAGCTCGGGTTGAGCGATGGCATCTACGCCGAGCTGCTGGACGGCGTCAGCAAGGACGCCAAGGTCAAGCAGCCGTCGAACTCCGGCCCGCCGTCGATGCAGCGCGAGCGCCAGGGTCCGCCGCGCGGCGGTGGCGGCGCCCGCCGGTAGTCGGGCAGGCGGCGAAATACGCGGCCGCGGTCGCGCGTTCGCGAGCGCATGGAGACCACGCAGCTGGTGCTGCGCCGGGAGGCGCAGCGCGCACGGTATCGTCATGCCTGGTGGATCGCGCTCGCCGCGGGCGCGAGCGGCAACGCGCTGCTCGTGCTCGCGATGTGGGCCTCGGCCCCACGTGCAGCGCCGGCCAACGTGAGCGTGATGCCCGCGCCGGTCGCGGCGTCGCCCGCGCCGATCATCGTCGCGTCGCCGGTGGCGGCGCCGGTGATCGTCGTCGTGCCGCAGCCCGCGGCGGCGCCGACGGGTGCGCAAGCGTTCGGCGACCTCGGGCCCTGCCCCGAGCCGCACACGGCCCGGCCGACCGGCGCGCTGCGCCAGCCGAGCGACGCGACGGTGGAGCACGTGGCTGCGGCGCCGACGGACAGCCGGCTGGTGGCGGCGTGGAACGAGGACGACGTGTTCGTCTCGCGCGACGGCGGCAGCTCGTGGGATCGCGTGCTCGCCGGCCCCGGCGCGGTGCTCGACGCGAGCTTCGACTGCCACGGGCGCGTGCTGGTCCTGCGCGAGGGCAACGGGCTCGGGATGCGCGACGGCGTGCGCGAGGCGTGGCGCACGGTCCCCGGCGTCGAGCTGCGTGTGAGCGACGAGGACTACCAGCCGCGCGACATGGCGCGCGTGATCGGCGGCGGCCGCTCGCTCGCGGTGACCGGCCCGCGCAGCGGCGACGGCGACGGCGAGGCGTGGGCGGCGATCAGCGACGACGGCGGCGTCTCGTGGCACCACGCCGACCTCGGCTGGTACGACGGGACCACCCACGCCGCGTGGGAAGGCGACGCCCTGCGCATCATGGTGCCGTGGACCGACTGCATGTCGGAGGGCATCCGCCTCGTGACCGTCACCGGCAGCGGCGTCAAGGACGACGAGCTGGGCGAGTGGTCGGCGAACGTCGCGCTCGATCGCACGGGGCCGTACGTCCTTTCGGAGTACTGCGAGGGCGACGCGCTCCTGTGCATCTGGCGTCCCGGCCGTGACTGGCGCGCCCTCGTGCCCGCGGCCGTGGTGGCGCACGGCGACGACGGCATCACGCTGCAGGTCGTCGACGGCCCCGTCGACGTGATCATCCGGAACGACACGGTGCAGACCCTCACCGGTGCCCGCCTCGGGAAAGCCCGGACCTGGCCCTTCGACGCGGACCCGCTGGCCACGGACCTGGCGGGGCGGCTCTGGGGCAAGGACACGGACGGGCGGCTGATCCGGCGCTGAGCCGCCGCAACGGGCGTCCGCCGTGCTAGAAGGCCGGCGCGGTGCTGGCCTTCTCGAACGTCACCAAGCAGTACGGCGGACAGGTCCTGTTCGTCGATGCCAGCTTCCAGATCAACCCCGGCGAGCGCATCGGCCTGGTCGGCCCCAACGGCGCCGGCAAGAGCACGGTGTTCCGGCTCATCCTCGGCGACGAGGACGCGGACGACGGCGTCATCGAGCGGCCGCGCAAGCTCTCCATCGGCTGCTTCCGCCAGGACGCGGGCGACGCGCGCGGACGCAGCATCCTCGAGGAGACCATCGCCGGCGCCGGCGAGGTGGCCGCGCTCGGTGAGGAGCTCCACCGCCTCACCGCGCGCATGGAAGCGGCCGGCGACGATCTCGATGACGTCGTGGCGCGCTTCAGCGAGGTCCAGGAGCGCTACCAGGATCTCGGCGGCTACGAGCTCGAGGCGCGCGCGCAGGAGATCCTCGCCGGCCTCGGCTTCTCGCCCGAGCGCAGCAGCGACGACGTCGGCAACCTGTCCGGCGGCTGGAAGATGCGCGTCGCCCTGGCCCGCATCCTCCTCGCGCGCCCCGAGATCCTGCTGCTCGACGAGCCGACCAACTACCTCGACCTCGAGTCGATCATCTGGCTCGAGGGCTTCCTGCGCGGCTACCCCGGCACGGTCGTCATGACCTGCCACGACCGCGACATCATGAATCGCGTCGTCGCCAAGATCATCGAGATCGACGGCGGCGCCATCCGCACCTACGGCGGCAACTACGACTTCTACGAGAAGGCGCGCGTCGAGGAGACGGCGCGCCGCGAGGCCGAGTACGCGCGCCAGCAGGCGATGCTCGCCAAGGAGAGCCGCTTCATCGAGCGGTTCAAGACGCACGTGGCGAAGGCGGCGCAGGTGCAGAGCCGCCTCAAGAAGCTCGACAAGATCGAGAAGATCGCCGAGCCGCGCCGCATCGTCGAGCGCACCTTCGAGTTCCGCGCGCCGGCGCGCTCGGGCGACGACGTCGTCAAGCTCGAGAAGCTCCGCAAGGCGTACGGCGCGCACGTCATCCACGACAACCTCTCGATGATCATCCGTCGCGGCGAGCGCTGGGCGGTGATGGGCGAGAACGGCGCCGGCAAGTCGACGCTGCTCAAGATGATGGCGGGCGCGCTCGCGCCCGACGACGGCGCGGCCACGATCGGCGCGTCGGTGTCGCTGGGCTACTACGCGCAGCACACCATGGACGGCCTCACCGCGGACCGCTCGATCCTCGAGGAGCTCGAGGCGCACGCGCCGCTCGCCAACCAGGGCACGCTGCGCAGCCTCGCCGGCGCGTTCGGCTTCCAGGACGACGACGTGTTCAAGCCGGTGCGCATCCTGTCGGGCGGCGAGAAGGCGCGGCTCGCGCTCGCCAAGCTCATGTACGACGCGCCCAACTTGATGATCCTCGACGAGCCGTCGAACCACCTCGACATCGTCACGAAGCGCTCGCTCACCGCCGCGCTGCGCGACTACACCGGCACGCTGGTGTTCGTATCGCACGACCGCATGTTCCTGCGTGCGCTCGCCACGCGCGTCCTCGAGCTGAACCCCAGCGGCCCGCGGGTGTACGGCGGCAGCTACGACGAGTACGTCGCCTCGACCGGACGCGAGGCGCCCGGCATGCGCACCTGATCTAGTCCCAGCAGAAGTCGGGCGCGCGGCCCGCCTTCATCGTGACGTAGAGCTCGTGCACGCCGGTCCACCGGTAGCCGCCGGCGAGCGTCACCGCCGGGTGCAGCCCGGCGCCGGCGCAGTCGGGGTACTTGAGCGGGATGCCCTCCCAGACGCCGACCACCGGGAACAGCTCGCCGCTCTCGAGCTCGCCGCCGAAGCCGAGCGTCCCGCCGATGAGGTACCAGGGATCGAGCTCCACGTAGGCGAAGGTCTGGTCGAGGCGACGCGTGATGCCCACGTTGAGGCGCTCGGGGCCGAGGCCGGCGCCGCCCTCGATGCCGTAGATGGCGCGGCTGCCGTCCTTCACACCGCCCAGCCGCACGCCCACCAGCGGACCGACGAGCCAGTTCCAGTCCTCGTCGGCGTGCGCCGTCGACGGGAACGCGACCGCGGCGACGACGCCCGCGGCGAGCAGGATGGCGGCGACGCGTCTCATCTCCCTAGCGTCGCACGCTCACTGCAGCGCGGGGAAGCGCACCAGCACGCGCCGCTTCGCGTCGAAGACGAACAGCGCGCCGTCACGGACGCGCAGCGTGCCACCCAGCGTGCTCGACACCACACCGACGCACCCGTCCTTCACGGCGAAGACCGCCGCTCCATCGGAGAAGTAGACGCGACCGCTCGCGCTGTCCGCCGCCACCGACTGGATGCGCCGCGCGCCGGGGAGATGCGCGAGCACGCGCATCGGTTGCTCGGGCGTGGCCTCGAACACCGCGCCGCCCGACACGAGGAGCACGCGCGGGCCGGCGTGGGCGACGGCGTCGATCGGCTCGGGCGACTCGAGGAGGAGGCGGGCCTTCTTGCCCGGCGCGAGCTCGAACAGGCCGAAGCGCCGCGTCGCGCTCTGGCGCTCGAAGAGGAACATGCTGTCGGCGCCGGCCGCGATGCCCATCCCCGCGCTCGGCAGCTCGATCAGGCTCTCGAGCGTGCCCGACGCCGCGAGGTACGAGAGCTGGTTGCCCCGTACCGTCATCAGCAACCCGTCGGGCGTGTAGGCGAACGCGTCGACCGGAGCGAGCCCGTCGACGGGCACGATGCCGCCCCAGCCGAGCAGGTGGAGGTGCTGCGCGTCCTCGAGCAGGAGCAAGCGCTGCGGCGAGATGTCGAAGCTCGCGGCGAGCGGCCCGAGCCCCGACGCATCGGCGAGCGCGGCGTGGAGCAGGACCTCCATGGTCGTGGCCTGCGGCGTGGCCGTGGCCGGACACGCGGGCGTCGCGGGCGTCGGCTCCTCGGCGGCAGCCTTGGGCTTCCCGCCGCACGCCGCGAGCGCGCTCGCGACGAGCGCCGGCGCGACGAGCGTCCTCACCTGTCCGCCTCGACGGCCTTCGGCGCCCACTTCTCCTCGAGCTTCATCGCGGTGTCGGTCACGAACAGCGTGACGGTGCCGACCGACGTCAGCTCGCGCCGCATCTCCTGCCACAGGACGCTGTCCCAGAGGCTGCGCGGGTCGCCGATCGGCGCGCCCTCCGGGTAGTGGAGCGTCGCGCCGAGCCCGGTGGCGAGCGGGACGATCCCGTCGTGGATGACGTCCTCGAGCTCCTCCTCGGCGTACTTCTTCACGCCCTCGGCCACCGATCGCGTCTCGAGGATCCGCTGCGCCAGCGCGACCTGGCCCTGCCCCATGTCGATCACCGCGAGCGCGGCGCGCTTGTCGAGGAGCACGGCCTCGTCCGCCGTCATCTTCCCGGTGGCGGCGTCCTCGATCCACTGCGGGATCGTGCGCGCCAGCTGCACGGTGTTCCACTGCACGCGCCACCACATGCCTTGCGGGGTGGTGTAGTCGAGCAGGTCGTCGCGCTCGTCCTCGATCGCGTCGGTCACCTGCTCGATCGCCTGCTCCTTCAGCGCGGCGAACGCGTCCTTCATGAAGTCGTGGACCTCCGGCGCCATCGACGCGCCGCGGTCGAGCTTGCCCCCGGTGACCGGCGACGGCGGCTCCGGGAAGCGGACTGGCTTCTTCGCCGTGAGCCGCGGGCTCAGCTCGACGCGCCGCTGGATCGCCGCGCGCTCCGCCGCGGCCGCCGCCTGTGCCGCCTTCTGCGTGGCCACCGCCGCGGCCAGGCGCTGGATCTCCGCGGCCTCGGCGTCGGCGAGCGCGCGCGTGTCGACCAGGTTCTTCTGCGCCAGCGCGTCGGACGGATCGAGGCGCAGCACGCCCTCGAAGTAGCTCATGGCCTTGTGCCACTGCTTCTTCTTGGCCGCCTCGACGCCGGCGCGGTTGAGCTCCTTCTTGCGGTTCGCGCGCGCCGCGTGGCCGTCGCGGATCGCGGCGTCGACCTGCGCCTGCACCCGCGCGGCCTGCTCGGCGTGCATGCGCGCGATGTCCTCCGGCGACGGGCCGGAGTACGAGTCGGCCTCGCCCACCTCGCATCCCCGCACGCAGTTGCCCTCGCCGTCGCAGGTCAGCACGCACGAGCGCTGGGCATGGGCGTCGGAGGCCACCACGACGAGCACGCCGGCGATCACGACGGCCGCTCGCAGCGCGGTCACATGCACGAGCCCGTCTCCGTCGTCGCCTCCCAGCGCTCGCGCGTGACCACGCTGTCGTCGACGATGAACATCACGAGCAGCGCCAGCGCGCCGTCGGCGGCGAAGGCGAGCCCGCCGTACATGCCCTTGTCGCCGGCCGATCCGGGCGCGAGCGCCATGAGGCCGCCGAGGAGCACCTCGAGCCCGGCCACCGCTCGAATCGGCTGCGTCTTGCCGCGCAGCGCCTCCCGTTTCATCACCTTGCGGTTCTTCCGCTCGACGTAACACAGCGTGCCGGCCACGTCGGCCTGGCCGCCGCTGCGCGTGTCGACGACGATCGCGCTCTGCTCCTCGCTCTTGATCGAGCCGAGCGCGATCGCGAAGCACCCCGTCGACCCCAGAACCATTCCGACCAGCGCCAACACGAAGACCACACGCACCATCCGTCTCCCCATGCGTCGAGCGTAACGTTCCCGTCACCGGGGCGTCCAGGTAGCGTTGGGGGATCGGCACATACATCGGTCAGACTCGATCCCATCACCGCGTGATACTTAGGACTCGAGGGTAGTCGTGACTCGCACCATGCTCGGAGCCATCGATGCCGGATCGAACGCGATCCGGATGGTCGTGGCGGAGCTGTCGCCGACCAACGGCCTGGTGCGCGTCGAGGCGGAGCGCGTCGCGGTACGGCTCGGACACGACGTCTTCACGCGCGGCGACCTCGAGACCAACACGATCGAGCAGGCGATCGCGGCGTTCCGCCATTTTCGCGAGCTGTTCGACAAGCACGGCGTGACGGTCTATCGCGCGGTCGCGACGTCGGCGGTGCGCTCGGCGGAGAACCGCGACCTGCTCTGCCACCGCCTCCATCACGAGGCCGGCATCGAGCTGGACGTCATCGACGGCGAGGAGGAGGCGCGGCTGGTGCGCAAGGCGGTGGTGGGCGCGTTCGGCACGAGCATCCCGCCGCGCTGCGTCCTGGACCTCGGCGGCGGCAGCCTCGAGGTGAACCTGCGCGACGGCAGCGGGGCCGGCTCGACGTGGCGCGGCTACTCGATGCCGATCGGCACGGTGCGCCTGGTCGAGACGTTCGGCCTGCACGGCGCGATCGGCGAGGCCGAGGCGGGCATGGTCCGTCGCTACACGGCGACCGTCGTGCAGTCGGTGCTGCCGCCGCGCGTCGCGGGCACCGACGTGACCGTCGCGGCGGCCTGTGGCGGCAACGCCGAGGCGCTGGCGCGCATCCTCGGCGACGGCGACCCGACGCACCCGAGCTTCGAGCTGGCCGCGCTCGAGCGCGCGCTGCCCGACATCATCGGCGCCGACGTGGCCGCACGCATGGAGAAGTATGGCGTGCGCCAGGATCGCGCGGAGGTGCTCGGCGTCGCGGCGTTGCTCGTGGCCACCGTCGGGCGCCAGCTTGGCCTGCAGAAGTTCATCGCGCCCGGCGTCGGCATCCGCGAGGCGGTGCTGCTCGAGCTCGCCGAGGCCGCCGCCGAGGAGAAGGCGCGCACCGAGGGGGCGCACGACAAGGCGCTGCTCACGGCGGCGCGCACGTTCGCCAACCGCGTCGACCACGACACGACGCACGGCGAGCAGGTCCGCCGCCTCTGCCGCGCGCTGTTCATGCAGCTGCGCGACGTGCACGGGCTCCCCGACGAGCTCGGCGTCCTGCTCGAGGTCGCCGCGCTGCTTCACGACGTCGGCGAGGTCGTGCACAAGCGCGGTCACCACAAGCACAGCGAGTACATGATCCGCTGGGGGCGCATCCCGGGCCTCGACGGTGAGGCCCGCGAGCTGGTCGCGCTGCTCGCGCGCTCGCACCGGAAGTCGATCTCCGACGTGAAGAAGGTCCTGTCCGAGGCCGACCTGCCCAAGGAGCGGCGCGCGCAGCTGCGCAAGCTGGCCGCGCTCCTGCGCCTCGCCGACGCGCTCGACTCCGGGCATCGCCAGCGCATCGAGAACCTGGTCGTGTCGCGCGCCGGTGACGCCATCGTGCTCGACCTCGTCACGCGCGACGGCCCGTCCCCCGACGACGGCGCGCTCCTCCGCAAGGCCGACATGTTCGAGGAAGAGCTCGGCCACGCCGTCCGCATCACGGTCGGCCGAGCCCTCTCGCTCACGGTGTTTGGCGGCGGCAACGGCAACGGCAACGGCAACGGGGGCGGCGCAGGCACGGCCGGCGCATCGCAGGCCGGCCCGCTGCACCGCGCCCACGCGCGCCGCCTCGTCCACTGATCCGGGTCTGAGCAGGGCTCTGGCCGAGGCCTGAAGTCCGAGGCCCGA
Organism: Kofleriaceae bacterium; assembly: GCA_035525615.1. Classification (GTDB taxonomy): domain Bacteria; phylum Myxococcota_A; class Polyangia; order Haliangiales; family Haliangiaceae; genus UBA2376. The sequence continues at coordinate 25,725 of DATLEB010000036.1, read as the reverse complement.
GGCCTCAGGCGTTCGTCAAAACGCCTGCCGGTATCCCGCGATGAAGCGCGGCGGCCACGCGCCATGCTCGACGCCGCGCACGGTGTACGGCGTGAGCGGGAACGCGAGGTCGAAGCGGAAGACCTCGGGCGACAGCTGCGGGCCGAGCGCGCGGATGCCGATGCCGACGTCCTGGTAGAGCTGCACGTCGTCGATGACCTCGTCGGCGCCGCCCACGTCGTAGAACGCGAGCGCGCCCCAGCGGCTGCCGAGGAACAGCTTCACCGACCGCGTGCGGAACTCGCCCTGGAACACGAGGCGGCGATCGCCGGCGAAGGTGCCGACGGGATACCCGCGCAGGCCGTTGTCGCCGCCGAGGACGAGGAAGCGGTTCGACTCGTCCTTGAAGATGCCCGACGCGCGCAGCTCGCCGACCACGCGGCCGATGCCGAGGTTGGGCGACGTGACGCGGCCGCCGACCGACGCCACGCGATCGACGAAGTCGCCGCGCTCGAGGCGCGTCGAGAACGAACCCGAGATCGTGGCGAGCCCGCCCCCGCCCCACGCCTGCGTCATGCCGGCCTCGAACGTCGCGCGCCCGAAGTTCGCGTCCGAGCCGAGCACCTTCAAGCCGGCGCCGAGCGTGACCTCGGCGCGCGGGCCGAGACGCGTGTCCTCGGCGAGGTCGAAGCTGTCGATGTCCTGGTACTCGCGGTAGCGGGCCGTGAAGATCTCGTACGCGCCGTACAGCACGGCGGTGCGCTCGTTGCGCGGCAGGATGTTGTCCTCGAAGTCGGCGCGCGCCTCGGGGGAGCCCATGAACGTCGACAGCACCTCGGGGCGCTGGCTGGTGAGGTCGTACGCGCCCTTCACCCGGTGCTCGATCGTGTCGCCGAACGCGCGCGTGACGCCGCCACCGACCGACCAGCGGCGCTGGTGGTACTCGTACGGCAGCATGTCGTCCTCGGGCGTCGACGGGGCGTTGTACGTGCGCAGGTCGCCGCCGATGAACGAGCGCTCGACGGCGAAGCGGTGGTCGGCCTGCACGCTCCACGACCACTCGGTGTCGAGCGACCACAGCGGGCGCGACAGCTGGAACGAGCTCTCGCTGCCCTCGAGCGAGTAGTCGGAGCGCTTGAAGATCGGGCCGCCTCGCACGCGCAGGTCGTGGCGCCGACCGAGGACGTTCTTGTCGACGAAGAGCGGGCCCAGGTAGAAGGTGGCCTGGTCCATCAGGAAGACCATCGCGACGAACTTCCGCCGCCCGAGGAAGTTGTTCTCCGACAGCGAGAGCGTCAGGAACGTGAAGCGTCCGTTCTGCAGCTCGTAGTTCGAGTTCATGCGCAGGCTGAAGATGTCGCGCGACACCGCGAGCACGTCGACGGTGCCGGGCGGCGCGTCCGGCCCCGGCAGCACCGGCACCAGCACGGCGAGCGTCGTGAAGACCGGGTCGCGCAGCTTGCGCTGGGTCTCGTCGATGGTCTCCTGGTCCCAGACCTCGCCGGGGCGGAGCAGGATCTCGCGCTCGATCACGTACTCCTTGCTCGAGATGTGGAAGAAGTTGGCCCACGTGAACAGGCGCTCGTCCTCGCCGAACACGGGCGCGGTGTAGACGCGCAGCGCGCCCACGATCTTGCCCTGCGGCGCCGGATCGATGACCAGGTTGCGCAGGACGAGAGCGCGCACCAGCGCCTGCCGCTCGAGGTTGCCGAGCAGGAGGAGGCGATCGCAAGACGGCGCGCCGCTGGCGCAGGCCTCGCGCATGGCCGCGCGCTGCTTGGCGGAAAGCTTCGGCATGCGCCGCAGGTCGTCGGCGGTGATGCCGGCCGGAGCATCGGCGAAAGCGGGGGTGGCGGCGGCAACTACCGCAGCGATCACCACGAACAGCCACGGTCGCATCACGTCGCCTCTCGCATCCTAGTACAATGGTCGCCCTGTGTACTGTCCGCTCTGTCACTCCGAGTACCCGGACGGCTGGAAGCGCTGTCCAACCGACGAGGCTGCGCTCCTGCGCGCAGCCACGATCGGCAAGTACCGGATCGACCGGCTGATCGGCGCCGGCGGAATGGGCGCCGTTTATCGCGCGATGAACCCGGATACGCAGTCCGCGGTCGCGCTGAAGATCATGCACGGACAGGGCGCCGGCCAGGAGGCGGCGCGAACGCGCTTCCAGCGCGAGGCCGCGGCGGTCGCCGCGCTCAAGACGCGTCACGTGGTCTCGATCTTCGACTTCGGCGCCGACATCGACGGCACGCTCTATCTCGTGATGGAGCTGATGCTCGGTCACAACCTCCGCAAGGAGATCAACGAGCCGCCCGACACGATGCCGATGCCGCGCGTGAACCTCATCTTCGACGGCGCGCTGCGCGGGCTGGGCGCGGCGCACCGCGCCGGCATCGTCCACCGCGACCTCAAGCCCGAGAACATCTTCATCGCCGAGACCGACGACGGCGAGGTCACGAAGCTCCTCGACTTCGGCATCGCGCGCAAAGGCGGCGGCCCATCGCTCACGCACTCGGGCGCGCTCATGGGCACGCCCGCGTACATGGCGCCCGAGCAGGTCGCCGGCAATCGCGGCGACATCGGGCCGTGGAGCGACGTCTACGGCATGGGCGTCATCCTCTACGAGATGCTGAGCGGCCGCGCGCCATTCGCCGCCGACTCCATGACCGAGGTGCTGTCGCGCGTCCTCTCGCGCGAGTTCGCGCCGCTGCGCAGCGTGCGACCGGGGCTGCCCGAAGCGGTGTACCAGCTCGTCGAGCGCTGCCTCGCCGACGAGCCGGCGGCGCGGCTCCAGCACGCCGATCAGCTGCGCGAGGCGTGGGACGCCGCGTTCGACGCGTTCCCCCAGGAGGTGCGCAACGCGACGGTGCCGCGCTTCCGCGCCGCCGCGCAGCCTGGCCAGGATCTCGGCAGCGCGCCGACCAGCCACGCGACGGCGAGCGGCACACCCGCGCCCGGCACGCCGTCGCCGTCGGCGGGACCGTTCACGCCGCGCGCGACCGGCGGTGGCCACGGCCACGGGAAGAAGGCGTCGAGCCCGACGTCGTTCGCGGCCACACAGGCCACGCCGTCGTCGATGGTCGGCGAGGCCACGCCGTCGTCCGCGCCGCCGAAGAAGTCGCGCGGGCTCCCGCTCGTCGTCGGTGGCATCGTCGCCGTCGGCGCCGCGGCGGTCGTGGTCGTGCTCGCGACGGGCGGCGGCAAGAAGTCGGCCGTCTCCGACGCCGGCATGCCGGCGAGCGACGCCAGCGGGTTGATCGTCGTCCCGGGTCCCATCGACGCCACGCCGATGGACGCCGCGCCTCAGGAGCTGCCCGGCATGGCGCGCCTCGCCGGCGGCACGTTCACCATGGGCGCCGATCCGACGCTCGCCGCCGGCTCGCCCGACGCGCTCCAGCGCCAGGACACGCAGGTCGCGCCGTTCTATCTCGACAAGCTCGAGGTGACGGCGCTCGCCGCGAAGTCGGCGCTCGGCAAGACGCCCGCGCCCGGCGACAAGCCCGGGGTGCCGGCGCGCTCGCTCACCTGGGCCGACGCCGCCGAGGTCTGCAAGCGGCTCGGCAAGCGCCTGCCCACCGAGGCCGAGTGGGAGTTCGCCGCGCAGCGCAGCCCGCTCGCACCCGACGGCGCGCAGCTCAAGCGCGACCGCTCGCAGAAGAACCCGGCGCCCTCGGGCGTCGGCACGCATGCCGGCGACTGCACCATCGACGGCGTGTGCGATCTGCTCGGCAACGTCATGGAGTGGACGTCCGACGGCGCAGGCGGCAAGCGCATCGCGCGCGGCGCCTCGTTCCTGGTGACGTGGGACGCGGGCTGGTACGCGTCGATCCACGCGCGTCTGCCCGCCGACCCGACCGAGCCCGACCCCGAGATCGGCTTCCGCTGCGCCACGGACGGAACGAAATAGGAGCACCCGTGATCAAGCACCGCCTCGCGGTTGTCTCGCCCTTCGTCACCTCGCTCTCGCTCTCGCTGTTCGTGCTCTGCGTCCTCTCGGGCCTCGCCGCCGCCGCCGAGCGCAACTGTCCCGCCGGGCAGACCTGGAACCCCGGCCAGGGCGCGTGCGTGAAGAAGGTGGTCGCGCGCAAGCGCTCGCCCGAGGAGGCCTACTACCTCGCCATCGACAAGCTCGAGGGCAAGGAGGGCAAGGCCGACCCGGCCAAGGCCGCGGCGCTCCTCACCGGTGCCTGCGGCTCGAAACACGGCACGTCGTGTTACCTGCTCGGCTACCTGCACGAGAACGCGCGCCTCGGCGCCGCCGACGCGAAGAAGGCGCTCGAGCTCTACCAGAAGGCGTGCACCCTCGGCGAGAGCGAGGGCTGCGTGTCGGCGGCCGCGGTCTACAGCAAGGGTCTCCTCGGTCAGCCCGATCCGGCGGCGGCGATCGCGCCCCTCGCCCGGGGCTGCGAGCTCGGCAACGGCGGCGGCTGCGTGCACCTCGCCGAGAAATACGAGCAGGCGCTCGGCGTCGAGCGTGACGAGGCCAAGGCCAGGTCACTCTACCAGCGCGCGCACGAGCGGCTCGCGACGGAATGTCCGAAAAGCGGACCGAGCTGCTACCAGCTGGGCCTGCTCTATGTCTTCGGCCACGGCGTCGAGACCGACTACAAGAAGGCGCGCGAGGTCTTCGTCTCGGGCTGCGAGGCCGGCTCGGGCTTCGCGTGTTACGCGGTCGGCTACCTCATCCATCGCGGCTACGGCACGACCGCCGATCCCGACGGCGCCCTCCCCTACTACGGCAAGGCCTGCGATCAGTACGACAACGCCGACGCGTGCGCCGAGGCCGGCGCGATCCTCACCAACAGCGGCTCCACCGACGCCGCGCGCCTGACCGCGCTCGCCGATCGCGCGTGCACGCTGTCGACCGCGCAGTGCAGCCTGCAGGCGTTCCTCTTCGCGACGGGCCGCGGTGGCACGCGCGACGAGGCGCAGGCCACGGCGACCTACATCAAGGCGTGTCAGGCCGGCAACGCGCTCTCGTGCTCGGCGGCGGCGTCGCGCATCGCGCGCGGTGAGGGCGTCGCGGCCGACGGTGTGCTCGCCACGCAGATCTGGGAGCGCGCCTGCGAGACCGGCTCGGGCGAGGACTGCTTCCAGGCCGGGCTCGCGCATCGCGACGGCGAGCTGGTGAAGAAGGATCCGGCGCGCGCGTTCGAGCTGTTCTCGACCGGCTGCCTGCGCAAGAGCCCGGGCGCGTGCGAGGCCGCCGGCGACATGGCGCTCAGCGGCGACGACGGCACCGGCCGCAAGGTCCCCGACAAGGCGCTCCAGCTGTACACCGCGGGCTGCGAGCAGGAAGGCGGCGGTGAGACCTGCACGCGCCTCGGCGACGTGCATCGCGAGGGTGAAGGCGTCCCGAGCGACCCGCACAAGGCGATCGCCGCGTACAGCGCCGGCTGCAAGGCCGGCGACGGCGCGGGCTGCGCGTCGCTGGCGCGCATGTACGAGGGCGGCGTCGAGGGCGTGAAGCGCGACCTGTCGGCGTCGTTCGCGGCGCACGCTTGGGCCTGCCAGTACCGCGAGGGCGCCAGCTGCTACGCGCTCGGCCCGCTCGCCGACGCCACCAGCGCCAACGCGGAGCTCAAGGGCAAGGCGACCGGGCTCCTGCAGGCGCAGTGCGACAACGCCAAGCAGCGCAACGAGGACGCGTGCGAGGCGCTGGCGCTGGCCTACGCGGGCAACAACAACCTCGTCACCAAGGACGCGCGCAAGGCGTACGCGATCATCAACGAGAGCTGCGGACGCGGCGCGCGCTCGAGCTGCCTCGTGCTCGCCAACTTCCTCAGCGAGGGCGTCGGCATCGTCGCCAACAAGGACGCGGCGCGCGAGCGCTACGCGGCGCTGTGCGACCAGGACCTCCCCGAGGCGTGCTGGCACCTCGGCAACGTCTACATCGACCTCGGCAAGTTCGACGAGTCGACGCCGCTCTACCGCAGCGCGTGCGAGGACGGCATGGCGGCGGCGTGCAACAACCTCGGCTTCAACTACTACACCGGCCAGGGCGCGTCGTGGAGCACGACCGAGGCGGCGGCCGCATACCAGCGCGCGTGCGACCTCGGCGATCCGTACGGCTGCGCCAACGTCGGCGAGCTGACCGAGTACGGCATCGGCGTGCCGCCCGACGACGCCAAGGCCGCCGAGCTCTACACCGCGTCGTGCAACGACGACGCGATCGTCGGGTGCCCGCGCCTGGGCGTGATGCTCGAGGAAGGGCGCGGCGGACAGAAGCAGGACGTGAAGCAGGCGAAGGAGCTCTACGCGCGCGGGTGCACCGCCGGGAGCCCCGACGCGTGCCGCTCGCTCGCCAAGCTCGCCGAGCGCGAGGGCGAGTCGCGGCAGGAGGTCGCCAAGCTGGCGCTGCGCGCGTTCGATCTCGCGAAGGCGCAGTCCGAGCACAACCCGTACTACGCGTACGTGCTGGGCACGCTGCACCGCGACGGCGTCGGCACGCCGGTGGATGTGAAGGCGGCGTCGGCGCTGTTCGACAAGGCGTGCGAGGGGCGCGACCCGCTCGGCTGCATCGCGGCCGGCGAGGCGCACCTGGAGGGCGCGGGCGGCACGCGCGACGTGACGCGCGCCGTGGCGATGTTCGATCGCGCCTGCGCGGCCGGTGTGGACCGTGCCTGTGCGCGCGCCGGCGAGGCGAAGAAGCTGCCGATGTCGGGCGGCAAGGGCTGTGCGTGCCGGAGCGGGGGCCCCGGCAACGGCGACGCGGGGCTGCCACTCGGTGTGGCGCTGGTCATGCTCGTCGCGCTGCGTCGTCGGGCACGTGCCTGACTGTGCCCGTGCTTGGTGCCCGGCCGTCATGCGCGTGCAGCCCGGATTTCGGGGCGCTCCCGCGTGGCGACGCGGGGTTGCGCTGGCGCGGTGATTGCTCTTGGCCGAGGCCATGAACGACGCCTCGCTCAGAACCGGGAACGACTCGGAGCACGAGGGAGCCGGCCACGATAGCGGGGGCGGCATGGCCGGCAAGCGCACGCGCACCGAGTCGCTGCAGCGCAAGGCCGAGGGCTCGACGCCACCGCCGGTGAACGTACAGGCCCGGCCGGCGGAGGGCGACCCGCTGCCGACGTCGGGCCAGAGCTACGTCGACAGCATCGTGCACGGCGCCGTCGATCCCGCCAAGGTCGCGGCCGAGCAGCTCGCGAAGGGCGTGCACGACGAGAACACGATCACGAACGAGGTGTTCTGGGCGTGCCGGCCCGAGGTGGGCCGTGGAAAGCTGACCGCGGGGAGCCCGGAAGCCAGGGAGTGGCTGCGCCTGCGCGACGAGATCGTGCGACCCGCGCTGCACGGGCACGAGACGCGTCACGCGGCGCCCAGGGCGGCGCCCGAGATCACCGGCGGCGATCTCGCGAACGCGCAGGCCGTGGTGCCACGCAACGACGCCGTGGGTCCGTCGGGCAATGCGCTGATCGACGACCTCCTCGCGCACGTGCCGCCGCACGGATCACCGAACCAGATCGAAGCGACGTGGCTGCTCGAGGCGCTGAAGACCGAGCTGTTCGGAGCGTTTCCGTCGACGCTCGGCCAGCTCACGCAGCTCTCTCACGGCGAGACCTTGTTGCGCACGTCCGACGGCGTCTCGGGCGCTGACGCGATCAAGCGCGGCGTGGCGGAGCTCGAGAAGCAGAAGATCCACACGCAGCACGTCGGCACCAAGGGTGGACGCATGGAGTACGCGGTCGATGGTGGGCACCTGCCGATCCTGGCCGTCATGATCGACCTCGCCGCCGGCCGCCTGCGCGAGTACGTGCGCGGCGGCATGAAGAACGCGCGCAAGCTCTTCACGTTCGGCGACATGGTGCGCGCCGACGTCGACTACGCGAAGGACGGCAAGCACAGCTCGCACGCCAGCGGCAACGCGATCGATCTCGGCATGAACCTGAAGAGCGAGGACGACGTCGTGAACACGCTCGCCGCGCTTCCGGCTGGAAAGATCAGCATGGTCTTCCCCGACGGTGGCGCCGGCGGAATCGCCGAGCACGTACACCTCGCGCTCGGTGACGACGGCCTCTACGAGCTCGGCATCTCGTTCGCGGGACCGTTCTTCCAGCTCTCGGACAGCATCTTCAGCCGCCAGAAGGCGGCCGAGGAACGGGAGGGCGGTGCCGGTGCCGCGGTCGGCGCGACCGCCGAGGCCGACGGCCTCGTGATGTGGCACCCGGCCTGGTACCAGAGCAAGGGCGTGCACAAGGGCGGCGGCAAGTGGGAGTGGACGCGGAAGTACGCCGGCAAGGCCAGCCCGCACCTGGCGAGCGCCAAGCTCAAGAAGCTCCTCGCCACGCTCGACTCGGGCAAGAAGCGCGACGTCTCGGTGCACGCTGCGAAGGAAGATGGCGTCGACCCCAAGAAGACGGAGCATTGATTAGTATCGCCAGGTGGGGAAACGACAGGACCACCTCGAGCAATGGACGATCTGGCTGCGTGATGCGCTCTCGGCGCGCGGCAAGAACGCGCGGGTCGCGTACGACGACAAGCTGGGCGGCGACGTGCTGGTGCTGGCGATCGACGCGGGCGCGCAGGACAAGCTCGTCGAGGTGACGATCACGCGGCGTCCGAAGGGCCGCGCGCACCTGACGGTGCTGGCCACGACGCTCGAGGGCGCCACCGCCGCGCGCGACGCGATCGGGCGGATGCACGACGAGGTCTCGCGCCTCGCGAACGCGAAGCGCAAGTTCGTCCACCGGATCGAGCGGATGCTGGCCGAGCTGGCGACGTCGTGGGGCGCGCGACAGGGACAGGGCGTGGCGGAGCGCGACGAAGCGCTCGCGCGCCTGCTCCAGCACGTGCCGCAGGCCGAGCCGATGACCGGCATCGGCTTTCACACCGACGTGGCGGGCGCCGAGGACCATCACACCAAGGAGACGTACCCGACGGTGTTCGGCGTGGCCGTCGAGCTCGAGGGCCGATGGCGCGGGCTGGCGTGGGATCCCGAGCAGCGGCGGTGGGTGATGCGACAGGCCACGCTGACCGCGTTCAAGAAGGCGCACCCCGAGGTCGATCTCGAAAAGAGCGGCATCTCGCTCCTGGATGCGGCGCTGGTCGGTGCGGCGGTGGTGGGCGCGGCGGCGATCGCCGCCAGCATCAACGACGAGGTGCAGACGAAAGAGAAGAGCGGCATCGATAGCTCCTGGTGCGACCTGAGCGACCTGCTCGACCCGTGCGACCTGCTCGACTGCTCGCTCTCGAGCGCCGATTTCGGCAACTGCGTCCCCGATTGCGACCTCGGCGGCCTGGACTGCGGCGGGCTGGACTGCTCGCTGTGACGCGCGCGGCGGAACCCGCGCGTGTCGCGCAACGCGCGCTCGTGCTCGCCATCCGCGGCTATCGCCGGTGGATCTCCGGACGCGGGCCGCTGCGGCGCGTGCGGTGCACGTTCGACCACCGCGCGAGCGACCGCGACGACGGCGCCGCCACCGGCGAGAGCTGCTCGGCGTTCGGCCTGCGCGCCGCGATGGAGTCACCGAGCGCGCGCGTCGCGTGGGGTCGCATCCGCCGCCGCATCCAGCGCTGCGGCGAGATCTCGCTGTTCGCGCTCGACGCGCCCGACGGCACGCGCGCGCTGGGCTGGGGCGCCGATCACGATCGCTCACTCGCCGAGCTGCACGCCGAGCTCGTCGCCGACGGCGAGCACGCGCTCGCTCGCGCTCAGGTGCTCTCGGCGCGCGAGGCCTCGGCGCGCTGGCGTGGTGATCTCGCCGACGCGGTCACCGCGCGCGCGCTCCGCGGCGAGCTCGCGCCGGTACGCCCGCAGCTGCGCCGCATGCCGTCGCTCTCCCTCCTCGCGCGCGCGCTGGTGTGGCGCGTCCTCGCCGCGGCGCTCGTCATCACGTGCGCCGCGACGCTGGTCGCGCCCCTGGCCGGCGCCGCCACCGCCGCGCTCGCCCTCCTCCCCTTCGCCGCGATCACGCGGCGACATCTCGCTCGGCGCGCGCGCCTCGCACGGCAGGCGCGCAGCGCCGCGCTTCGCGACGACGCTCAGCTCGCGGCGAGCTTGGCGAACCGCTGCATGGTGGCTGCGATCTCGGCGCCGAGGTTGCACTCGACGATGCCGAAGCCCTCCATGTGATACGCGCCCCACACCTCCCAGTCCTTCCACTGGTCGGTGTCCTGCAGCGCGTTGAGCTGCGCGCGATCGCCGCGGATGAGGAAGAAGCCGTTGAGATCGCCGCCGTGCGGGCGTGTGACCACCGGCTCGAAGCTCACGATCTTCTTCTCCATCACCTGCACGGTGAGATAGCCGATGTACTCGCTGAACTTCGCCACCGTGTGCGCCTCGTGACCCGAGCGCGAACGACTCCAACCGACGAGCAAACCTGCATTCGCCATGATGTCCCCCCTGGTTATGTGGCGCGAGCAGACTCCGGAGCGCCGCGCGGGTCAACGCCCTTCGACGCGCTTCGGCGAGCTTCGTGCGCTCAGGACGAACGAAGGCGCGCCCACGTGACCCGCGGCTGCTTGCCGAGGTCGCGCACGGTCGCTGCCGGCGTGAAGGCGCCGGTCCCGTCGACGAGCGCCTGCACGGCATCGGCCTGGTCGTAGCCGTGCTCGAGAGCGAGCAAGCCATCCGGCGCGAGGTGCGCCGCGGCCTCGGCGACGAGGCGACGCAGGAGGTCGAGCCCGTCGGCGCCGCCGTCGAGGGCGAGGCGCGGCTCGCGCTGCACTTCCTTGTCGAGCGTCGCGATCACCGCGGTCGCGATGTAGGGCGGGTTCGCGACGATCACATCGAAGACGTCGGCGCCGACCGGCGCGAACAGGTCGCCGACCCGCACGTCGAGGCGGTCGTTCACCTTGTTGTGCTCGGCGTTCTTGCGCGCGAGCACGGCCGCCGCCTCCGAGACGTCGGTCGCCACCACCCGCGCCGCGGGCAGCTCCTTGGCCAGCGTCACGGCGAGCACGCCCGACCCGGTGCAGAGATCCAGCACGCGCACCGGCGCCTTCTTGTCGCCGCTCTGGAACTGCACGATCTGATCGAGCACGAGCTGCACGACCGTCTCGGTGTCGTGGCGCGGAACGAGCACGTTCTCGTCGACGAAGAACGGCAGCGACCAGAACTCCTGCGTGCCGACCAGATACGCGACCGGCTCGCCGGCCAGCCGCCGCTTGATGAGCTCGCGCGCGCGCTTGAGCTCGTCCTCGTCGAGCGGCCGGTCGAACCCGGTGTAGAGCTGGACCCGCGTGCACCCGAGCGCGTGCGCGAGCAGCACCTGCGCCTCGAGCCGCGCGCCGTCGATGCCGGCGTCGGTGAATCGCTTCACCGTCCAGTCGAGCACCGCGGCCGTGGTCCACGTCGTCACGCGTCCGTGCGTAGCACGACTACTCTCGCGCCACGATCACCACGTCCGCATGATTCACGCCCGTCGGCCCGCTGGTGATCGTCGCGCCGATCGCGTCGAGCACCGTCCCCGAATCACACCCCGCGATCGCGCGCTCGGGGTCGCGCCCGTCGAGCACGAGGAGCTCCCACGTATCTCCATCGACGACGGCGCCCGCCCACGGTCCGGTCCCGTCGACCCCGTCGCTCCCTGCCACGAGCACCTGCACACCGTGCATCCCCGAAATCGCCTTCGCCACCAGGAGCGCCAGATGCGTCGCGCGCCCGCCCTTCCCCGCCCGCTCGCTCACCGTCACCGTCCACTCGCCGCCCGCCACCCAGATATCGCCCGGCCCGAGCCGCCGCGCGACACCATCCACCTCGTTCGCGACCTCCTCCACATCGCCGTCGAGCAACGCCGCGCGCTCCTGGAGCCCAGAGTTGTCAAAGGTTGACACCGTCCCCTCTGCAAAGTCTGCAGAGGGGACGGTGTCAACCTTTGACAACCTTGCGCGCACCACCCCGGCGGCGGTCCGCCGGAAGGTGTCCATGCCCGAGATGAGGAGGGCGTAGTCGTGCGGGCGGCCGGTCACCGTCGGTCCGCTGCCCACCACCGCGACGTTATCGCCGACGACGTCGCTCACGACGAGCGTGACCACGCGGCCGCGGCACAGACGGCCCAGCTTTCCGGCTTTGACGGCGGAGAGCTCGGCACGCACGCGGTTGATCTCGTGGATCGGCGCCCCGCCGCGCATCACCTCGCTCACCCGCGCCACCTTCTCGGCGAGCGTCAGCCCCTCCGCCGGCACCGCCATCAGCGCGGACGCGCCGCCCGACACCAGCGCCAGCAGCACGCCGTCCTCGGGAATGCCCCTCACGAGCTCGATGGCCTCGCGCCCCGCCGCCTCGCTGCGCGCGTCAGGCACGGGGTGAGCCGTCCGGCGCAGGTGCCACGCAGCGCCGGCCACCGCGCGCGCGAGCGTGGATGGGACCGGCGCCCCGTCGACGGTGATGACCAGGCCGCCCTCGAGCGTGTCGCCCGTGCCCTCGTCGCCGAGCGCATCGAGCGCGCCCGCCGCCATCGACGCCGCCGCCTTCCCGACGGCGAGCACCGTCCACCGGCCGCCGTGCAGCGCGAAGTCGTCGATGTAGTTGCAGACCTGCGCGCCGGGATCGCACGCGGCCACCGCCGCCTTCCACACCGCGCGCAGATCGATCACGACGGGCGGCACGGCAGCGCCTAGAGCACTCGATTGATCCGCTCGATCCCCTCGAGCAAGCGCTCCTCGCTCACCGCCGTGAAGCACAGCCGCGCCCAGTCGGCGTACGCCAGCCCGAACGGCGCGCCCGGCGCCAGCAACACCCCGGCCGCCGCGACCCGCTCGAGCACCGGCAAGCACCCGTCGACGCCGCAGCCGTGGCCCGCGAAGTCGACGAACAGGTACGTCGCGCCCTCGGGCACGCGCACCGGCAGCTTCAGCGCCGCCACCGCCTTGTCGCGCGCCGCGCGATAGCGCGTCTTCGCGTCGTCGAGGAAGCCCTGCCCCTCGCGCAACGACGCCAGCGCCGCGCGTTGCAGCGCATGCGGCACGTTGTAGACCGAGTGATTCGACATCTTGCGTACGGCCTCGATCACCGTGCGCGGCCCCGCGACGTATCCCACGCGCAACCCCGCCTGCCCGTAGCTCTTCGAGAACGAGCCCACCGTGAGCGTGCGCGCCGCCATCCCGGGCAAGCTCGCGATCGACACGTGCGGCTTGTCGTACGTGTAGTGCTCGTACACCTCGTCGGCGAGCACCCACAGCCCCGCCTGCTCGGCCACGCGCGCGATCGCGGCCAGCGCCGCCTCGTCGAGCACGAGGCCATCCGGGTTGTTCGGCGTGCACAGGTACAAGGCCCGCGTCCGCGCGCTCACCGTTCGCGCGATCAGCGCGTACGGATCCATCCCCGCCTCCGACAGGATCATCTGCGAGAACGGCACCTCGATCGACACCACCGACCGCGACTGGGCGATCCCGCGGATGAGCGGCCAGTGCGGCGTCAAGAGGATGATCTCGTCGCCGGGATCGAGCAGCGCGCCCATGCAGCACGCCAGCGCGTGGGTCGCGCCCGCCGTCACCTGCACGCAGCCGTCCTCGACCGGGATGCGGTTCCGGGTGCGCACCTTCTCGGTGATCGCCGCGACCAGCGGCGGCCACCCCGGCGCCGGACCGTACGCGTACAGGTCGCGCTCGTCGGAGAAGTCCTGCTGCGTGAGGCGCCCGGCCGGCGGCGGCATCAGGTACGTGTCCCCGATCTGCAGCGGGATGACGTCGCCCTTGAACCCGGCCAGCTTCTCGTACAGGCGAGCGAAGATCGACAGCGGAAGCGCCTCGGCAGCGACCGAGAGGCGTGGAAAAGTCACGATCGCGAACCTACCACCCGCGGCGCACCTTTACCCAGAAGTCTCCATGATCTAGGGTCGCCTCTCGCATGGTCGAGCCTCCCGTCCTGACGGTTCCGGCCCCCCACGGGCGCCTGCCTCGGCGGCTTCCGTTGGGATACGAGGTCGCGATCGTCTTCGTGCTCGCGTGTGCGCTGCTCCTGCCGGGCCTGTGGACGTACAGCCTGGTCGATCCGTGGGAGACGCACTACGGCGAGGTCGGCCGCCGGATGCTGCAGGACCACGACTGGGTCCACACCGACTGGCAGAACGAAGGCTTCCGCTCGAAGCCGGTGCTCACGTTCTGGCTGATGGCCGCGTCGATGAAGGCGCTCGGCCACGGCGAGGACGGCGGTTACTCGGGCGAGATGGTCGACTCGCAGTCGATGGTCCTCGCCATCCGCCTGCCGTTCGCGCTCATGGCCATCATGGGGCTTACGCTCATGTGGTGGATGCTGGCGCGCCTGTGGAGCCGGCGCGCCGCGTGGCTGTGCTTCCTCACCGTCGGGACGTCGCCCTTCTTCTTCCTGATCGCCCGGCAAGCGATCACGGACATGACGCTGGTCGCGCTCGTGCTCGGCGCGCTCTCGATGTTCCTCCTCGCCGCCGAGGACGGGAACGAGCCGATCCGCTCGCTCTTCCGCATCCCGGCCGGGCGCGGACGCCACATCTCCGTCGACAGCCGCTGGTTCTTCACGCTGCTCGTCGGCGGCTTCCTGATGACGCAGGCGATCTACTACGTCGTCTACTTCCAGATCTATCGGTACCCGCTGGCGCGCATCCCGTTCCGTCCGCCGCAGCCGGGCTGGTGGTTCTTCACGTCGATCTCGCTCGGCGCCCTCTACGTCATCTGGCCGCGCGCGTTCACGTACGTGAAGGCCGCGCTGATCGCGCCGACCGTGGCCGCGGCTAGCGCCGACGCCAAGACCCGCCTGTGGCCGCGCTCCATGGAGCTCGCCGAGACCAGCATCTTCGCGTGGCCGCTGGTGCCGCCGCTCGCGCTCTACGCGTGGGCGACGATGTCGGGTGAGCCGTGGAGCAGGGGCCTCGCGCTCGCGCGCCACGTCACGCGCACGCTGCCGCTCCAGCGCACCGGCCAGATCTACATGCTGTGGTTCTGGACCTTCGTCGGCATCAGCATCCTCGGCAAGGGCATCCCGGGCTTCGGCCTCGTCGGCGTGTGCTGCTTCCTCTACGTGGTCTTCACCGTCCGCTGGAGGTCGCTGTGGGACGGCCACTTCGAGGTGAAGCGCGGCATCGTGCTGCTGCTCGTCACCGTCCTGCCCTGGCACCTCGCGATGTGGATGCGCGACGGCCAGAAGTTCATCCAGGAGTGGGTCTTCCTCCACAACCTCAACCGCGCCGCCGTCGGCGTGCACGGCGATCGCGGCACGTTCGACTACTGCATGTCGCAGGTCGGCTACGGCATGTTCATCTGGGTCGCGCTCCTGCCGATGGCGCTGGCCGCCGCGGCGATGGTGCGCGCACCGAACGAGCGCGCCGCGCGCGTGCGCTTCATGATCGGCACGTGGGCGGTGGTCGCGACCGCGCTCTTCTCGCTGTCGCAGACCAAGTTCCATCACTACATCTTCCCGGCGGTGCCGGCGTTCGCGATCCTCGTCGGCCTCTGGCTCGACGATCTGCTCGCCGGCCGCGTGAAGCCATCTCTCGTGCTCGGCCTCTTCGGCGCCGGCGTCGTGCTGCTGCTCGCGCGCGACATGATGTACGAGGAGAAGCAGTGGATCGAGATGTTCATCTACCGCTACGACCGTCCGTGGCCGACCAACCCGCCGTGGTCGATCGATCCCTCGGATGCGTTCCTGGTGATGGGCATCCTCGGCGCGCTCGCGTCGACGCTCCTCGGCTTGCCGTTCCGGCGCATCGCCGTGGTCGCCGTCGCGGTCACGGCCCTCGGCACGGCGCTCTGGGCCATGCACGTGTACATGCCCATCGCCGGCCAGCACTGGGGCATGCGCGACGCCGTGCGCCGCTACTACCAGGAGCGCCAGATCTACGGCGTGAAGCTGGTCTACTACTCGCCGCGCCAGTTCTACGATGACTGGGGCGGCGTGAAGGACCGCTGGGACTTCGACACCATGGTGCCCGACGCGTACCAGGACGGTCAGCCGATGACCGTGAAGATCGAGGTGCAGGGCGTGCAGAGCGGCGGCACCTACGAGCTACACGGACGCTCGCGCGTCATCGGCGATCATCGGATGCGCATCGAGCTCGAGCCGTCGGCGGTCACGCCCGTGCGCGATCAAGCGCGGAAGTACGCCAAGGGCATTCGCGGGCGAAAGCGCCCGACCAAGGTCGTCGATGCAGACCGCCTGATCGCGTGGCAGCTTTACTGGCGCGGTGAGAACTTCTGGAGCGGCGACGAGATCTGGGGCGTGTTGCCGGAGATGCACACGGCCCTCAAGGAGACGGACAACGTCGCGTTCAACCGGTACATCAACGACCGCGCGCTGGCACCCGAAGGCCGCCGCTACTTCGTGGTCACCGAGGCCGGCCGCACCGGCAGCCTGCGGTCGCTCATCCCGACGGAGACCGGCCGCGAGACCTACAAGGTCATCGAGACGTCGAGCAACAAGTTCTCGCTCGCCGTCTGGCAGATGTGACGACGGCGTAAGGTCCGCCGATTTCGTCGAGAACCTACAATGTAGGCGTAGATCCGCGCGCCGGATGATGCGTGGAATGATGGTGCTATGCTGGGTGTTATCGGTCCCAGGATCCGTCGCCGGAATTGCCCGGTCGCCTCATCCCGGCGCGCAGTCCGGCGCCCGGTTCGGACGTAGGAAGACATGACCCTCCCTGCCGCGCCTGCGATCGAGACCGCGAACCTGGGCCACGTTCGCGGCGTGGTGGCCGCGACACGCCGGCGGCTCCGCATCCAGGGCGCGTTCGAGGGCGCGACCACCGCGTCGATCCTCGCCTCCGCCAGCGCGCTCACGACGGTGTTCCTCGTGCGCAGCGAGCTCGTCGGGCCCTCGACCGGCATCGGGATGCTCGCCGCATGCGGCGGCGTGATCGCGGCCGGCGCCATCATCGGCGCGACCCGCGCGCACGACGACGAAGACGTCGCCCGCAAGGTCGACCGCGCGTCCGGGCTCGCCGACCGCCTGTCCACGGCGATCGCGTTCGAGCGGATGCTCGATCACAACAAGGAAGCGACCGACCCCGAGACGATGGAGATGATGCGCGCCGCCATGCGCGACGCCGTCCGCGCCGCGCCGCGCGCCAACGTCCAGGCCGCCTCGCCGTTCCGGAAGCCCAAGGATCTGCCCGCCGCGCTCGGCTTCGCCGCCGTCGCGATCATCGCCGCCGGCATCGGCATCCAGCAGCCGGAGCGCGATCCCAGGCTCGTCGGCGCGACGCCGCCCATGGCCAAGCGCGGCGACGAGGTCACGATCAACGGGCTCCGGCTGTGCGGCCACAAGGCCGCGCCCACCGATGCCTGCGAGCTCGACGGCGCGATGGTCTATGTCGGCGACGAGAAGGCGCCGATCAGCGGCGCCACGCCGGGCACGATCGGCACGTCGTACGCGATCGTCGCCGCCGCAGCCGCGGCCACGGGACCGGTCGCCGCGTCGGTGACGACGTGGACCGGCGGCGCGATCACGATCGAGATTCCCGAGGGCGCGGCCATCGGCAAGACGCAGCTGATCGTGTGGGCCAAGGGCAAGAAGTGGGGCGCGGTGCCGTTCGAGGTGCTGCGCGACAACGATCCGCGCGCACAGAAGGACAACACCGTCGTCCTCGAGCCCGACGACGAGGCGTACCTGCGCGAGCTGGTCGCCGACCTGAAGGACCAGGCCACGAAGGACGAGGTCAAGGCGCTCGACGAGTACGCCGCCAAGATCGAGGCGCTCATCGATCAGGCCGAGCAAGGCAAGATCACCAAGGAAGATCTCCTCAAGGAGATGAAGAAGGCCGAGGAGGCCCTCGACCACGGCAACGAGCCCGAGCCCGAGCAGATCGACAAGGATCTGGCCGAGACCGGCGAGGAGCTGGCCAAGAACGAGCTGACCAAGGAGCTCGGCAAGGCCCTCGAGAAGAACGACCTCGAGAAGGCCAAGCAGGAGCTCGAGAAGCTCGCCGAGAAGCTCGACAAGGGCGAGCTGAACGAGAAGCAGAAGCAGGACCTCGCCAAGGCGATGGAATCGGCGGCGCGCCAGTTCGAGAAGAAGCAGGAAGAGCGCGAGCAAAAGCAGGACCAGCAGATCGCCAAGACCGAGGAGCAGCTGCGCAAGCTCGAGAAGGAGCGCGACGAGGCCAAGACCGACGAGCAGCGTCAGGAAGCCGAGCGCCGCCTGGAGAAGAAGCAGCGCGAGCTGGCCGAGCTCAAGAAGAAGAAGGAAGAGCGCGAGCAGTCGACGCAGAAGAACAGCCTCAAGCGCCTCCACCGCGACATGGAGAAGGCCGCCAAGCAGCTGCAGAACAAGGATCAGCAGCAGGACGGCCAGCAGGACGGCGAGAAGCCGCAGGACGGCAAGCAGCAGGACGGCAAGCAGCAGGACGGCCAGCAGGACGGCGAGCAGGAGGGCCAGAAGCAGGCGTCACGCACGCTGAAGGACATGGCCGAGGAGACCGGCAAGGTCGACCAGGACCAGCGCAAGCAGGCCGCGCAGAAGAAGGTCTCGTCGCAGATGGAAGATCTGCGCGAGGCGATGCGACGCGCGAAGCAGCGCGGCTCGCGCGGTCCGCAGAACCCGTTCGGCAAGAACAACCGCTCGGGCCAGCAGAAGTCGCTCGCGAAGCAGGGCGGCCAGCAAGGCAAGGGTCAGGGCCAAGGCCAGGGCCAGGGACAGGGCCAGGGCCAGCAGGGTCAGGGCCAGCAGGGTCAGGGTCAGCAGAACGGCGGACAGGGCAACCAGCCGCCCGACGGACCGTCGAACACGTACGGCGACGGCCACGACCCCAACCTCGTCGGCGACGCGACCGGCAAGAGCGGCGACACGACCGACGAGAGCGTCTCGGGCGTGCAAGGCAAGAAGGGTCCGTCACGCCGCGAGACCGTCCTGTCGGCCGCGCAGAAGGGCTTCGCGTCGACCGCGTACAAGCAGGTCTACGCCGACTACGAGAAGATCAAGGAAGACGTCATGCACAACGAGAAGGTGCCGTCTTCCTACCGGCGGTACGTGAACAAGTACTTCACGAACATCAAGCCGCACGCGATGGACTAGTCAGCAGTCACTCAGCAGCCAGCAGTCAGCCCCCGCCCACGGAGCCCCATGACCTCGTCTGCCTCCGCCGCTACTCGCGTCGACGTCGAGTCGAACGTCGCCGCTTTCACCGCCGACCTCCGCCGCCTGCGCGAGGAGATCGCGACCATGATCGTGGGTCAGGACGCGATCGTCGAGGGTGTCGTCACCTGCATGCTGGGCGGCGGCCACGCGCTGCTCGAGGGCGTGCCCGGCCTCGGCAAGACGCTCCTGGTCCGCACCATGGCGGAGTGCATCCACGCCACGTTCTCGCGCATCCAGTTCACGCCCGACCTGATGCCCGCCGACATCGTCGGCACCAACGTCATCGTCGAGGATCAGACCGGCAAGCACTTCCAGTTCCAGCGCGGCCCGATCTTCGCCCACATCGTCCTCGCCGACGAGATCAACCGCGCCACGCCCAAGACGCAGTCGGCGCTGCTGGAGGCGATGAGCGAGGGCTCGGTGACCGTCGCCAAGTCGACGTACCAGCTCGAGAAGCCGTTCTTCGTGCTCGCCACGCAGAACCCGCTCGAGATGGAAGGCACGTACCCGCTGCCCGAGGCGCAGCTCGACCGCTTCTTCTTCAAGCTCGTCGTCGACTTCCCGAGCGGCGCCGACCTCCACACCATCCTCGACCGCACGACGTCCGACGAGACGCCCAAGCCGCAGGCCGTGATGGAGAAGTCGCGCGTCCTCGAGCTGCGCGAGCTCGTGCGCAAGGTGCCGCTCGCGCGCGCCGTGCAGGACTACGCCGTGCGCGTCTTGCAGGCGACGCACCCGGAGACGCCGGAGGCGCCGCCGATCAGCAAGAAGTACCTGCGCTACGGCGCGTCGCCGCGCGGCCTCCAGGCGATCATCCTGGCGGCGAAGATCCGCGCGCTGCTGCAGGGCCGCTACGCCGTCGCGATCGATGACATCCGCGTGGTGGCGGCGCCGGCGCTCCGCCATCGCCTGATCCTGAACTTCGAGGGTGAGGCCGAGGGCGTGCGCGCCGACGCGATCATCGCCGAGATCCTTCGCTCGACCAAAGAGACGCCCTAGTGGCTCTGGTCGCGAAGAAGAAGGCGCAGGCGCCCGCCACCAGCGGTGCGGCCCGCGCCGCCGACCGATCGGGACTGTTCGACGAGCGCTTCCTCCGCACGCTCGAGCACCTGCACATGGTCTCGCGCAAGATGTTCGCCGGCAACCTGCGCGCCGAGCGCCGCACGCGCAAGGTCGGCTCCGGCATCGAGTTCGCCGATCACCGCACCTACGCGCGCGGCGACGACTTCCGCTACATCGACTGGAACCTGTACGGCCGGCTCGATCGGCTGCTCCTGCGGTTGTTCGAGGAGGAGGAGGACCTCCACATCTACATCCTCATCGACTGCTCGGACTCGATGGCGATCGGCAACCCGCCCAAGATGCACTACGCGATGAAGGTGGGCGCGGCGCTCTCGTACGTCGGGCTGGCCAACCTCGACCGCGTCGCGCTGCTGCCCTTCTCCGACCACGTGCTCGGGCGCATGCCGCCGGCGCGCGGCAAGAACCGGATCTTCCGCGTGTTCGAGTTCCTGCGGAACGTCGAGATCGGCGGGACCACCGGCATCGCCGACGCCATGAAGACGTTCGTGAGCCAGCACAAGCGGCGCGGGCTCGCGGTGCTCATCAGCGACTTCTACGACCCGGCCGGGTTCGAGGAGGGCATCAACACCCTCCGCTACAACAAGTTCGAGCCGTTCGTGCTCCAGGTCTACGACCTCAAGGAAGCCGCGCCCAACCTGCACGGCGATCTCGCGCTCGTCGACTGCGAGACCGGCGAGCTGCGCGAGGTGACGGTGTCGAAGTCGCTCCTCGAGGAGTACACGAAGGAGCACGAGCGCTACTGCAAGCAGATCGAAGATTTCTGCACGGCGCGCGCGGTGCCCTTCTTCCGCACGCACACGGGGATCCCGTTCGATGACCTGGTCCTGCAGATCTTCCGCTCGGGAGGCTTCCTGCGGTGAACTGGCTCGGTCCCATCCCGGGGTCGGTGGTGGCGATCGCGGCCGCGGTGTCGGCCGTGCTCGTCGTCGTCGCCTACATCATCAAGATGCGGCGCCGCCGGTTCGAGGTGCCGTTCTCGAACCTGTGGAAGCGCGTGCTCGAGCAGCGCGACGCCAACTCGCTGTGGAAGCAGCTCAAGCGCTGGCTGTCGCTGGCGTTCCTGCTCGCGATCGTCGGCCTCCTGCTCGTCGCGGCGCTCGGACCCACGATGGGCGCGCGGGATCCCGACGCGCGCAGCGTGGTCGTGCTCATCGACGCGTCGGCGTCGATGAAGGCGCAGGACGGCGACAAGGAGCGCAAGGGCCTCACGCGTATGGAGCGCGCCAAGGAGCGCGCCAAGGACCTGGTCGACTCGATGGGCGGCGGCGACCTCGCCATGATCATGCGCGTCGACGGCCAGGCCACGCCGCTCACGCGCTTCGACGGCGACAAGCCGATGCTCAAGAAGGTCATCCACGAGCTGCAGCCGGCCGACACGCCCGCGGACCTGCCGCGGGCGCTCTCGGCGGCGGCGGACGCGCTGCGTGGGCGGCAGAAGCCGCTGGTGGTCATCATCAGCGACGGCGCGTACAGCGAGCAGCAGCTGCGGCGCGCGGCATGGGGCGCACCACCACGAGAGGCAGAGGGCACGGGTCCGGGCACGGGCGCGGACAATCTCGCCATCAAGGACCTGGCGGCGGTGGATCTCGGTGGGATCGACGTGCGGTATCTCGGCGTCGGGTCCCGCAGCGAGAACGTCGGCATCGTCGCGTTCAACGTGCGCCGCTACATCGACAACAAGGCCGCGTACGAGGTCTTCATCGAGGTGCAGAACTTCGGCACCAAGAAGGCGCGGCGTCAGCTCGCGCTCTACAACGGCGAGTCGGCGATCGAGGTGAAGTCGATCGAGCTCACGCCGGGCCAGCGCATCCGCGAGATCTATCGCGAGCTCCCCGGCGGCTCGAGCACGCTGCGCGCGTCGCTCCGTCCCGGCGAGGGCGACGACACCGACAACAGCGACCCCTTCCCGCTCGACGACCAGGCGTGGGCGCTAATGCCCGAGCAGAAGATGCAGCACGTGCTGGTGGTCTGGCGCGGCAACCGCTACCTGGAGGAAGCGCTCAAGGCGCTCAAGGACAGCGTGTTCTGGGAGCACGTCACGCCGGAGCAGTACGACGCCGATCCGGCCGCTGCGATCCAGAACAACATCACCGGTCGCCTCTACGACGCCGTGCTCTTCGACGACCACACGCCGGCCGTGCTGCCGCCACCGCCGGTCAACGTCCTTCTCTTCCACCCGACCGGCGAGCACAGCCCGTTCGCCACGCGGGGTACCGTGGCCACGCCGCGCATCAACGAGGTCGACGACGTTCACCCCGTCATGCGCTGGGTCGAGCTCGCCGACGCCAACTTCCTCGACTCGCTGGTCTTCGCCGTCGACAAGACCAGGGGCGACCATGCCCTCGCCTACTTCGTGCGCGACCCGCTGATCGTCGCGCGCCGCGAGAACCTACGGAAGCTGATCGGCTTCGGCTTCTCGCTGACGTCGACCGACCTGCCGATGCGCGTCGCGTTCCCGCTGCTCCTGGTCAACACCTTCGACTGGTTCGCCGGCGACGACGGTGACCTGGTCACGACGTACACCACGGGCCAGCGCTTCCGCATCCCGCTCGACGGGCTCGTGAAGGTGAACGAGGTGACCATCGTCGATCCCGCGGGACGCAAGTCGAAGGCGCCGGTGGTCGAGGGCATGGCGACCTTCTACGGCAGCCGCGTGGGCATCCACCAGATCCTCGCGTTCGATCCCGATGACCCGGCGCCCACCGGCACCCAGCCGGACACGCGTGACCCGATCGCGTCGTTCGAGCTGGCGGCCAACCTCGGCTCGACGACCGAGTCGAAGATCGCGCCGGCGACCGACCTCGTCCTCGGCGGCAAGAAGCTCGAGGAGCCCGGCAAGTTCGGGGTGAGCGCACGGCGCGACCTGTGGACGTACCTCGTCCTCGCCGTCGTGCTCCTGCTCCTCGTCGAGTGGGTCACGTACCACCGGCGGATCACCGTATGACGACCAACGATTCGCAGACCGTGCGCATCCTCGCGATGACCGCCGCGGCGGTCGTGGCGTCGGTGGCGATCTACCTGCTGCTCGACTGGTGGATCGGCGGCCGCTCGCTCATCACCATCTCGGGGCTGGGCGAGCGTCCCATCGACCTGCTCTCGCCCGAGTGGCTCAAGCTGGTCTGCATCGTCCCGTTCTTCTTCGTGTACTTGAACTGGTCGCTCACCGACCTCTCGTACACGCAGCAGAGTCTGCAGGCCGCGTTGCGCTCGCTGGTCATCGCCGCGGCGGCGATCGCGCTCGCGCGTCCGTCGTGGATCACACGCGACTCCAAGGTCGCGACCGTCGTGCTCGTCGACGTCTCGGAGTCGGTCTCCGACAAGCAGCTCGACGCGGCGCGCGCGTACGTGCAGGAGCTCCGCACCCAGGCCGGCAAGGGCGAGGCCGACGACCACTGGATGGAGGTGGTCACCTTCGCCGAGAAGCCGCAGGTCGCGGCGCGCGACGGCAACGGCTACGTCATCGGGCGCCACACCAGCGGTGCGGCGGCCGGCGGCGCGGGCAGCGACGTGCAGGCGGCGATGCAGCTCGCCTACGGCCTCTACCCGCCCGGTCACCTGCCGCGCATGGTGCTCGTCACCGACGGCAACCAGACCGCGGGTGACCTGGTCGCCGAGGCGTATCGCTCGAAGGACATGGGCGTGAAGGTCTCGTGGAAGACCTTCCCCGCCGACGCGACGCAGGAGATCCGCGTGGTCGGGCTCGAGCTCCCCGACGAGATCAAGGTGGGCCAGCCGTTCGAGGTGAAGGCGCAGGTGTGGTCGACCCACGCCGAGACCGTCACTCTGAACCTGCGCCAGGACGAGTTCCCGAACGCGCTCGATCCCGCGAAGACCGTCGAGCTGCGCGAGGGCGTGAACCGCATCGCGTTCAAGGCCGAGGCCAAGCGCGCCGGCGCGACGACGTTCCGCCTGCGCCTGTCGAAGTTCGCGCACGACACCGAGAAGGCCAACAACGAGGCGGTGATGACGGCGCCCGTGAAGGGCAAGCCCAACATCCTGTACGTCGAGGGCGGCGTGCTGCGCGAGCCCGGCTCGGCCGGGTACCTCGAGCGCGCGCTCGAGCACGAGAACATGGACGTCGAGGTGCGTGGCCCGCGTGGACTGCCGTCGTCGGCGAAGGAGCTCGAGAAGTACGACCTGGTGCTGGTGTCCGACGTGCCCGCGCACTTCCTCGGCGCCGGGCAGATGGCGGCGCTCGACACGTACGTCCGGCAGATGGGCGGTGGGTTGATCATGGCGGGCGGCGAGGACTCGTTCGGCTCGGGCGGCTACCAGGGGACCAAGATCGAGCAGATCATGCCGGTGCGCTTCGACGCCGAGAAGATGCGCGAGCAGCCGGACATCGCCCTCATGCTGGTCATCGACCGCTCGGGCTCCATGCAGGGCCCGAAGCTCGAGGCGGCCAAGGAGTCGGCGCGCGTCACGACCGAGGTGCTCTCGCCCAACGACGTCATCGGCGTGGTGGCGTTCGACAGCGAGGCGCAGGTGTTCGTGCGGCCGCAGCGCGCCGCCAACAAGATGCGCATCTCGGCCGACATCGCGCGCCTGCAGTCGGCGGGCGGCACCAACATCTATCCGGGCCTGCGCGAGGCGTTCGAGCTGCTCCAGGGCATCAACGCCAAGGTGAAGCACGTCATCCTCCTGTCCGACGGCGAGGCGCCGTACGACGGGATCGTCGACCTGGTGCAGGACATGCGCGCGGCGCGCATCACGGTGACCGCGGTTGGCGTCACGGGCGCGGACCGCAACCTGCTGTCGCTCATCGCCGACAACGGCGACGGCCGCCTCTACATGACCGACGACATCGGCGCGCTGCCGCGCATCTTCATGAAGGAGACGACCGAGGCGCAGAAGTCGCAGCTGGTCGAGGACCTCATCAAGGTGCGCGTCGCCAAGCGCGTCGAGCTCATCGAGGGCACGGCGATCGAGAGCGCGCCGCCGCTGCGCGGCTACGTGACGACGAAGCCCAAGCCCACCGGCGAGGTCGTGCTCATCAGCGACCTCGGCGAGCCGATCCTGGCGCGCTGGCGCCACGGCACGGGCACGAGCGTGGCGTGGACCAGCGACGTGAAGAACCGCTGGAGCCAGGACTGGATCGCCTGGAACGGCTATCCCAAGTTCTGGGCGCAGCTGGTGCGCACGACGATGCGGCGCAAGGTCTACGACAGCTACGACATGTTCACGTCGATCGACGACGGTCGTGCCAAGGTCGTCGTCGACGCGATCGACTCGAGCGATCAGTTCGTCAACGCGCTCGACACGCAGCTGGAGGTCGTCGACCCGGCCACCAACCAGGTGAAGCAGACCATCCCGATGGATCAGGCGGCGGCCGGCCGGTACGTCGCCGACTTCAAGATCGAGCGCTACGGCTCGTTCCTTCTGCGCGCCGTGCACAAGCGCGAGGGCAAGACCGTCGCCGAGAGCATGGGCTCGGTGGCGCTGCCCTACCCCGTCGAGTACCTGAAGACGACACCCGACGAGGCACCGCTCACGCAGGCGGCACAGGTCACCGACGGCAAGAACCAGCTCGCGCCGACCGACGCGTGGAAGGCCACCGAGGAGTCGGTCAGCTACACGCGCGACCTGTGGCCGTGGGTCCTGCTGTTCATGGCGGGCCTCATCGTCATCGACGTGTATGCCAAGCGGGTCCGCCTCTTCGGCTACCGCACCAT